>NZ_SJSA01000001.1:973698-1298264 GCF_004766125.1 Duncaniella freteri
GGTTTATAGTTAATTAGCCACAAAACTAATCATTTAATATCATAAACACAATATTTATCCTATTTATCAGTCAATTAATACAAGGCTATTGCGTAATCATGAGGATTTGAGTATCTTTGAACGGACGCTTTAATTCTGTTACTTTAACAGAATTTTCTTGGCTATTCTATGGACGTCAAAAGACATCACTGGCCCAGCCATTAAATATGCCTCGTGGCGTTATTTCAATATCTGCAATCCACTAATCACCATGAGAAAATTATTCAGACTTGCCGGAATACTTACAGTGACAGGGGCGTTGGCTGCCTGTTCGGGAGAGAAAACTACTGCTAATTATCACACAATCCCTATTCCTCAGGAGATCAAAATCACCTCAGAGGGGGAATTCGTGCTTAACAGCGGGACAAAAATCATCTATCCCGACGGAAATGAAAAAATGCGTCGCAATGCCATGTTCCTTGCGGAATACCTCAAGAAAGCTACCGGTACAGACTACGACATAGCTACCGGAACGGACGGCAAAGGGAATATACTCCTGCAACTCGGACATCCTGCCGAAAATCCTGAGGCTTACCGGCTGAATGTCACACAGGAGGGTGTCACAATTTCAGGGACAAGCGAAGCCGGTGTGTTCTACGGCGTCCAGACTCTGCGCAAATCCATACCTGTGGTCCACAAAAGCACTCCGGTGCTGGCCGCCGTTGAAATCAACGATTATCCACGATTCGGTTACCGTGGCGTACATTTCGATATCTCACGTCATTTTTTCACTGTCGAAGAGGCTAAAAGCTACATCGACATGATGACCCTGCATAACATGAACCGCCTGCACTGGCATCTTACCGACGACCAGGGTTGGCGCATGGAAATAAAGAAACATCCATTGCTTACCCAGATAGGGTCCACACGCAAGGAAACAGTGATAGGACGCAATTCCGGCGAATATGACGGCAAGCCATACGGAGGATTCTACACACAGGAAGACATCAAAGAAGTAGTAGCATACGCCGCTGAGAGATACATCACCGTGATTCCGGAAATAGACCTTCCGGGCCACATGCAGGCAGCCTTGGCGGCATATCCCCATTTAGGCTGCACAGGCGGCCCATATGAGGTATGGACCCAATGGGGCGTATCGGACAATGTGCTCTGTGCCGGCAACGACAGTGTGCTTACCTTTATCGATGATATCCTCACTGAAGTGATGGGGCTGTTCCCGTCAGAGTACATACACATAGGTGGCGACGAGTGTCCTAAAACCAGATGGGAGGAGTGCCCCAAGTGCCAGGCCCGGATCAAAGAGCTTGGTATCAAGGGCAACGATCGGCACAGCAAAGAGGAGTATCTGCAAAGCTACGTTATCAATCATGCCGAGAAATTCTTAAACGACCACGGCCGTCAGATCATCGGTTGGGACGAGATTCTTGAAGGAGGGCTGGCTCCCAACGCCACAGTGATGTCATGGCGTGGCGAAGGTGGCGGCATAGAGGCTGCCCGACAGAACCATGATGTCATCATGACCCCAAACACTTATCTGTATTTCGACTATTACCAGACAAAAGATATTGAGAACGAGCCACTGGGGATAGGCGGATACATCCCGCTCGAACGAGTGTATGGCTACGATCCCATGCCATCCATTCTGACCCCTGAGCAGCAAAAGCATATTGTAGGCGTGCAAGCCAACCATTGGTCAGAATACATACCCACATTCTCTCATCTGCAATACATGGCATTGCCACGTTGGTCGGCTCTTGCCGAAATCCAATGGTCCGAACCTGAAAAGAAGAATTATGAGGACTTCCTTTCACGCCTGCTGCAAATGATGAAATTGTATGATGCCGAAGGATATAATTACGCCACACACGTGTTTGATGTCAAAGCGGATTTTATCCCAAATCCTGCCACCGGGACAGTCGATGCAGTCACTAAGACAATTGACCGCGCACCTATCCACTATACATTGGATGGCTCTGTGCCGACAACCGAGTCGCCTGTAGCCGACAGCATAGTCGCTATCAGAGAGAACTGCACATTCAACGCGCTTGCCATTCGTCCGACAGGCAAAAGCCGCCTCCTCACAGAAAAAATCATCTTCAGCAAATCAACCTCCAAGCCTATTACGGCAAATCAGCCTGTCAACAAACAATATGAATTCAATGGCATCACCACATTGACCGACGGACTCAAAGGGAATGGCAATTACAAGACAGGGCGTTGGATAGGTTTTTATCGCAACGATATGGATGTGACCATCGACCTGCTTGAACCGACCGAAATCTCAAACCTGACTTTCACTACATGTGTGGAAAAAGGTGACTGGATTTTTGACGCACGCAGTGTGACCGTCGAAGTCTCAGAGGATGGCGAGAATTACACTGAGATCGTCTCCGAATCCAGTCCGGCCATGAAGGAAACCGACCGTAACGGCTTGTATGAGCACGCTTACTCTTTTAATCCTGTGAAAACACGCTTCGTGAGAGTTATAGCCGCATCAGAGAAGTCCATACCCGAATGGCATGGCGGAAAAGGGCACCCGGGATTCCTGTTTGTTGACGAAATCACAATCGACTAAATGCCGATTACTATGAGCATATTGAAAACCAGTCTCATAACCCTTGTGTCACTGTTCGCAGTCCTATGGCATGGAGGAGGCATTTCTATGGCACAGACCGTTATCCCTCTACCGCAGAACTCATCACCCGGCACCGGTACTTTCCGTATCACCGAAGAGACAAAATTATACACCAACCTCAAAGGGCATGAGAAAGAACGGCTTACAGCTTACCTGTCAACCATTCCTGCCCCTTTCGATAAAAAATTTAAAGGAAATAAAAGTCCGCGCGAGAATGTAATAATACTACAGAAGAGCAGGGATGCCGCCTCTGCACCCGAAGGTTACAGCATGGAGGTCACTCCCGCACATATCCTCATACGCTCAACAACCGACACCGGACTATTCTACGGATTGCAGACATTGATGCAACTGGCGCAACCTGCCGATGGCACAAGCCTGGAAGTAGCATCTGTGAAAATAGAGGATGCTCCGCGATTTGACTATCGGGGACTCATGATTGATGTGTCCCGACATTTCCGCAGCAAAGAGTTTGTGAAGAAGCAGATCGATGCCATGGCGCGTTACAAGCTCAACCGCCTGCACCTCCATCTCACTGACGCCGCCGGATGGAGAATCGAAATAAAGAAATATCCACGTCTCACCGACTTTGCCGCGTGGCGACCTGAAGCCAATTGGAAAAAGTGGTGGTTTGCCGACAATGGCAGGAAGTACTGCAATGAGTCAGACCCTAAAGCCCAAGGGGGATATTACACCCAGGAGGATATACGCGAACTGGTTGAATACGCCTCCGAACGCCACATCACAATCATTCCGGAGATAGAGATGCCGGCACATTCGGAGGAAGTCCTCGCTGCATATCCCGAGCTTTCCTGCCCTGGAGAGCCATACGAGAGTGCCGACTTTTGTGTGGGCAATGAGGATACGTTCTCATTCCTTGAAGATGTGTTGACCGAAGTGATGGAACTCTTCCCCTCGGAATATATCCATGTGGGAGGCGATGAGGCGAGCAAAGCCACATGGGCTACCTGCCCGAAGTGCGCAAAACGTATGCAGGATGAAAAGCTTAAAGATGTTGATGCGCTGCAAGGCTATCTCATCAACCGGATTGAGGCATTTCTGAGCAGACACAACCGGAAACTGCTTGGATGGGATGAAATCATGAATGACAGCCTTGCGCCAAATGCAGCCGTCATGTCATGGCGTGGAGAGGAAGGTGGCATCAATGCCGTAAGAAACGGACACCGTGCCATCATGACCCCAGGAACCTACTGCTACATAGACCAATATCAGGACGCACCCTATTCTCAACCAGAAGCTATAGGCGGATATCTGCCACTGTCGAAAATCTATTCCTACAATCCTACACCGGAAGCTCTGACCGAAGAGGAGTCCAGACTCATTTACGGTGTACAAGCCAATCTCTGGGCGGAATACATTCAGACCGACGAGCATTACGAGCACATGCTATATCCGCGCCTGATGGCGTTGGCAGAAGTAGGCTGGAGCCGTCCTGACCGAAAATCGTATGCCCATTTCCATAGCCGCGCGCTGAAAGAAATAGAGTGGCTGCGATCAAGAGGATACCATACATTCCCCTTAAAAGATGAAATTGGCAACCCCCACAATGCATCACAGCCTGTCAGCCACCTTGCACTCGGCAAACCGGTGAAATACAATGCCCCATACAACCCGAACTACCAGGCACAAGGTGACAAGACCCTCACCGACGGCAAAAGAGGAGGATGGACCTACTCCGACGGTGCATGGCAGGGATTTATATCACGTGACCGCCTTGACGTGACCATTGACCTTGAGGCTGTAACAGAGCTCCGATCCATAAGCGCGGATTTCATTCAGGTGGTAGGTCCTGAGGTATTTCTGCCGAGAGAGATAATTATTTCCGTATCATCTGACGGTACAGACTACAATGAAGTGAAGCGCATCGAACATGAGACTTCGACATCGGAAGTTTTCACATTCAGGAATTTCGGATGGGAAGGTGACACGTCTGCAAGATACATAAGATTTCAAGCCCGTGCCGACAAAACTTTAGGCGGATGGATTTTCACAGATGAAATTATAGTGAAATAATACTTGCTCTACCAAACAGCTAAACGCCACATAACGTGTTCTATACAATAACAATTCAAATTTCATTCCATAAGAAGATAAAATCTTTTTTTATAGATAAATGTCACAAATAGGGAACGAGGTTGTCTTTTATATAAAAACAACCTCGTTCCCTATAAAATGCACAACAAAGCTATCACTCTGTCAATCATTGTGGCATTTGCAACCACATCTTTTGCCAAAACCGGCACAGACTCGGTCTCTATCACTGAAATATCCGGACCTATCCCAACCGACACCACAATGACTGACATCATGCTTGGCGAGATCACAGTAAAGGCTCCAAGAGTGCTCCATAAGGCCGACATGGATGTGCTGTATCCTTCGGAGACTGCTGTCAAATCTTCTCAGAACGGCATATCACTGCTCAAATTCCTCATGATACCAACCTTGACAGTCAACGAGCTTACAGGATCCGTACGCTCTTCAGGGCAGGATGTGGAGATACGCATCAATGGACGCAAAGCTTCGTCTGACCAGTTGCAGACTATTCAGCCATCCACAATAAAACGAGTGGAATGGATTGATGATGCCGGTTTGCGCTATGGCGATGCCACGGCAGTGCTCAACATCATCGTAACCAATCCATCCTTCGGAGGCTCGTTGATGACACAGGGCATGCAGAGCCTTAACCAAGCTTGGGGCAACGGTTATGCCGACCTGAAAATCAATCACGGCCGTTCGCAATGGGCTATCGGAGCTGTGGGAAGATACACCAATCATATAGACAGCCACCGGGAATATTCCGAAACTTTCACCCGCCCTGACGATACTGCTGTCACAAGGACCGAAACCCCATTGGGTGGCTATCTATCCATGACCAATCTCACTCCAAAGATGTCATACAACTACATAAACCCTGAAAAAACAGTGGTATGGATAGGAGTGAATCTTAACAAAGAGTGGCCTACGGTAAGATCAAATACCGGACTGTTGTCTCTCTCATCCGGTGATGGGAATATCATATTGCATGAAAAAGAATCCCGATCGGGACTACGCCCAAAATTCAATGCCTATGTGGAGCACAATCTTCCCCACTCCCAGACTATCGCACTGGATATAGACACCTCTGTACTCAACGGAAGGTCGGTACATGATTACAGAGAAAGCAATCCGTATGAAGATGTGATTACGGATGTACATACCTCAATCAAAGACCGCCAACAGAACATAAGCATAGAGGGAAACTATATAAAACGGTTCAACGACAAGAGACTCACCGCTGGGGCACAATATTCAGGCTCACGGTCAAGAGCTGAACGTGAATCCGGATCATTAAGCCGTCAGAGGCAAGAACGCGCATACATGTTCAGCGAATATTTCCAACGTGTGGGCAAAGTGAGCCTAACCGCCGGGATAGGGGCGCAGTATTCCCACATAAGCATCGGAGAAAATGATGACACCGAAACATCCTCATGGGCACTGCGTCCCAGGATCGCAGCAAGCTATCGCCTCAACAACAGCTCGCAATTCCGCCTGAGCCTAACAAGCCGCACATCCACACCTACCCCATCACAGACCGATACCGGCATCCAACAGATAGACGGATTCCAGTACCAGATAGGCAACCCTGATCTTTATGCCTACAACACATACAGCATCAAAATGCAGTACAATTTCACATTTCCACGCATCACAGGGCAACTTGATGGCAGATGGAACCGCGCACCCCATGCCATAGCTCCATTCATGACATGGGAGGGCGACAGATTGGTCACATCGTTCGAAAACAGCCGCGGCCACACATCATGGCAGATAGCACTGTCCCCGCAGGTCGATATTGTCCCGGGAATGATTACAGCCAAGGGCACAATAAGACTCTACACGGCAAAGAGTACCGGGACCGGATATGCCCACACATTCCGATGCATAAGCGGTGATGCATCCGTGACAGCTACCTATCGCGGATTCATATTATCCGCATCCTATGAATCCAATCCATCCACACTATGGGGCGAGACTGTATCAAGGTCCGAACAGCTGTCGACCATTATGGCAGGTTACCGTTGGAAAGGATTCACCTTCATTGGAGGATTGTTCATGCCCTTCACCCGATACAGCATGGGGTCGGAATCGCTCAACAGGTATAACACCAACCGCAATATGCTCCGCAGTTCCGGATTCGACCGGATGCCTGTTGTTCAGATTGCATATAATTTCAATTGGGGTAAACAAAAACGTGCCTCACAAAAACTTATAAATGCCGAAGATGATATGCAGCAATCCACCGCTGCCGGAAGATGAAAACAACTCCTGTAAGAATCCACATAATGATAAATAATTTCATAAATTGCCTGCCAACATAAATTTTTCTCTGTATTTTTGTCACAAATAACACCTAAGGATGTCTATCATATGAAGACCATTACGATTCCCAATGAATACCGATGCAGAAAATTTCAAGAATACGTTTCTCCCTATGGGACGACAGATGTTTGCGGAGGCTATACGTATTCTCGGAAATGCGGCAGATGCCGAGGATGCTGTGCAGGATGTCTACACCAAGCTTTGGGAACGCCGCAATGACCTTGAAAATGTAAAAAACCGTCATGCATATGTGCTGATGATGGTTAGAAACAGATGCCTCACCATAGCCGGCTCCATCCACCGGCAATCGGCAGAGCTGAATGAAGCGGACACCGATGGAGCGGTATCCCATTCCGACGAACTCGAAGCCCGCGACCGCATAAGTAAAGTCATGAGGATCATAGAGACCCTACCCTCCAACCAACGCCTCGTGATCACTATGCATGACATAGAAGGGAGGACCAAGGAGGAGATCGAACATGCCACCGAACTGTCGGCGGACAATGTAAGGCAACTTCTGAGCAGAGCCCGACGATTCATACGTGACTGTTTCGCCAAAGAATGATTGAGCCATTTCCATATATAACAATTCCAAAAGGTATGACAAATGAAGAAATAATCCGGCTTCGGATTCTCAATGAACTTTATTACTCCGCCTCCGCCACTCATGAAGAGGAAGCGGAACGACGATTGCTTCTCAAAAACAGTTCGCTGCCTGAGGAGTTTGCTGCTGACCGTGAAATGATTGAGCACATTGGTTCTGCTGCTATTCCGGATGGATTCGAGATGAGACTGGCTGCAAAAATCGATACTATTGCCGGAGCCGAACACCTTGACGACTCACCGGCAGGGAATATCCGTCACAGAAAATTCATGTCTATATGGAACATGGCTGCTTCAATAGCTGTCGCTATAGCTATGGTATGCACATTCTTCCTTACCGACCGCAGCTCATGGGAAAACAGCAGCGAACTTTCTCCGGAAGAGACCTATGCACAGGTCGACAATGCATTGACCCTCTTCGCCAATGCCCTTGACCGAGGATACAAGGAAGCGTATGAAGCAGAAACAACTGCCGGAAATGCTGCCACCAAAGCATTGGAGTCCTTATCAAGATTATCAACACCAAAAAACAATATATAACACTATACAGATATGAAACGGAAAATATTTCTTTTTGCCACAGCTATGATTATAGCTCTGGCAGCCGGTGCACAAAGCCCGTTCTTCAAGAAATGCGAGAACGTAAAGGGTGTTACAACCGTCTATGTCAGCAAAGCCATGCTTGAAATGGCAGGTAATATTGGTGGCATAGGCTTAAAAGACAAGACACTCCTGACTGAAAAAATTGACAATACCCAGATTGTAACCAGTGATAATGCCAAAGGCCGTGAATTTATCGACAAACACCTCAGCATGATAACCTCCGACAAGGAGTATGAAGTGCTTGTGCAGATTAATGACGACAAGGAGAATGTCAGGATATATCGTCAGAATATCGGAAAAGGAAAAAGCCGTTATGTGGTCATATGCAAAGAGCCTGAAGAAACAACCGTGATCACCATCGAAGGCTCTCTGTCATTGGAGGATGTAGCGAGATGCACAAAGAGATGACAAGTGGAGCTCATAGCCGATTATGAGAAACATATTATATCTCGTAATGATTGTGTCAATCTCAAAGGACACAATAAAGCTCAAAAATATCACTGATCAGACTGATGGCATTACCAACGATAGAGTTAATCTGGTCAGGATATACTGAGTCACTTAGGGGAAAGTGTGACAAGTGGGATCAGCATTTCCTGTAGGGATATGCCACCGTGCTGGAAAGTGCCGTCGTAGTACTGCACATAATGATTGTAGTTGTTGGGATAGGCGAAAAAATCGCGCCCGGTAGCAAATATGTATGTCGATGACACATTTGGAGCCGGCAGACCAAACCGCCCGGGATTCTTTATCTCATAGACATCCCTGCCAGGATAGTCGAGCTTCTTGCCTACCTTATAGCGCAGATTGGTGTTGGTGTTACGGTCACCTACAACCTTGACAGGACGGTCAACCCGGACCGTGCCGTGATCAGTGGTCAGTACTATCTTGTATCCCTTGGCTGCTATTGCCCGGAATATCTCTATGGCTGGGGTGTGACGGAACCAGGATTCGGTGAGCGAACGATAAGCGGCATCGCTGGAGGCAAGCTCGCGTATCATCCTGGACTCCGTGCGGGCATGTGATAGCATATCAATAAAGTTGAACACTATTACATTGAGGTCGTTGCATAGAAGATTGGATAATTCACGGAGCAACTTCTCTCCTGCCGAGGAATCATTGATCTTTGTGTAGGAAAACCTGCATTTGCGCCTATGTCGATCGAACTGGGTGGCTATCAAGGGGGATTCGTTAATATTTTTTCCCTCCTCTGAATCCTCATCTACCCATAGCTCAGGGAACTGTCGGGCTATGTCAGCCGGCATAAGCCCCGAAAATATGGCATTACGTGCATACTGAGTGGCTGTAGGCAAGATAGAACAGTAGAGCTCCTCCCTGAACGTGAACGATTCGGCAAGCATAGGCTTGATCGCAACCCATTGGTCAAGTCGAAAATTGTCAATAAGAACGAAAAACACTTTCTCACCGGCATCAAGCAGCGGAAACACATGCGACCTGAACACGCCGGGCGACATAAGAGGGGAGCCTGGAGCTGACATATCAGCAACCCATGACTCATAGTTACGGCTTATGAATTTCGAGAAAGCACTGTCTGCCTCGATGCGTTGCATCCTCAGAAGCTCATCCATGGCACTGTCGGCATCAGCCAGCCGCATCTCCCATTGCACAAGCAACCTATAAAGCTCCATCCAGTCAGGTAGCGACGAAGCATCCCCGATCATCGAAGATATGCGGGAAAACTCCCTCTGATAACCTGTAGAGGTATTTTCATTCACAAGACGCTCGCTATGGAGATTCTTCTTGATGGAAGACAATATCTGCTTAGGATTGACCGGTTTTATCAGGTAATCGGCAATGTTGCTTCCCACAGCCTGATCCATTATGTCCTCTTCCTCATTCTTCGTGATCATGACCACCGGTATATGAGGGGAGGCAAGCTTTATGCGATGAAGTGTCTCCAGACCTGTGAGCCCCGGCATATTCTCGTCAAGTATGATGAGGTCGAACGCCTGTTCGTCGACAAGCGCGAGAGCGTCGGCTCCGCTGCAACAGGTGACGACATCATAACCTTTTGCTTCAAGAAACATTATGTGAGGCTTGAGGAGATCTATCTCATCGTCAGCCCAAAGTATCTTACTCACTTACTAAGAGTTTTATGGATGTTATTACTGCTCCGCCTCAGCATCGTCCGGTTCCATATCTGAAAACACGGTATCGGGAGGATACATTTCGGAAGAGGATGGATAAATGTCGGAAGGTAGCACCGTTTCGTGGGTGTCACGAACAGTCTCTTCACCTATAAAGCGGAAATAGTCATCAAATGAACCGGCTCCTTTCAGAAGCTGCTCAAAATTGCTCTTGCCAATCTCGACCGGACGCACCTCCGAAGGCATAGAGAAAGCCACATCACGCGCCAGGAGCGCACGATAATGATTAAGCTCTGCCTGATTGACAAACCCCTTGACTATCAACATTCCCAAACGACCGAAGTTCATGACTTCAAGATCGAAATCACGCACCACATAGGTTGAGAAGTTATGACGTGCCACATCATACAAAAGTTGATTGGGCGACAGAGAATCAGTCGAAAAGAGCAACACCAGATAATGAGGTTCGCCAGGGTCGAGACGGAACTCGATCTTCCCTGATTCCCCCAAGGCAAGTGCTACAGAATCGTTGGAAAGCCGGATTTCCCACAACATGCCTCGGGCATTGGTCCCGGACGACCGCAATCTCCTTCCCTCGTTCATTCCCTTATGCCATGATGCAGCCAAAGGGGCTATATCAGCATCGGGATAACGCTCAATAATGGTTTTCAGAACCTCATTGAACTCTGCGGGCCTGTCCTCAGTAACATAGGCAAGAGCATGAAGAAACATGAACTTAGGCATCAGGGGTGAAAGAGGGTAATCCTCAGCCATCTTCTCATATGCACGATGAACATAAAGATTGCGATCGGAAAGATAATCGGCATAAGCCTGTTCATATATGGACTCCTGCTCAGCCACCATGCCACGCACTCGGGAAATATAGGCCGGATCGCTCATCGCCTCTGCATATCGAGAATCAGGAAAATCCGAAATGATCTTTAACCGGAACTGCTCTGCAATCTCCTCTTGCCCCATACGCATATACATGAGATAGAGGTTATTGTATACATCAAGCCTGTATACATTATCGGGATATCGCGTCAAAAGCCTGTCCCACATCTTATGTGCGGCAGGATAATCCTCCATTTTATCCTTTAGGATCAGACCTGAATTGTATAGACCGTCCTGAATCACATCATTTGCCGTCACTTTCTGTACATCCGAAAGAGGTATCTGCCTGAGATAGTATTCCGGAGAGTGAGGATCATCGGCTCCACGACCTGAAGCAGAGTGAGATGTCCCTTCGGAGAGCGAGACATCATCGGAGACATCCTCCTGTTCATAGGGACTATCATCATCCTCTGTAAACGCAAAAGAGACCTTGTTACGCCTCCGCCAGTTGTCCTCAAGCTTTCTGGAGCCCCAGCGTCGCTGGAAGTCGGTGCGCCCGGCATTGCGGGCAGAGGCGTTGTAGAAGTACCATGACCTGTCGGTACTGAGAGAGAATTCCTGAGGAGCCATGCTTCCGGAAATCTCCATCTGCTCCCCTGCCGCTTCTCTGGCGGCAATATATTCTTCCCTGCGTGCATTTTCAGCCTCTTCTTGCTCTTTTCTGACAAGTCGGGATATAATTCCATTCACAACAGTCAAACGCTCGGATTCGGGCATTTCTGCAAGTCTCAGAAGAGAATCGTTGAGCGTTACATTCTGGGTGTATACAGCAAGTTCGTCAAGAAGATCCGACCGGCGTTTCATCCCCGCATATTCAGGATAAGTGTCAGGCAACTGCGGCACAGCCTCGGAATAACAGAACTGCGCTTTATCGTATTGTCCGAGATCATAATATAGCCCTCCGAGTGTTGCCTGGGAGATAGCCTTGTCGATACCGTTGCGTGTTGACCTTTCGGCGGCAAGCTCATAATTGGTTATGGCGTTTACCGTATCGCCACGCGAAAGATAAAGATTAGCGATAGCATAATATATCTGATCAAGATAATCACGGTTGCTCCCATATCGTGTCAGGCGACGCAAAGCGTTGACCTCAGAAGCAATGGCGGCACCATCATACACCTCGCTTTGCTTTATGCGGGCATTGAAGCGTGCCCTATATGAAGCCCCAACCCCGCTCCCGGCTTTACGATAAGCCTGATATGCCTCCTTTTTACGCCCAGCCTCGGCACATACGCGACCAAGGATGAAATAAAGGCGCGTCTTTTGTGGCTTAGAAGCCATTCGCGCTGCTTCGGAAAGATGCGGAATAGCTCTGTCGTACATATGGGAACGAACATAAAAATCGGCAGACACAAAGGAATGCAGTTCCCTCAGGAGTTTTGATTCAAGCTTAGAATCACTGATGCGTGATATTATCACCTCTGCCTCATAGAGCCAGTCAAGAGCGCAATAGCAGCGCGCCTCCCACAACCGCGCCTCGGTGACTGTAGCATCAAGCCAGGAGAAATGGCGGCTGACATAATAAAATGTCGCAGCGGCTCCGAGAAAGTCACCGTTCATGTACTGTGACCGCCCCATCATCATCCATGCATTGTGGAGAAATGGATTGTATTCCTCTCGTTTAAGCCATTTACGATACTCCGGGTCATTACGCCTGCCTGGCGTGCGACGCGGACGTTTCTTTATGCTGTGAAGCTGAATTGCCTTCTGTGCCTTTTCTATTGATCTGGTAAACGAACCTGTAGGCTGAGGAGCAGCAGGCACATTGTAAGCCTCGGCAGGATGCAGAATGTACGGTCCGGAATAATCATCCTCATAAACGCTCTCCATCTCCTTAAGAGTCTCTTTGTAGTGCTGGTCACCGTTGAAATAGACATTATAGCGGGTAATGAAAGCCTGATAGTTGCGTGAGGCTGCAGTATTCTTCCTTGTGGAACACCCCCCTGCTGCCATAGCAACAGCCACAGCCAGTATGATGGCCACACCTGACGGATGGCGAGAGACAATATTGCACAGAATACTTTTCACTGAATGATTAACGTGCCTGCGCGCGCGAATATTGTAATCATACGGATACAAAAAAGAATGAGTAACGAAATCGTAAGATTATCAATTACTCATTCTCCTCTCTCCTCAGCGGTATGGACGGGACTCGAACCCGCGACCCCCTGCGTGACAGGCAGGTATTCTAACCAGCTGAACTACCACACCAAGGTTTTTTGAGGTGCATCGGTTAGTTCCGTTTTGCGTGTGCAAAGTTAATACCGATTCCCATTCTGTGCAAATATTTATGAAAGAATTTTACTAAAAATATGCATTTTACGATATATAGAATAATTATTATTCATTTTCACCTCACACCTGAGCCAAATTTGCTCTACAAATCAATGATAGGTGCATTAAAAAATTTTGCCGTCAACCACGAAAAAAATTACGATCCCAGGCATGCGGGTCAATCGCAGCCGACCACCACATTTAAATATCCGGCACCATTGACCGTATAGCGGAGACATCCACTGTCGAATAATCCGCCTTGTCATAGATATCGATCAAGTAAACGGCCCCTTGCTCCTCGGACGCAAGTATTGTAAACGTTATCACACGTGCACCACCTGACTCACCACGCCCTTTTGATGATATAGCCATACGAATCTTACGGATACCGGGGCTTAGCTCATCACCCTGAAAAGGATTTTCACCTAATAAAGAAACAAGCACCCCAAGATCCGTCTTTAATGAACGATGACGCTTCATCAATAATTTGGTCGCACGTTCAAAATGAGGGGTGGTCCGAACCTCAAAGCTCATTGAGGAAATCTTTGGCTGTTTTTACCGGTAACTTACCTGCTTCTATTAATTTTGCTTCACGCACACCCTGACATATGCGTGTTGTAAGTGAATCTTCATCTGACACAGGAACAATCTTAAACGACCCTATACGAATAGATAAAAGATACCATATCGGTATCCGATTTAACATAATTTATATATATAAAAACATATTCGGCATCCCGGATTGCTCCGGGATGCCGAATATGTTTTTATACCCTTAACGGCAATCCTTAGAGACCTCTGCCGTGGCAGTTCTTATATTTCTTACCAGAGCCGCATGGGCATGGGTCGTTACGGTTGATACGCGGACCGGCCTTTACCGGCTGAGTCGGCTGCTGAGAACGACCTGCACCCTGGGCAGCTGCTCGCTGTGCAGCCTCTCCGGGAAGATTCTCACGCGATGCCTGATATTTCGAGTAATCCTCACGACGCTCAGGGGCGGCACGTTTCAACTCGGGAGCAGGGCGGGATGATGGCTGTGGCTGAGCAGGCTGCTCTACAGCATTTTCTTCCTCACCGGAGGGCACTTGCGCTCTTGCCGGTTCCTGAGGAGGAGCCTGCTGAACATATATCTGACCACGCATGAGTGTCGACATCGCTTTAATATTAAGCTGATTGAGCATTGCTTCGAAAAGGTGGAAAGATTCTACCTTATAGATAACCAGCGGGTCTTTCTGCTCGTAGGATGCATTCTGCACGCTCTGGCGGAGTTGGTCAAGCTCGCGCAGGTGCTCTTTCCAAAGCTCATCAATCGTCACGAGAAGCACAGCCTTATGCCATTCCTTTACGATCGACTTGCAGCCTGTGCGGTAAGCCTCGTCGATATCCACCACAAGATTGAAGAATCGTTTCCCATCGGTCATAGGCACAGCAATGCGCCCCTTAAATCCGCGGTTCTCCACACAATCGGTAACAACAGGCATAGCCACTTCGATGATACGGTCGCGCTTACGGCTGAAAGCCTCGTTGGCGGCTTCATGAATTTTCTCGACAGCATCCTCCTTGCTCATATTCTTGAACTCCTCCTGAGTGAAGGGCACTTCGATAGTGAGCGTGCGGAAAAGATCCATGGTCAGATCCTGATAAGCGGCAGGATAGGTGTTGTTGACCATATTCTCGATGATATCCCACATCATATTGGCAATATCAATACCTATGCGCTCGCCAAGGAGTGCGTGATGACGGCGGTTATAGATGTAGGTACGCTGCTTGTTCATCACATCATCGTACTCCAGGAGACGCTTACGGATACCGAAGTTATTCTCCTCAACACGCTTCTGAGCATTTCCTATAGCGTTGGTGACCATACGGCTCTCTATGCGCTCCCCTTCCTGAAGTCCGAGTGTATCGAGCATCTTCATGACACGGTCGGTGGCGAAGAGGCGCATCAGCTGATCCTCGAATGATACATAGAACACAGAGGAACCCGGATCGCCCTGACGGCCTGAACGTCCGCGCAACTGGCGGTCAACACGACGTGACTCATGACGCTCGGTACCGATAATAGCAAGACCTCCGGCAGCCTTTACCTCGGGCGAAAGCTTGATGTCGGTACCACGGCCCGCCATATTGGTGGCGATTGTGACCATTCCCTGCTTACCTGCATGAGCAACAATCTCAGCCTCCTTCTGATGGAGCTTGGCATTGAGCACATTATGTGGTATATGGCGCATTGTGAGCATTCGGCTCAAAAGTTCGGATATTTCCACTGAAGTGGTTCCCACGAGCACAGGACGTCCTTTGGATACCATATCCTGGATTTCGTCGATCACTGCAGCATACTTCTCCTTCTTGGTCTTATACACACGGTCGTCCATGTCGATACGCGCCACCGGACGATTGGTGGGAATAGTGACAACATCGAGCTTGTATATATCCCAAAGCTCACCTGCCTCGGTTTCGGCAGTACCGGTCATACCGGCGAGCTTATGATACATACGGAAATAGTTCTGAAGGGTGATTGTGGCGAATGTCTGGGTAGCAGCCTCAACCTTGACATGCTCTTTAGCCTCAATAGCCTGATGCAGTCCGTCGGAATAGCGGCGACCCTCCATGATACGTCCGGTCTGCTCGTCCACAATCTTTATCTTGCCCTCGTCGATCACATACTCCACATCTTTCTCAAAGAGTGTGTATGCCTTCAGTAGCTGAGTGACAGTATGGACACGCTCTGCCTTTACGGCATAATCCTGCATCAGCTCATCCTTGCGGCGTGCACGCTCGACCTGGTCAGCAATAGTCTCTGACTCCGAGAGCAGTGCGGCAATGTCGGGGAGCACGAAGAACTGCGGATCATCGCTCTTGCCGGTAAGCTCATCGATACCTTTGTCGGTGAGCTCAACGCTACGGTTCTTCTCATCAATAACAAAATAGAGAGGATCGGTGACGACCGGCATCTCACGCTGATTGTCCTGAAGATAATAAGCCTCGGTCTCCAGCATCAGGTTCTTCATGCCGTCCTGGGAAAGGAACTTGATGAGCGCGCCATTCTTGGGAAGCCCCTTGAATGCACGGAACAGCAACAGTGCGCCCTCCTTTCTTACCTCCTTGTCCTCAGAAGCGATCTTGGTCTTCGCCTCTGCAAGAATCTTGGTGACGAGACGACGCTGTGCCTCATAGACCTTCTCCACATTTGCACGATACTGGTCAAACAGCTGATCGTCACCCTTAGGCACAGGTCCGGAGATGATGAGAGGTGTACGTGCATCGTCGATAAGCACCGAGTCAACCTCATCGACAATGGCATAGTAATGCTTACGCTGCACCATGTCGCCAGGTGTCATCGCCATATTGTCGCGGAGATAGTCAAAACCGAACTCATTATTGGTACCGAATGTGATATCACACTCATAGGCTGCACGACGCTGAGGGGTGTTAGGCTGGTGCTTGTCGATGCAGTCGACAGTCGAGCCATGGAACATATACAGCGGACCCATCCATTCGGAGTCACGTTTGGACAGGTAATCGTTGACAGTGACAACATGAACGCCACGGCCGGAAAGTGAGCGCAGGAACACAGGTAGTGTAGCCACAAGGGTCTTTCCCTCGCCTGTAGCCATCTCGGCAATCTTGCCCTGATGAAGCACTATACCACCTATGAGCTGAACGCGGTAATGGACCATATCCCATTTGATCTCGTTTCCGCCTGCCATCCAATGGTTCTTCCAGATGGCGTTTTCGCCGTCGATTGATACAAAATCCTTGCCTTGGGCAGCAAGCTCACGGTCAAGTTCGGTAGCCTTGACAACGATGGTCTCGTTTGCGGCAAATCGTGCGGCAGTCTCACGCACTACAGCAAAAACCATTGGAAGGTGACCGTTGAGCTTGTCCTCAATGGTGTCAAGCATTATTTTCTCATTACGGTCGATCTTGTCCCAGACAGGCTGACGCTCGTCAAACGGTAGCTCCTCGACCTCGATCTTAAGGCGATCGTTCTCCTCCTTCTGAGGAGCCACTGCATTCCTTATGTCGGCGCGGATATCTGAAATCCTGTCGCGCAACTGATCTATAGTGAGTTTTTTCACCTCGGGCTCAAGAGCCTCGATCTGCTTTACTATCGGCTCGATCTCTTTAAGGTCGCGTGTGGACTTATTGCCGAAAAGCTTGGTGATAAATGAAGTAAAAGACATATCCTTAGATTGTAATAAAATAGATGTGAATAGTGAAAAATGTGACATCGAGAAGAGAGAAACCTTGGCTGTACATTACAACTCAGACCATCCCTGATCACAAGTTGACAGCCGGGAGCGATGCCGCATTGGGGGAACGGATGCGCAATATACGTGCCACGGTAGGAGCTATGGCACGAGCATCGATGCGCTCCACAATCTCAGTCGCATCAATCTGAGGCGACAGTATGTAAACAGGAGATGTGGATGCCTGCCAACGCACGACAGGGAGCTGTGTCTGAGTCTCTCCTTGGACAGAATACTCCTCACCGTCGGTCACCTCCCATCCGGGATTCACCATCACCAGAAGATCGCCGGCATGATTAGGGGATATGTTTCGCTGCAACGCCGATGGATTATCGCCAGCTCGGCGTGCAAGTATATCGTCAATAGTATAGACATCGCTCACCCCACTCATCCGGGCGAGGAATTCCGCACTTTCGCGCCTTATGTCAGTATCGCTCATGTCGCGCTCCTTGATAAGCGCACGATTGAGATAGAAGAACCCGTTATGATAACCGCTCACCCATTCACCGTTACCATGCAGAGCCATAAGGTACATGTTGAGCAGCGACACCGCCTTGCGCGGGGAGAACTGCCCGGTAGGAATGTTCCACCGCTCTTCGTCACGCTTCCCACCTGACGGTGCAGGCGTACCAGCCACGAAGAGCAGAGTGTTTGCCATTCCCGGCCCATTCTCCACCGCCTTCACGATGGATGCGATATCACGGTCAAGCCGTATGTAAGCATCCATTGTCTCTATGCGGTTGTCAGCCTCACGCCCATAAAGATAAGGAGTGACATCAGCACCCACGCTTATCATATCAGTGACACCCCTTGACCCCAACTTAAGGCTCGATATGTACTCGGCAGCAGTCTGAGCAACCTCACGATTGCCCATTGCGGAAGCCTTGAACATCTTGAGGCGATTAGTGTCACGCGACGGGAATGTATGGCGGAAAGGGTAAAGTTTCTTGTATTCGGGAAGATCGGGATATCTGTCAAGCTGAACAGCAGGCTCCCATGCCATGGTGTCGAGACGCGAGTTGAGAGTCAATCCCACATTACGGCGGGAGATTGGCAGAGGAGTCTCGCGGAAATGACGTGATGAGGTCCACTTTCCGGTCACATCGCTTATCCAGTAACAACTGTTGCCGGCATGCCCCGCCATAAGTATGGCAAGCTGCGGATCAGTAGCTATGGCATGGACCTGACCGAGACCGCCGTCACTTATGCGCACCTCGTCACTGAGGGTCGAAACAAGCAGAGGCGAAGGGGTGAGCTGCTGTTCGGTGTAACTTCCGGCAAGCGACGGATCAAGGAGCACAGGATACTCCCTCTTGGTAGTCATGTCCCACGCGGAAGCTGACGGCACACCGTTGACTGCCGGAGCCGCTCCACTCACAAGCATCGCTGTGGCTGCCGTGGCATCTATTCCCGGACCATAGTCCACATTGCGCACAGTTACGCCCTGCTCCAAAAGCCTGTTGAACCCATCTTCGCCAAAATTGGAACGCAACAGGTCGACATACTCGGCAGTAAGACCCTCCACAAAAATCCCCACCACGAGGGTGGGACGCGGAGCGGGAGCCTTGGCATGTGAGGGCGCAGCGACAACTCCGATGGAGACCATCGAGGCTACAAGAGCGCAGACTATACGTGCATTTATCGAGCTGTCCTTACGTTTTTTCGACATGATGAATATATGTTGGTCAAGGCGCGGAGAGCGGATGCCAAAATTAGGGGCCAGAAGGCAGGATTGGGTGACTGGATTCCAAGCAAGAATATGACAGTCAGTCCAGTTAGAAGTGCAAAGTTAACACTTTGATAGCATATCTCCAAGCGTTTGCCCCTTTTTAGCCACGGAGCTATCGCTCCCATGAAGCAGAGAGGGTTAAGCCATAGATAGAGCCAGTTGGGGGACGTCGCCTCATGAGAAGAGATGAATATCAGAAAGGTCAGAACCAGACCCTCCAAACCCATAAGGGTGAAGTAGACTGTGTCGAACCATCTTGCGAATTTAGGCTCTCGTCCCAATTGCACTACACTTACCCACAGAGCCATTCCGGCAACCATCCAGCCCCCAAAAAGAGGCGTGAGATACCATGGCGTAGGCGGGAGCACAGGACTTTCCTGAGGCATGCCAAAGGCATATCCGATACTCTTCACCAAAGGTGAGCCGTCAGGAAAAGCTATGAGAGGCAGCATCTCGCCGAGCATCGTCGGGGCAAACCTCTTCTCTCTTATGGTGATCGGCTTGTCGATCCCAGATCCGAGTGCCGTGTCGATACCGAACTGATACCATGGATAGGAGGCATGATGAAGTCTCATTACATCACGGAACGTAGCAAGACCCGCACCATAACCCTTTGCCATATCAAGGCTAAGAGTGTCACCTATCACCTGTTCTATAACATCCATAGGGCGTGTGGCGCAATTGTCATAGACATAGTTATAACGATAAACACGGTTCTCTGGTTTAATGTTCTCAATGACCAACCTGGTAACCTCTTCAGCCTGAACCGAATCAAGATCAATATCAGCCTTCAGAACATACCGTCCCTGACGTTTGTATGCATCTATGAAGCCATCGGCAGAACATGCAGCCGCCATATAATCGGTCTCTCCTTTGACGAAACGGTAAACAAAATTTGGCGAATTGAAATCGAACACCCCCCAATTGACCACGAATTTCCCATATTCAGGATGATCGATGAGCAGGCCGGCGTGCCCCTCAAGCTCATATATATTGCTGCCCGGACCACATATCAGCACCGATACCTCGGGAGCCTTGGCATGAGAGGAAAACACAGATACAAGCGAGCACAACAGAAACAATAGTCTTTTCATCTTTTATCCGAGCAGTCTTGTGATATAATCGTTGGATATTATGGCAAACACGCTCTTCCCATCAGGAGTAAGAGCCGGGGAGTGAGAACGGAACAGATCGCTGAGCAACCGCTCTATCTCATCAGGAGTGAGAGACTGACCTCGACGTATCGCCCCGCTGCGAGCCATGGTAAGAGCCACCTGCTCATGAAGAGCGGAGGCAAGGTCAAGCCCTGTCTCGGTCACAGATTCTATCATGCCGAGCACCATATCACGTGCAGAAGTGTCGATAAGCTGGGATGGCACACCGTCGATGCTCCATGAGTTCTCTCCACGATGAGTGATTACAAACCCCAGACGCGCCATGCTGGGGGCAATATCGGCAAGCACCGCACTCTGCGCCCCTGAAAGTTCAAGCACATCGGGAAACATAGTGGCCTGAGCTACAAACTCCTGCTCCTCAGCCTTCGACATGTAAGCGTCATAAAGCACTCTCATATGCGCCCTGTGCTGGTCAATCACCATGAGCCCGTCACGAGAAGTGGTGAGGATATAAGTGTCGCGATACTGGAACACATGACCTGTTGAAGCCATAGTGCCCGGCAGCAGTGACGGTTCGGACTTCTCAGCCGGAACATCATCCCCCACCCCGGGTGCAGCATCAGGTAGCGATGCGAGACCCTCGTCACGCTTGCGCATAAAGTCATCATAGAGTCTTGCCCAGTCAGTGGCTGCCGACCTGTGCATTCCACCCTCATGGCGAGGCCTGTACTCATCACGTGAGTATCCCGCCGCCGATCGAGTGCTTGCACTCTCCCGGGTATGCACCGTCTCCCGCGGACGAAAAGCATCAGCAATTTCAGCTCCGAAGATCTCAGCAGTCGAAGGTATCTGCTCCAAAAACGGATTATAACCGGGATCGACATCTATCTCCGGCATCCTCTCTGCCTCGGGATTGAACACCGGGATCTCCGGGACATCGGCCTCCCTGTCAAAATCGAGCGAAGGCCCGACGTTGAAACGTCCCAGCGAATCGCGTATGGCAGCTGTGAGTATCTGCCATATAGCCTGTTCATTCTCAAACTTTATCTCGCTCTTGGTAGGATGTATATTGACGTCGATAGTCTCGGGATCGACACGCAGATTGATGAAATAATTGGGCTGCGTATCTACCGGTATCAGGCGGTCATAACACTGCAATACTGCCTTGCGGAAATATGGGTGCTGCATATTGCGTCCGTTCACCATAAAGAACTGGAGCGGATTGCGCTTGCGGGCATTCTCAGGAAGCCCTATATATCCGCTGATACTCACTATTGACGTATCGGTCTCAATAGGGAGCAGCTGTTTGTCGAGATTCTTGCCGAACAGGTCACAGATCCTCTTCTTCAAAGGGGCGTGCATGAGCGAGTGAACAGTGGTGTCATTGCTCACAAGGGTAAAGTCCACTCCTATATTCACAAGAGCAAGACGCTCGAACTCCCTCATTATCGCACTCATCTCCACCGCATCCTTCTTCAAGAACTTACGGCGTGCCGGAACGTTGAAAAACAGATTCTTGACCATCATATTGGACCCCGGGACTCCCGCCTCGGGCTCCTGGCTCTCAACCCTGGAGCCGTTTATGACAATGCGCGTGCCGAGAGTCTCGCCACGGCGCATGGTGCGAAGCTCTACCTGAGCGATTGCTGCGATGGAAGCGAGAGCCTCACCACGAAACCCCATGGTGTTGAGTGTGAAAAGGTCGTCAGCCCTGGATATCTTGCTCGTAGCATGACGCTCAAATGCCATACGAGCATCCGTATCGCTCATCCCCGAACCATTGTCGATCACCTGTATGAGCGTGCGGCCGGCATCCTTAAGTATGATGGTAACAGAGTCGGCTCCGGCATCAATCGAGTTCTCTACAAGCTCCTTTATTACCGATGCCGGACGCTGTATCACCTCTCCGGCTGCTATCTGGTTAGCCACCGAGTCGGGAAGCTGTCGTATTATGTCATTCATTTTTTCTCCTCCTCTTCTTCAGGAATTACCGGAGTTTCGGCGGGAGAGGGGGATGCAGGTTGCTCGTCAGCAGGCTCCGACGGATCGCCGTCCGGAACTTCGGCAGGAGTCTCCTGTGTCGGCAAAGATTCTGATGAAACATCCGATGGCGGCACTGTATCTTGAACGGGAGCATCACCGGAAATCAATCCGGCGATCTTCGGGGCAGGCTTGCCCAAAGCCCGGCCTCGCAACGTTAGAGCCTCGGGGCTCATACGCCCGAGTATATTCTGCTTGGCGAGATCTGCCATCTCAGGAGGATAGTCAAACACCTCCGACGGCGACATAGGACGCAAAGGTGAGTACCACCTGAATTTCTCAAGAAAATAACTGTTACGTCTGGCAAGATACAATGGAGTTACTTTACCGGTTGTCTCAGGCCACATTATAAGACGGCTGATGTCACCGTTCTCGAAGTATGCATCCATGAAAGAACTTTCGGTAAAGGAGAACTTATTGTAGGTAGAATCATTCTCCATCGGGAACATTATAGTCTGCACATTTCCTTCGGCATATAGACGTCGTATGGTGGTATCAGCCATCCACACAGTCATATCCTTGGCTGTCATCTGATTGTAGCAATCCTCGGCAATGTGTTGCGACACCAGTCCGATTTCCGGCAAACGAGCCCAGTCGACAGTGGAATCATTCATATGCACCCATATGACATTGCCTACTATCTGCTTGTCGCCGTTCCACACAATAGGATTGTAATACATATATAATATGGAGTCCTGCTCCACCATGCTCATAGAGTCACATATGCCCTGTATGTCATTGCGGAAGAACCTTACACGATGGAAGGCATTGGTGACCTTGGTTGAATCGGGATTCATATATGCAGTGATGGTATCTCCATGCAGATATAATGTATCCTTGCCAGAATATTCCATGGCGAGAGCATTGCCTGTGACAAACGCACTGTCCTTCAGCTCGTCATAATAACCGTAATCGCCGAGTATGGACGACTGGTTGGCTGAGTCGGTGAGCACCATATTGCCGAACGCCTCGCCAAATCCGCTCTCGCGGTCATAGAAGAGCGTATCGCCTGTAAGAGTGTTGCCTCGCTTCGTGTGTATGAGCGAACGTTCATACAGGTCAGCTATACCTGTGCGCGTGTCGTAAAACCCTGATGTCGATGTAATCTCGCCATCCTTATTTACGATCAAAGTCTCACACATCAATTGGGCGATCGACGTATTGGTGTTGTAAGTCAGTGAATCGGTGTACATCTTCAGAGTGTCGTTCTGCCTTGGTCCGGTAAGATCGACATTCATATAGAAAAATGCATCCTTTGTGGCAGGATAATAGAAGCCCTGCTCCGACCGCAAAGTGTTCACTTTATCGTCAAGAGTTCCGCCTACCATATAGTAGCCGACATCCTGAGGAATATCGTAGAAGAACACTGGTGTTGTAAGAGTCACGTCACGGTTGATGAGACGCACATCCTTTCCGGGATATGCACGCAATTCCGCAATCTCGACAACTCCGTCATAGTACAGTTCGTCACCGTACACAAACAAGGTGTCGCCCTGCTCCATCCTCACATTCATGTATGCCTCAAGCGAGGAAGTCTCCTCATAGAACCGAGCCGAGTCGCAGTACATGAACATATCCCCCTTACGGAACTGCACATTTCCGATCAGCACCTGTGCATCAGAACCCCCAGGCTTTTCAAGCCGGTCGGCATACTCGATAAACACTTTACCGGGCTCGTGACGGTCAGCCTGAGGTATGGTAGGACGTATTATGGGCTTACGGTCTCGCCCGGAAACAGCTTTTCCGGAAGCAGCCGGAGCCTTTTCCGTCCTGTCGCCGGGTGTCTGGGCAAACATTGCCGGAAGCGATACAATCGCGATAGCCAATATTGCTGTTGCCGATGATTTCATCTTGGCGCAGTGAACTGAATTACTTCGAAGCCTTTATCCAGCCTTTATGGGTGAATTCGCAGTCACGCCAGCCATCTTCAATCCGGGTGTAGGTCTCGGCAATTTTCTTTTCAAGCCATTTTTTTAGTACTTCTGTCTGCTGAGCCTGCTCATACATACCCTTGATCAGCTGAAAGTCGTCCGAAAGGTTGGCACGGTGCCCCTCTATGCGGTTGGAGAGCTTCACAAGCGCGACTATATCCTGATTGGTCTTAGGGTCCTTCATTATGAAGGCATCCGAGATGTCGCCGGGCGTCATATCATTGACCACCTTGGCTATCTCCTGAGGCAGATCCGACATCTCGAATCGCGATGTGCTGTGATTGCTCGACATAGAGTTGGTGTTGACCATAACGCCACGGTTGTTGCGGGTATCCTTATCATGCGACAAAGCGGCTACAGCCTCCTCAAACGGTATATTATTAGTAATAATATCCTTACGGAGAGAGTCGAGGCGTACCACAGCCTCCTCAAGATCCTTCTCTGCGACACGCGGACGCAAAAGGATGTGACGCACATTCACACGGTCGCCACGCTTCTCTATAAGCTGTATTATATGGTAGCCATACTCTGTCTCTACGATTTTCGATACTTTTTTCGGGTCATTGAGATTGAATGCCACAGCAGTGAATTCAGGCACATACTGCGCACGTCCGGCAAATCCGAGTTCTCCGCCACGCGCCGCCGACACAGGGTCCTCGCTATACAGGATGGCAAGTGTCGAAAATTCGCTCTCACCCTTGTTGACACGTTCGGCATAGTCGCGCAAGCGCGCCTTTACATTCTCGATCTCCTCGCGCGGGACGGCAGGAGCGGCGGTAAGTATCTGAACCTCGACCGTACGCGGCACGAAAGGTATCGAATCCTCAGGTAGCTTGTCGAAATAACGGCGCACATCCGAAGGTGTCGCCTTTATCCCTTTGACAAGGCTTGCCTGAACCTGCTGCACACGCGACCGGTTGGAGATGGCTTCGCGCAGAAAATCCCGGATCGATGCCATAGGCTTGTTGAACATCTGCTCCACCTTATCCTGTGAGCCAAGCTGAGCCACATAATTATTTATGGTCTGCTCCACCTGCTGCATTATCATCCCTTCTGACACCTCGATAGTGTCGAGGTCAGCCTGATGCAGATACAGCTTCTCTATGGCAAGCTGTTCTGGGATAACGCAATACGGATCTCCATTGATAGGGGCCTTTTCATATAGCATACTCTGGTAGGCTTCCTCGATATCCGATTTCCATATCGGCTGGTCGCCGACAACCCATGCCACTTCCTCGGCTGAATTGTCGATAGCTGCCACAGCATACGCTATGCCCATCACAGAGGCTATACACGCTAATACTATATTCTTGATTTTCACGTGAAATCTTGTTAAATGGTTTATTAAATTGCAATTCAGCCCCAAAGTTACAAAAAAATGTCGGTTTTTTGAAAAATCTTGCTAACGTAAAATATTTTTTATATTTTTGGTGAGACAAAATATTGACCGAATCCCGACAACATCTACCTATATGTCTGATATAAAAGCTTGTGACAACAACAGGACCGGCACTCAGGCCCCTCCGTTCGTAATCACTGTAGGAAGGCAGTTCGGCAGCGGAGGACGTGAACTTGCACGCGCCCTTGCTGATGAACTGGATATAGCCTACTATGACAAAGAACTACTTGCCGAATCGGCAAAACTCTCAGGAATAGAACCTGAATTCTTTGAGCAGAAGGACGAGCGTTTCCCATCATTCCTTCATGGTATTTTCTCTTTCACAATGGGGGTGACACCTATGTGCTACTACACCGGCGGAGGCTCCATCACCGATGATTCGTTATACAAGGCTGTAAGCGACTTCATCACTTCCGAAGCGGAAAAGAGGTCATTTGTGGTTGTTGGCAGGACTGCCGACTACATCCTGCGCAATCATCCAAGAGTTGTCAACATATTCCTCCACGCGCCGATGGAGGAGTGTGTGAAGCGCATCACTTCGCGTGCCGACGCTCTCACCCCCGAAAAGGCTGAGGCGATGGCAAAACGCACTAACCGATGGAGAGCGGACTACTATAACTTCTTCACCGACAAGAAATGGGGAGACTCATCAAGCTACGACCTTACTATCGACACATCCCTCATGCCATTTGATAAGATCGTGGAGCTGATAAAGACCTACCTGCGGCTAAGAGGGATAATCTAAGATAATATAAGACCTGAAGCAATAAAAATCTCCTGCAATATGTTGCGGAAGTAAAAAAAACTCCGTACCTTTGCGCTGCAATCAGGATCAAACATCCGGCGGTAATGCACGGACATACCGAATCCACATTGCATCGGGGCGTAGCGCAGTCCGGTAGCGCACCTGGTTTGGGACCAGGTGGTCGCAGGTTCGAATCCTGTCACCCCGACAATCAGCGAGGCTTGCAATTTTTTGATTGCAAGCCTCGCTGATTTTTTCAAAAAATCAGCAACTCCAATGGAAATATTTGACAAAACAACAATTATGTTGTAAATTTACCAACAAATTCTTATTGTTTCAATATTCCATACCCACCAACAACATATGCACAATAACTGCTCGGACAATACCCATAAGGCTCATGACTCTGGTCACGAATCCGACATAACAGAGCGACTACGATATATAATGCAGCAAAAGCACCTGACTCAGCGCAAATTAGCCCACATGCTCAGGCTTGACCCATCCAACCTCTCCAAAGTGATGACAGGAAAACTGCCATTTACCGAAGGTCTGATCAACCGTATTGTGGTCGACCTGGGGATATCAAAGCCATGGCTCCGCGACGGGGCAGGCGTACCATATGACAAACCAGCCTTGACCCATGAGATAGCCGTGAGTGCAGAAAGCATGCAACCTGTCAACAACTCACCGGGAGGAGTGCCGGTATATGACATAGATGTCACGGCAGGATGCAGAAATCTTGAACAGATATTCAGCGAGACTCACCCCATAGGAATGGTCAACATTCCTCAACTCCCGCCCGACTCGCATCTGGTCAAGGTGAGAGGCGATAGCATGAGCCCGCGCATCAATAACGGCGGATATGTAGCGATCCGTCCCATACGTGATCCGCGCAACATATTCTGGGGACAGATATATGTAGTGCAATTGGACGAATACAGGCTTATTAAATATATACGCCGCCATAACGACCCTGACATGGTAATCCTCCATAGCGACAATCCTGCCTACGACGACATGGATGTGGACCGCCGTGATATCCGCGCGCTCTACATCGTAGAGGCGATCCTCAACTATGAAGTAAGTTAAATGATGGGCAACAAAAACTTTTTTGCTGTCCCTTCCAGACTCATGATAACGCCTGAAGAACCAAACTGGCAGCGGAAATGTTTGGGCATAAATAAGAATGTTAGTAAATTTGTCAACAAATTAGGAAAATAATATAATTATGAGCGATATATTACTTGAAGTGCGCGACCTTCATGCGTCCGTGGAAGGGAAAGAGATACTCAAAGGTGTCAATCTCACCATCCGCGAAGGTGAGGTCCACGCCATAATGGGCCCCAACGGTTCGGGCAAGAGCACCCTGTCGGGAGTTCTCGCAGGCAATCCTGCCTACACCGTCACAGCTGGAGAAGCAAGCCTGCACGGAGTGGAACTGCTGAATCTTCCACCCGAAACCCGCAGCCACGAAGGTCTGTTCCTGTCATTCCAGTATCCGGTGGAGATACCCGGAGTATCGATGGTCAATTTCATGCGTGCCGCAGTGAACGCAAAGCGCAAATACCTCAATCAAGAACCTCTCAGCGCAAGCGAATTCCTCAAACTCATGCGCCAGAAACGCGAGATCGTGGAGCTTGACAACAAGCTCGCATCCCGCTCGGTCAACGAAGGATTCTCAGGAGGAGAGAAGAAACGTAACGAGATATTCCAGATGGCGGTCCTTGAACCTCGCCTCGCAATTCTGGACGAGACCGACTCCGGGCTTGACATCGACGCCCTGAGAGTAGTGGCAGGAGGAGTCAACAAACTAAAGACCTCCAAGAACGCTACAATCGTGATCACACACTACCAGCGACTTCTCGATTATATCAAACCCGACTTCGTGCATATCCTCTACAAAGGACGCATCGTAAAGACCGGCGGCCCCGAGCTCGCACTCGAACTTGAGGAACGCGGATATGACTGGATCAAGGAGGAAAACAAGGATTAACATGAACGCACTCACACAATATATCGATCTCTACGACTCCGCCCGCCAGGCAATACACGCATCAGGAGGTGATCCCCTCAACTCTATGCGTGATGGATGCCGCAGAATCCTCGGGATGGATGGAGCCGGACTCCCGACAAAACATACCGAGGGTTTTGAAAAGACTTCGATAGAGGATATGTTTGCGCCGGATTACGGCGTGAACGTCAACCGCATAGGCATACCTGTCGACATCGCTGCCACATTCCGCTGCGATGTCCCCAATCTTTCCACTCTCCAGGCCACAGTGGTCAATGACAAGTTCATCCCATCAGCCGGGCTTGACGACAAACTGCCTTCAGGGATCAGATTCATGTCACTCGCACATGCTTCAAAAGAGATGCCCGATGTGGTGTCACGCTATTACGGCTCTGCCGCAACACTTGGAGATGAATCAGTGGCTCTCAACACTATGATGGTGCAGGACGGAGTGTTCATCCACATACCTCGCGGTGTGCGGTCCGACAAGGCATTACAGCTTGTCAACATCTTCTCCTCCCCCACCCCGCTCGCCGCATTCCGTCGCGTGCTGATTGTAGCGGAGGAGGATTCCGAGCTAAAGCTCCTTGTGTGCGACCACACCCAGGACCGCACCCAAAGCTATCTGGCATCACAGGTCATCGAGATTATCGCCGGACGAAACGCATGCCTGGAGATGTGCATGATAGAGGAATCGTCACAACTCACATCACGTTACTCACGCATGTTTGTAAAGCAGGAGCAGGGAAGCAATGTCACCATCAACAACACCACTCTCACCTGTGGGACATCACGCAACGATTTTGATGTAGAGCTTGCCGGAGAGCACTGCGAATGCCACCTGAGCGGCATGGCTATCGGAAGCGGACACATGCACATAGACAATGACACTTCAGTGTTCCACCGCGCCCCTCGATGCAAGAGCAACCAGCTGTTCAAATATGTGCTCGACGAAGAGTCGGACGGAGCCTTCGAAGGTAGCATCACAGTCACACCCTCAGCACCCTACACCGAAGCCTACCAGAGCAACCGCAACATTCTGGCAAGCGGATCGGCCCGTATGCACTGCAAACCACAGCTCATCATCAACAACGACGAGGTGAAATGCAGCCATGGAGCCACAACAGGGCAGATCGACGAGGACGCACTCTTCTACATGCGCTCACGCGGCATTTCCGAGGAAGAGGGTCGACGCATGCTCATGCAGGCATTCATGATCGATGTCATCGACACTGTGCGCATCCCGGGGCTACAGGACAGGCTGCGCCACCTTGTTGACCGACGTTTCTCAGGCTCGCTCGGCAATTGCGAGACATGCCGTACCATTTAGCGGAATTGATCATGGATATCGACAAGATTCGTTCGGAATTCCCGATACTTGCCCGGAAGCTTTACAACCGTCCGCTGGTCTATCTCGACAACACCGCCACATCACAGACCCCCGACATCGTGGTCAATGAAATAGTCAGGGACTACACCACGACAAAGGCCAATGTGCACCGCGGTGTGCACACTCTGTCGCAGGAAGCGACCGATCTTCAGGAGACAGCGCGTGTCCGCATCAAAGAGTGGATCAACGCACGAAGCACAAGCGAAGTGATATTCACCCGAGGCACCACCGAGTCACTCAACCTTGTGGCATCCTCATTCGGCGGCATGATGCTGAATGAGGGCGACGAGCTTATTCTGACCGTGATGGAGCATCATGCCAACATCGTGCCGTGGCAGCTTCTCCGCGACCGCATAGGATTCAGTATCAAGGTTGTCACCATCAACCATAGAGGCGAGCTTGACCTCGACGCATATCGTTCGATGTTCAACGAGCGCACAAAGCTTGTGAGCGTGTGCCACGCATCCAACGTGCTCGGAACAATCAATCCGGTCAAGGCTATGATAGCCGAGGCGCATAGCCACGGTGTGCCGGTTGTGATCGACGGCGCGCAAGCCACTCCGCATTTCCGCATTGACGTGCAGGACCTCGACGCGGATTTCTATGCATTTTCAGCCCACAAAATGTACGGTCCCACAGGTGTGGGCGTGCTCTACGGCAAAGAAAAATGGCTTGAGAAAATGCCTCCCTATCAAGGCGGCGGAGAGATGATCGAATCTGTATCGTTCGAAAAGACAACTTTTGCCGAACTTCCATACAAATTCGAGGCAGGCACCCCCGACTTCATAGGAATCTCCGCTCTATCCAAAGCCATCGACTTCCTACAGAGAACAGGCATAGAGAACATCGCCGCACACGAGCACAAGCTTCTCGAATACACCACCAGGCGAATGCTTGATGAAATCCCCGATGTAAGGATATTCGGCGAGGCATCCGACAAATGCGCCATAATATCATTCCTCGTAGGCAACATACACCATTACGACATGGGAATGCTCCTTGACAAGCTCGGAGTCGCGGTACGCACAGGACACCACTGCGCACAACCGCTTATGACTCATTTCGGAATGGAGGGTGTGGCACGCGCATCATTCGCCGTATACAATACATTTGAGGAATGCGATGCATTCCTCGACGCCCTAAAGCGGGTGACTGCAATACTACAATAGCATCAATTACATAGCTATCGCAATTACACAGTCGGCATTGATTATTTGTCAATGCCGACTGTGTAATTATCAATTAATTTACTTAAGCTGCGTCAGCCATTGGCAATAGCCGATTCGATAGGTTGCGACCGCACAGTCAGGGATTTCTACCTTACATCGATATGCCTTAACGAACTGGAGCATACCTATGTCCCATTCCAGGAAGAAAGATTGAAATTCATAATGAATGAACTCTCGCTCCCGATTGCAAAAAAGCGTGTGATGGAAGCAAACGACAAATGCATAGCCCTGATGAACAGAAATATCGATAACTCCCTAAGCATTAAGCCATCATCGGACTTTGAAAACATGAGTGACGGAGAGAAGATATTCAGCAAAATTATCGAACCTTACCGTGGTAAAATAATTCTCACGGACATATGGGGCATATGGTGCGGTCCATGCGTACAGGCACTGAAAAACTCCAAAGAGGAATTCGAGCGTCTGAAACCGTATGACATAATATACCTGTATCTTGCAAACAACAGCCGGGAAGACGGCTGGAAGAACATAATAAAGGAAAATGATCTCATAGGGGACAATATCGTGCATTACAATCTTCCGGACGACCAACAGAAAGCCATTGAAAGCTACTTAGGTGTGCATTCATACCCCACTTACAGACTTATTGACCAGGAGGGTAATATCATAAATCTCAATGTCGACCCAAGAAATCTCGACACTATTGAGAATATAATAAAACAGATCTATAAGAAATGAATCATCCCGGATTTCGAGGTGTCAAAACATCATCCGGACAAGCATCCATGTGAGACGTCCGAACCATAGATTATGCCGGTAAATCATACGCATCCTGCGGGGATGGCGTGTGCGTGACATCACTGCATCATACACCCCCGAGGCGAGACGCTGAGACCTGTCACGGCAAGCATCCTCCGCCACACGAGCCTCGCGCGCATACTGCGCCGCAAGGATCATAGCCCGCGCATCGAGCCAGTCAAGCATCTGCCGCCTTCGGGAGTCATCATCCGGCAACACCAGGAATAAAGACCTTATGGCATCAAGAGACCTCTCCCACCGTTCAGGATGATCACTGAAACGGAGCCCAGATATGGATTGCTCCTGCTGATATGTGATGACCGAAGGTTCGCCGTGCAACTTCACTACAGAGGCACTGTCGGCACTTAGAATGAGCCTCACTCCGAGCTCGAAATCATTCCATCCAGGCAGAGACTCATTCCATCCGCCTGCATTTCGGAACAGGGCTGTCCTGGCAATATAACGCTGAGTGGAAAGCGAGCCCCGAAACAGATGATGGAACATCACATCCCCGCCATCCATAAAATATAGCCTGCGAGCTGAACCGTCAAGGAAGCGAGTGATTATATCTCGCCCTATTATAGCAGCCTCAGGATAAGCATCAACAGCCTCGGCGAAATCAGCGATATGCGTCCGCAGCATTACATCGTCCGAGTCAAAGAACATGGTCCATTCCGTATCCACTTCTTTCAGCCCACGGTTGCGCGCGGCACAAGCTCCGGGGTTCGGCTCCGTGACAACTGACACATGGCTCTTTCCCTTAGCCCACTCACAGGCTATCCCAAGCGACGAATCGGTAGAGTTATTGTCGACAATCACCACCCTCTCCGGAGCCATAGTCTGCGCGTCAATACTCGCGAGAGTACGCCCAAGGGTGTGAGCCCGATTGTACACCGGAATCACTATGGAAACGTGAGCTGGCATAAAAAGTATTTTTATCAGTTACGCTTGCGGTTGTTCCTCACCGAGCGTGTGGCTGTGGAGCGTGACTTTACAGCCTTGGGTTTCTTCACCTTGGCAGGCTTGCTTTTTGAAGCAGCACTCTTCACCCCGCGTTTTGAACGTGACACCCTTGCACTGCTCCTCCCGCTGTCACCGCTGTCAGCCGAAATCCCTTCACTGCCATCCTCTGTTCCGGCAGCAATCGCTGCTGCCTTGTCAGCAGCTTCGCGCCTGGCAGCAAGCTCGTCAAGCGAAGGCACCCACAGCTTCTTCTCATAGCTGTCGAGACGGTTCTGGATACTGTCGCGAGCACGTGCCAGATCGTCAGGATCGGGATGCAGCTGCATGAGCGACTTGTTCTTGAGATTGCGAGTCTTATAAATGTCACCGTCATAAAGCCCCAGGCGAAAATAATCATCGTAGCTATGGCGTGCAAGATTATTGTCGTCGTCAGTGAATATGTACTGGGATGCTATCCATGGCCGCAAGTCATCATACCTTACCCAAAACATCGGATACTTCACAGCCTCGGCTCCGAAATCTCCGGCACGATGCAGCACCGGACAGACAGCCTCAACCCGGGTGCTGACACGATTGGACCTGCGGTCAAATTCCCATCGCTCAATGATATAGTAGCTCAGCACCTCCGAGGCGGGGATATCTGACTCATCGATAGAAAATTTTGGATTCTTCTCGGTGGATCCTTTGGCATCCTTATGAAGGATATAGAACCTGTCGAGGATATCACGCATCTTCACCTTATATTCATCGGTAAACCTCTCACGTCCGTCAAGATACTCGTAAGCCGAGAGCTGACCGTCGGCCATACGCTTCATTATTATGCGAAACAGATTGTCCTGCCCCTCTACAACCTCATCAGGATAATACAACGCGCCGTTGGCATCCTTGGTGAGATCAAGACTGCGGTACATCACACGCATCCACTGCAATTCGCTGTCATCGGACGAGGAGAGAGAATTATCAATATGCGACTGCATACGCTGTGTCACGCCCGGAGCTGAGGACCGGGCATTCCTCTCAGACACCTTACGGCGCACAACTGTTGAAGCAGTAGAGGATGCATCCTGCGCAAACACACATATAGCTGCGAGAAGAGCAATGGCTGTGAGAAGAATTTTCTTCATATATTTTGATTTACAGGGTTACGGCATGACGCCCTACCTAATAAGATTACATGTCAATTCACTATTATTTCCATAGGCGACAACACTCGCTCGATACCGTCAGGACCCTTTGCACGGATGCGTGAGATATAGAACCGCTTACCGCGTGAAAGCCTCTTCAACCGGTCGCGCTGACGCGGACTGAAATCAGCCCCCTGAGACACTTCAGGGATGGCATTGCCCATCTGGTCAAAGAATACGGTCTCAAAACCGAGCACACGGAAGTCAATATCGAGCATGTCATCGTCAATCGCCGCGCCTATACCCGGAGCAGATGCAAGCGCGGACTTGGATATGGGCTTTCCCCCGCGGTAACGGTTGCCGGTGCCATCGGGAGCTGTCAGCGTAATGTAAGCGGCAGGATCAGGGAGCCTGCGCACCCTGAATGTGGAAGATGCGACATTCTGCCTCACACCGTCAATCTCGGCTGAGACTGTCACTGTGGCGTCCACCCCCACTTTGTCAGGACGCGCCACCCATCCGTTTCCCTGGCGGGAGAGTGTACCGTTGGTCATGACGGCTGACACATCCTTAGTCGGAACACCCGGCACTGAGATGCTCACAGGATTGTTTATACCGGCATACAGGACATTCATCATCGTGGCAGAAACCGTTGCAGTAGGCTCCATAACAGTGTAGGAGGAACTGAACGGATGACGGCTTACCGAACCGTCGCCATGCCCTACCTCTATATAACCGGAATAATCGAATGTGCCTACATTGGAAGCCGTGAACTCATATGTCCCCTTGCCTCCGGAGAGTTTGTCCCCGCCAATGAATATATCGGGACGAGCAGTAGTATCCACGGCGGCAAGCACTATGGCCGCCGAGTACCTGCCACCCCGCATCACCATGCGTGACTGAGGCACTACAAATGCATTAAGCTCGTTTACACGCACATCCCCGGCATCGACCGCAGCCAGCAGTCCTGCAAGAGCCTCACCCTCGGCATAGCATATGTCATTCTGAAGCTTGGTGAGAAGTGTCACGGCGGCCACCACAGGCTGATTCTCAAACTTAGACTCCTCCCACTTCTGATCCGCCGCGATTCCCTGACGCCGGAAAGGACGCGTGCTCAGCGATTCATCTATAAAAGCACGCTTCAAAGAATCCGTGACAAGCGATGTGACATAATCACGGTAAGTGTCGATTGAGGCCCTAAGCTTCTGCCCGCGCGACACCCCGGCTCCAAGCATCACTACCGACGCCGCATCAAGGTCGTCGCGGTGCCGTATATCATCGGGAGAGCCATCCTCTCCGTCGGCCTCCCTTATTATCGCAAGTTTCAGAGTATCGACATGACGGTAGAGCTCACCGGCACGGCGACGCACATCCGAAGCCTTGTCAAGCCAGCGGGAACCTTTCTCGGGATTGTCAGCCGCAATCCTTTCAAGCCGTGAGTACAAGGCATCGTTACGCTCTATGACATTGACATTAGTACGTGCCAGGCCATCCTCAACCTGCACGAAGCCATCAAGGACATCGCTTGACACATTCAGTGCAAGCATAGCAGTCAGGACGATGTACATGAGGTTGATCATCCTCTGCCGTGGCGAAAGCCTGGTTACTGATTCTGACATCTCTTATCAGTTAATGATCGGACTGATGAAAACACAAAGGGCACCATCATGAATTCCCGGAGCCCATAGCCCGAAGCATGTTTTCGTACACACGGTTAAGCTCCTGCATCTGACGGGTCATCTTCTCGGACTCCTCGCAATAGCGGGCTCCCTGAAGCGCACTTCTCTCATACATATACCTCACATCCTTGAGGTCGCGGTTGAGCTCACCCATCTGTTCGGCATATTCCTTTGACCCGGCTGTGACGGAAGCTGTGTTGTCGGCTATCGACTGACAGCTCTGAAGCAACGTCTCCGACACAGAATTGAGATTCTGCGTAATCCCTCGCAACCGTGCAAGCTGCTCCGATATAGCTGTCATCTGCTCCACATATGCCCCGTTCACGACCGTGACATCCGGCTGAGCCATGACAGACGCGACATTCTCATTTTTCACGGGCACAGCTGCCGCATATGACCGCCCAGCTTCCCGAGGGACCTCTCCATCACCCTTTTCAAGTTCAGGAAACACCTCCTCCCAACGATAGTCCTTAGGGGGACGGTCAAAGGCTGTGATAATGAACATCAGCACCTCGGTGCCCATGCCTATGCACAGAAGAGTGTTTCCGCCGGGAAGGTGGATTATCTTGAACAGAGCCCCTAATATCACGATGGCGGCTCCGATACTGTAAGCAAAGTTGAACAGTCGCTGTCCCCCCTCCCACGTCATGATGGAGCGGTAACGGGATTTTATCTTTTCTTTATCCATAAACGGTGCAATGTCTGTATCAGCCACAGCCGATAAATGTATACTCTATATCATTTTCGGGTTCCCTTTGCAAAACCTATCCTTGAGCGCACACAGCGGAAACCTATATAGCTGCGCTGCTCATTCTGATATTCCCACATGCGGATATCGGAACGCACATTGTGAGCCACATCCTTCCAGGAGCCTCCTCTCACTATCTTGCGCTTCATCCTGTAAGGGTCCTCCAGGGCGGCATCATAGCGATACTCCGGGTTGAGATCGCTTGTGATCCTGTCAATGCTCTCCGAGTAGGCGGTCGAGGTCCATTCGCTCACATTGCCAGCCATATCATATAGCCCGAACGCGTTGGGCGAATATGTCCCGACCTTCGAAGTGATAAGCTGACCGTCCTGGACGAAGTTTCCCTCCTGAGGCTTGAAGTTGGCATAAAAACATCCCTGCTCCTCTGTGAGCGGCAAGTCGCCGTCCCACGGATACATGTTGCCGCTCTTACCGGCGCGTGCGGCATACTCCCATTCCGCCTCGGTGGGGAGACGGTAAGGCTCCACATACACCCCTTCCCTGCCGAGCGAACGGCGCAGGAAGTCAGTACGCCAGTTGGCATATGCCGAAGCCTGTTCCCAGCTCACCCCTACTACAGGATAGTCATTATATCCGGCATGAGAGAAATACATGCGCACATAAGGCTCATTATAGGCGTTGTCGAAGTCGTTGATCCACGCGGTGGTGTCGGGATAAACATTCACGATATAAGTATTCACAAAATCGTATGGTCCTGTGAGAGCCCGGGTGACAGTCTGACGCACTATCTCTCCGTCGTCATTGATGAAAGCTGTGTCCTTGGATATCACAGGCAGTTCCACCGGTACAGGCTTATCGGTGTTGTACTCCCTCCGCTCAGGGTTGAGACGGTTGCGACGCCTGGCAGCCTCGGTGTGATTGTAAGTCTCGTAACGATAGTTGAGCTGCTCGGGGTCAAGCTCTTTCACTCCGGTTATCGGATTGGTGCGGTAAAGGCTCTCTATGGCTCTCTGTTCATCCTCATTTGCATTACGCCAGGGAATAGCCTTAGCCCAGTTGAGATGAGGTGTCACAGGGTTCCCCTCCCGGTCCTCCTCTATCCTGTACTCCTCATTGCCTCCGTAGGCAGGATCGGCAAGACGCTCGCGGATTATGGAATCACGCACCCAGAACACAAACTGCTTGTACTTGGAATTAGTGACTTCGGTTTCGTCCATCCAGAACGCGTCGACCGACACCCCGCGCGGATCAGCCTTGATGTTCCATAGCGAATCATCCTTGGCAGGTCCCATATTTACAGAGCCACGGTCCACAAGCACCATTCCGTAGGGGGTAGGCTCCGCCCACGACAACCCCCCTACGCCGGTGACCTCGCCACCCATGGAATTGCGGCTCCCGGTGGCGCATCCCACAGCGGTAACGGTAAGGAGGGTCGCTGCGAAGAGAGTATATAGAATCTTTTTCATAATCACATTATGCGGATGCTCTTGTGTTTATTACGGTTTTTCTGTGAAAAATCGAGTTTAAGGTTATATCCGGCAAATATCTCATGGCTCCCGGACGAAGCTTTGGAAATGTCGCTCAGATGATGGTCATAACTGTAGCCGATGAATATCCCTTTCAGTTCGGCTCCGAGCATCAGCGATACGGCGTCGTTGTAACGGTAACCGATCCCGGCAGAGAACATCCTGTTGTATCTGGCACGGACGGTCGCAGCAATGTCGGTAAATGTGAAGTCGCTCCTCAGGAGCACCGACGGTAGTACTTCAAATAACGTGTTTTTCACCGGGATATTGCCCTGGAGATCAAAATACAGGGTTCTTGATGCCTTGAACAAGAACTTTTTCTGAGCCTCGCCGGCGAGATTGCCCGCCGATGAGTCGGAACCGCTGTCGTCACTGAAAGTGACCTCCGGAGCATTGGCGTGCATCAGGGATATTCCGGCAGTGAAGCGAGGGCTGACATAGCGCAGTCCTATCCCGAGATCGAGCGCATTGCCTGCCACATCGCGGTCAGGGATTGCCTCGTCGGTGCTCTGATGATAATCGTCGTCATCGGGGATATACACTTCCGACCCTTTGAACTGCTCGTTGAACAGCCCGGCCTGGACTGCTATGGTGAATTCACCCTTCAATGCACGGTGCTTGTAGCCTAACTGCACATCGGCTGTGAGATTGCGGAAAAGCCCATAGGATTCCTGCTGCACCACCACTCCTGCGCCCCAACGTTTCCCAAGCCACCTGAACGGAGAGTCGGCAGCCCCGACAAATGTGCGGGGAGCATTGTCGATACCCACCCATTGCGCCCTCATCCCGCCACGCAGGCGTATATGGTCAGTGTCACCCGCGGCAGCAGGGTTATAATAGGTCGGGACCGCCCAGTAGTGGGTGAGCATTGCATCCCCCTGCGCCTTAAGCTGCGGAGCAACCGCCCACATCACTGCGATCAGCAAATGCAACCTGGATATTAGGAGAATATGGCAACGCATCTATTCGAAATAAAATGTGAAAACAACCATGCGTGACAGAGCTTTCCTGAGCGAACGTGTTATCTTGAGTTTGTCAGGCTCGTCCTCAAGGTCGGTACGGTCATGCTCGATGGCATCCGTGATACCGAAACAGAATTTCACCTCGGGAACAAGCTTGAAATAAGGCAGATAGAAGTCGCATCCGAAGCCGGCTGTCAGAAAAAGCTCTGCCGGGACAGTGCGCAGATAGTCACCTTGCGAACGCGTGATATTGAATGCGGGCATAACTCCGGCTGTGATGTAAGGGCGTGACTGCCGGTAACGCATCCCCGAGAACTTCAGGTCGACAGGGAGGACAATGCAGGTCGTTTTCACATTCTGCCTCAGCTCCGCCCCGGTATTGTACTCTCGCATAGTTATGTCTCGGTTGCCGAAATACAGTCCCGGCGTGAAACGCAGGTTCATAAGGCTGTTGAGCCTCATATCCACAAGTCCGTTTACACAGAAACCCGGTGAGAATCCCGGCTGCTCCATATACCATTCCTCCCCTTCCGCAGTGATCAGTCCGTTGTGGGAGAATGTGATGTCCTGCGTGTGTATTCCGACAGAGAATCCCAAATGCCAACGGCGCATATCGGCATACGGACGATTGAGCACACAATCGTTGAGTGACTGTGCCGATGCATCTCCACACCCTACCCCGACAATAGCCGGAAGTATGAGAAGAAGTCGATATAAGCATATGGTGATTCGGAGTTTCATTACTAAAAGAGTAACGCTACCCAATCACCTTTTATTATGCTGACAATGAATTTGTGATATCCTGCCGATGAATAAACAGGAAAATCGATGCATTTTATTAACTTTTAAGTTAACCGACTTGTTATATCGAAAAAGAGTCATTATCTTTGCATAGTTAATTTATAAGTTAAGCATAACACGGAAATATGCCATCGAATTGATTGAAGAGCATGAGGCTGTAAATTTCTACAGTATTCATCTCAATACCAAAGAACTCTCGGAACTTGAGTGTTTTTTTGAGAAGTTCCCGAAGGTTGCGCTTACGATGAGGATATTGACACGATAATCGCATGGCTCGACCATATCGGAGAAAGAGGGGCTTTGGAACGATATTTCAGGCATGAAGGCAAATTCGGTGACGGAGTAAGTGCAATACCAATCGAGACGAGTAACCTACGTCTTTATTGTATCAGACTCTCCGACAAAATTCTGATTTTTGGAAATGGTGGAATAAAAGACACTTCAACATGGCAGGAGAGTGAAACTTTATCCGACTATGTAGAAACGCTTGTGGATACAAGCCGTTTTATTGTTTCTCGTTTGGCAAATGGGACATTATATATTGTAGACAAAGAAATAATCGGAAACCTAAATTTCACCCGCGATGAAAAGAAATAGCATAATTGAAACCCGCAGGGCAAAGGTTCTGCCGGAAGTCAGACAACGTGTCGACCTGTCATTTCGGATAGTGGACAGGATTCATAACATACTTGAAGAGCAAGGTCTAAAACAGAAAGATCTCGCCACTATGCTTAATAAGAAAGAATCTGAAATAAGCAAATGGATGCGAGGTACACACAACTTTACTATCGAAACAATATCGCTTATTGAAAAAACACTTGGGACCAGAATCCTACAAGTTGTTGGATTCTGAGAATAAATAAAAATGCAGTGTATCTAAAGGTTTAATAACCTTTAGATACACTGCATTTAATATGATAGAGTCAACAAAAGTGTCTATTACTTCGTATCCTTTATAGGGCGTATAGAGAAGCCATAGGCGTTATTTGTGGGTTCATTTATATGTATGGTAGAATTTCGATCATCAACATATATCAACAGACAACTACTGGATTTTTCATAATAATTCTCTTCATCATACGATGTATCATTACGATTGAATATTGTTGTTGCTATAAACGTAACTTTTGAATGTGCAGGATTAGTCGAGCTTTTAAAATATTCAGGCAGAGGAGCCTTTGACCCTTCACCCATATCACGAAGACCTGTTGCCGGTAAAAATATGGTACTGTTTCCACTCTCCGCAATTTTACTTATATCCCAGCCAATAACTTTGTCACCATACCCTTTACGTTGCTTTATAAACAATCCAGGAGTATCATAATTTAAAGATGTTGAGTGTGTGTGTTCTGCAAAATTACTGAATGCATTTGCATTAGGTACGCAGAAACCAACCGGACATGGATCATAAATCGTTTTCGTAGGAAGCTGACCCAACGGAGTATACTGATAATTAGATGTTGCCGATTTACCGTCAGAAAAATACACCTCCGTCAATTCCGAATCCCAATAATTCATTATAGTACGTAGTCCACCAAATCTACTGCCATTATGCCAATGACGCCTCCAAAAATTATCAGGTGTTTTATCGCTACCGCTAGGATTATCATGGGAAAAGAATTGATTGGCATACCTGATAGACTCACCTATACTCATACCCTCTTCGTGCTCCCGTTTATTGAAACGGCATACTCCGGGATAATACGGTTTATTGTCCATATCATATTGTGTCGATGCAGGAACTATAGCATATGTATCATTGTTCCAGATTCCGGAAAGCATAGGATCCTTGCGACCCCACTGATAATAGGTGTTATCACCGGCAAACGATGCCTCAACCGCATCCTGCGCCAAGCCATCCACCTTATATTCCTTGGTGGTTCCATCCGGCAGTGTCGCTGTAAGACGTATAGAATACGTCTGAGCAGCTTTATCCTCATCATGAGGATCACAATATCCGAGATTGCATGGAGTAAACCAATACTCCTTATCAACCTCATAACCCTTGGATGTCGCCAATATCAGATTATTATTCCAGTCGTAATGTGTCACCCATATATGCCAGCTCCATAGAATGGTCTTATTGGGGTCGTTAGCTCTCACTGCAATTATAGCATTACCCTGGTTGATAGCTTCTCTATCAATCTGAAAATTTATTTTCTTTCTGTCTGCATCGAGGTGCACATCACGCACCAGTTCTGGTGAATCCTGCCATAACAATACCGCGTCCCCTATGAGAATCCCCGGAATATCCGGACCTGAGATCGCAGCATCATTATGATCTACAAATTTCTTAAGTACAAATTTCTCAGACAATGGTCCTACATATTCAGCCTTGCTTGTATATGCAGACTCATTATCTACGTCACCCTCACCGCGGGCATTGCCATAAATGAGAGGAAGTGAATAGTAGCCGGGGGCATTGACCATATAGCAGTTGGCTGTCTCACCACCTCCGGAGAGGTCGTGATAGCTTGTGGAATCACCTATCTGCACGTTAGTATATAATGCTCCTCGCATATCACTGAACACCTTTCGGGGCTCCAGCAATATGCTTCCCTTGGTCATGCCATTCTCATCGGTCTTGGCATGGGAGGTCCAGGAGGCATCCTTCCATGTTGCACCTCCATCCTTTGAGTATTCCACCTTGAACGGCAACATCACCTTCTTTGCATTCACCTCATCCTTGCTTTCATTTAGCTGATACACTTTGGCGTATGCTGTGGCGAGGAATTCAGGTATATAACCGCTTGTGGGTATACCTCTACTTTTTTCTATCTCAGTCTCCCCCTCTCTTGTGGACTTGGTGGGGCGTACTGTCACAAAATCGAAATTTACTGTGGGCACCACTTTGATTCCGGTGGTGTTGAGGGAATATGCCACTCGTGTGCCGGCTTTCCAGGTCTGACCTGTGAGTGACGCCGTGAGTGTGCGATCGGCACCCGATGCCTTGTCGGTGAACTTGATGGTGAGTTTCGCATCCGAGCCGAGAGTCTGCGGTACCATAAAGAATGTAAGATCACCGCCCACTATCTCCTCACCGGGCTTGGTGTTACCCGGTTTCGAACCTGATCCTGAGGCATCAAGAGTCTTGTCAGGCTTGACAGTGAATGTCTCTTTAACCGCTGTTTTTTCATCAATGGTCCACTTATCGGTACCTATACTATGTGTGCCTCTGTCGTATATGCCTGACAGTGTAACTTCGGTGACTTTTCCCGGCAGCATATCATCACCGGTTTTTACGACCACAGCGGTCAGTGAGTGCCGGAATTTAAGGCTTACTTTACCACCTTTGGAGGCATCGCAATCAATATTGGTGGAGAGAAGGTCCACATGGTCCTTTACAACTGTGGTCTGCTTGAAAGCAACAGCAGGTATGCCGGGGACAGATTGAGCACTATGGGATATGGACGCACCGGTGGCATTCAGCTTATCTCCGTCAAAAGGAGCATAAGCAAAGAACCGTATATTCCCTGAGCCTGTCCAGTCGAGAATTTCGCTTTCGTCGGCAGCCTGCCACACGTTGTTTTTGGCTACCATCTTTATATTGTGGGCAAAATTTGTTGTCAAGTCCGATGCATCGTCATCGCTCCATGAGCCTGCGTAACAGATTGCCGACAATCCGAATGATGGGTAAAAAGTATTGGTGGTCACGGATGTGCCACGAGATGCAGACACCGACATCACGGTGTCGGGACTATTGCTTATTTCCGCAATAAGATACAATGGTCCGTCGGCACCACTGTCCATGCGGGTTATGGCAACATCATCCACTCCGCGGGAGCGAGACGAGCCGTCGGTCCAGCTCTCCGGGGCAAGCACTTCGAATGCCAGAGGACCGTCCTGCTTATTCTGAAGTTGGTCGAAAGTGTCGTCAGTACAGCCTGCCAGGGTAAAGCCTGCCGCACACAACAGAAGTGTGCGGCACGCTTTGGTGATGACAGCATCAAAATGGTGTATGAATAGCATATTCACCATTAAATAAGTGTTCTAAAGGGTTATAATTATATCAATCACTTAAAGAAGTGTTACTGCACATCCGGTGTATCAGTTATTTCAGTCCAGCTGCCAACAGAGACATCGAATGAAATGGGGTCGTTAAGGATCACCTTGCCTTCATCTCCGTCGGGGGTAGGTATCACATTGTCGGACGGGAATCCTTCTCCCGGGTTGGGAGGATAGATGCCAGCACCACTGGTCTTGCCGCAGAACACAAGATTGTAGACATACTTGTGACCGGGCTTCCACTCTATGTCAACAGGCACACATACATAGCCGTATTTGTCCTTATCAAATTTCCCGTTGACGGGAGCCGGGAACAGCTGATGGTAATGCTTGTCATCTTCAACAAAAATAGCATCATTCCCTGTCGTGGCTTTAGTTTCATCCTCACCTTCGACGTGGGTGGCACCTTTGTGCTCTGCTTCAACTCGGCACAGCACCATTATATATGCACCTTTATCAGCCTTATTGTCTGTAAAAGTCACTTTTCCCCTTTTTTGGGGCACAAGCATCAGGCTTGAATTATCTTTTCCACCGATAAGAGGGGTATATTCTATTTTATTCAGTATATCAGGTTGCGTAAGCACATAACCATAGGATGTAAGATTGCTGTATGAAGGCCCCCATTTCATATGGTTGACATCGTCATACTGACTTTCTTCACTGAATGTGAGTCCACCCTTGGATGCCACATTCATTATCCATGCACCCTTGACATGAACACGGTTGCCTTCCTCACCAAGTTTGGCATTGACAAGCACCTGTGCGAAAGCATGATTGAACTGAAGATTGACCGCCATACCGGTTGCGCTTCCGCGCTCCACTTCAGTATATGCCACAACAAAGTCGCGCTGGTCCTTACCGCCGTCGGTCAGACTCTGCAATGGGGTCACATCACTGAACGCCTGAGAATTCACAGTGATCTGAGGTGTGACATTCAGACCACCCTCATCGCGCTTGCCTGAGGGACCGTAAGCCCAGAATCGTATAGTCTCGACATCCGAGGGCCAATAATATTTATTTTCAAGACCGAATGAATTATGACCGTTGCTATCAGGATCAGATAAAGGCTTGGCTTCATCTCCGTTAATGAACATAGTCGGATAACCTGCGGCATCGGCATATACATAGAACCCATTGAAGTTCTTTATGTCGATTTCTGTAGCACGGCTCACCCTGGTGGTAAAAGTTATCTCTGTACCATGGTTGACAACCTCAACCTCGTCAGCGGCGCAGGAGGAGAGGATAAGTCCGGAAAAAGCCATGGCACATTTCGCTGCATACGATAGCTTGACTCTGGAATTATTCATAATTGTATTTTCGCTGTTATTTTTTATTTTGCAATACTTGCTATTAATTCATGTCTATTTCATATTCCTCCACATTCTCCCATCCTGAGATTTCTGTGCCCATGCCGGCATCGGGTAGTCTGAGACCATGTATCTCGATGACAACATGACGCGGGTCGGGAGCATTGTGCATCTTCTCGGTAATGTCGTAGTTTACAAAAAACTTATTGGACGTATATACCGAGAATGTATGCGCCAGTTCCGTCTGCGGACAATGCCCGAAAGTACGGAAATGCGCCACAAGTGTGTTATCGCCTACCCTCTCAACTGATATCGGAAGCGTGGCTGCCTCACCTCCATGACAACCTTCGGCAAGCCTGTAGAGAGGTGACATTCCTGTAATAGCCGCACTTACATCTATATCGTCACGAAGGTTCTCCACGCCGGTTATCTCGACCGTATACTCCATTGTAGCCTCAACCGGAGTGAGCTTTACTGTCTGTCCTGCCACACCAGGCAATATCTCTATAGCGGAATGGCTGCCTGCCCACACCTGATCGGGAGCTGAAAAAATAAGTTGGTCGGCCGACTCGGGAGGACGCGGGGCATCACCTTCACGCCCCATAGGCTCAAGAATAGAGCGCGACACTCCGGAAAGAGCATAATCGGAATGACTGTTGCCGAGCTCATAGACAGTCTCCATATTGCCGTTGTGGAAAAGAATGCTGTATTCGCCCGCCTCAAGGCGCACCTTACCACCTGTACGCTGGGTGAATTCAACACGCCTGTACAATGATCCGTCAGGACGGAAAAAGTGCACCACCATAGTGCTCGGATCGGCATCCGGTGCCTGACTCCAGTCAAACTCTACATTAAGTTCGGTCACATGTGTATGGTCGTAACACAGCTCGTTATGCTCACATCCTGGCATAAATACGGCTGCAATCATAATTGCGTATATAGCCGCAAGACGGGAAATCATCTTATTCATCATAACACCACTCCTTTCTTGTCGGCTTTGCCACCGATGACATATACTATCGACACTTCGGCTTTGGTCGGACCGAACCAACGGCGATTGTTGGTGCTACGCCACACGTAGCAGTTGTCCTCGATATGATACTTCTTATATTCACCCCACAGGCAACCTATACCTATGGAAAAGTCTATATTGAAATATCTGCCCAATGGGAGGGAATAACCATAGGACAAACCTACAGCGTGACTCCAACGGTCACCCTGATAACCCCTGCTGCCGAAGCCGAGGTCATATGTAAGCATCTGGCAGTACACACCAGCATGATGCCCGGTCAACGACATCTCTCCTGCCTGAGAGTGCCACCAACGGCGTAGCTCAAGTTCTCCGCCATATACCCGCCAGAACCTGTGAACGTTCCTTTTACCCCACCATGCACACATCCAGTCGGCTGACACCGACCAGCAGTCACCGAACTCAGCTTCTATGCCGAGATTAGGGGTCAGTGCCGCATCGTAGAGAAGATTGCTCTTTACAGCAAACTTCACTTTCGGTCCAGGGCTCGGAACTACCGAAGTATAATCCTGTGATTCAGCTACATAAATGGGGGGGTAATTTCTACCGGCTCCTCCGACTCGACCACGGAAGCATCAGCTGCCGACAGTGGAATCTGATCTTGCATTTTCTTACTGCGTGTGATACAGCAATCTGCATAGCGCATCCCCGGGAAAAAGATTGTGTCCATATACTCCCATGCTTTCCCGCGCTCCAGGCGTTTGAGGCGACGTATACGACTGTCGACTACGCGGTTCTCGCGGATTACCCATATCGGAGTGTTGTCAATGATTTCGATAGCCTTGGGAGCCCATTTCTCCTGACAAGACTCAAGCTTGCCGGATAACATATCCCAGTCAATACCTGATCTTAACGTATCGACATCAGCAATCCCGCAACTGATATCCCCAACTACCTGAGCCAATGTGGCGGAACGCAACGAGGCAAGAGTATTGTTTTCGCCGAAAACTCCCTCAGGTGACGCGCTTCCGCGCACCGACACTGAATTTATAACATAGGCAGAGTCAGCAAACACATCATTCAGTCTGCGTAAAGTGTTGTTATTGCCACACAAAGCACTGTCGAGTTCAGAAACGCCTCTAAGGAATGAGAGCCGCACCGACACGGAATCGACAATAGCGTCCTCGCCACGTGCCGCATATGGCAGACAGCAAGAAATACAAAATATAATGCATACAACAAACGCTCTCATAGCAATAATAAGGCTGACTATATAACAATTTTTGCCTGTGGTTAAAACAATCTAATCAGATGCGCAAATTTACACGTTTATAAAGTATCCGACAAATTATTTAACTAAAATTTCGTGTCAAAATGTGCAATCCAACACCAAATTAACAAAATACTATAACACCTGGACGGTAAAACATAAAATCCGGGATAAAACATAAGGATTTCGGAATATTAAGAAAAAAGTGTTACCTTTGCGGTGCCTTAGTGATCGTGCAATGCCTGACATACAGGCTCCCACGACTTACGGCTCATTGTTTCACTCATACCCTTAGACTTGGATACAGATCCTTTACCTGCCATCGAGGCGGCCTTAAACTTTATTCCCGGCATAATTGACCTACCGCTGCTCGCCATTCCTGCAATGGGAGCCGGTCAGATAGCAGCACTTGCGCTCGCTGTTGTGGCATTGTTCATCTCCGGTTTCGTCTCCGGGAGCGAAATAGCATTTTTCTCATTGAGCCCCACACAGTGTGACGAACTTGAGGAAGAGGGTCATGGCGGCAGACGTGTGCTGTCGCTTCTCACAATCCCCGAACGCCTACTCGCCACCATCCTCATTGCCAACAATCTGGTAAATGTCACCATCGTAGTGCTATGCAACTTTGCCCTCGGCCCGATATTCGACGGCATGAGCGAACTGTGGAGCTTCATACTTCAGTCCGTACTGCTTACATTCCTCATACTTCTGTTCGGCGAGATTCTCCCCAAGCTGTATGCCAATTCCAATAATCTCGGATGGGCACGCATGGCATCGGGACCCTTAGGGCTTATGGTGAAAATATTCTATCCCCTCTCATCGGTGCTCGTGAAGAGTTCGGTGATAGTCAATAAGGTGGTGACCAAGAAAAGTGAAGCCGTGACCGCCGACGACCTCTCACAAGCCCTTGAGATAGCCGAAGTGGACTCCTCGCAGGACAAGGACATACTCGAAGGGATACTGAAATTCGGCGACACCACCGCCTCGGAGGTGATGACTCCGCGCGTGGATGTGACCGGACTGGATATAGAACTCTCTTTCGCTGAGGTGATGAAAGTCGTGATCGACAGCGGCTTTGCAAGACTTCCGGTATATGAGGAGACTATGGATAACATACGCGGAGTGCTCTACTCGCGCGACCTCCTGCCATACGTTGGAAAGACCGAAAGCGCGGACTTCAACTGGCAGTCGCTAATGCGTGAGCCATACTATGTGCCCGAATCACGCATGATCGACGATCTTCTTGAGGATTTCCGCACAAGGCGCGTGCATCTCGCCATAGTGATCGATGAATTCGGCGGCACACAGGGCATAGTCACTCTCGAAGATGTCCTGGAAGAGATAGTCGGCGATATTGACGACGAGTACGACGAAGTGGAGCAGACTTACCGCAAACTACCTGACGACACATATATATTTGACGGCAAGACTCTGCTAAACGACTTTTTCCGCGTCACCGGGCTTGATGAAGAGGAGTACTCAAAAGTCACAGAGGACTGCGAGACTCTCGGCGGAATGCTACTGAGTATCAAGGGGGACTTCCCTAAAGAGAAAGAATCGATAGTATACGGCAGATGCCGGTTTCTCGTGCTGTCGATACATCAGCACCGCATAGCGAATGTACGTGTAAAAGTGATGAGCGAGGTCCAGCCCGACCAGATGAAGCAATGAAAGCCCCACTGCTCGCATGGCTCACTGCTATATGCGCAATGACTCCCTCATGCGGGTTGCATACCAGCCCCTCCGACACTGTGCCGAAACCCATGGCATATCCCAGGCTGGATATGCCCGACAGTGTGTACACCACAGTAGAGGCGTCAGGCGTGAGGCTTCTCGTGAATGAACTTACAGGTGTCAGCATATCGCACCGAGGAAGCAGAAACACGTGGATAGACGTATCGTACGGAGGATTCGCCTCGCCGACCGTACACATCACGGTGACTGAATATAACCCTGGCGACGCAAAAGGCTTCATAGATAACCGCAGGGAGCGTATGAGGCTGAACCTCGGAGGTGTGAGCTATGAACTCACGGAACTCACCACTCCGTCAGGATGGACCTGTGAGATGGCTGTAGCCCGAGGGATACCTACAACTCCGGTACAGATACTTGCCTATGACTCACGGCATATGATAAGCGGAGCACTTATGCTTGACATCCCCGATTCTCTCGCCTATGATCCTATAGCCACAGCCCCTATAATTGATGCTGTGACGCGCGATATGACAGTAATGATAAAAGGTCTGCAATGAAAATCTATACTTCCGACATACAATGCCAGTCAAGGTCAGACAGGCACTCCTGTGAAAGGGAGGCTGTGAACCGGCTCGTAATCCAGGCATTCGGCACGGAAGCCGAACTATGCCACAACGCTGACGGCAAACCTTATATCAACGGCAGACCCGAAGTGCACATATCCATAAGCCACAGCATAGACCAATGCTTGCTTGCTGTCAGCGACACTCCTATAGGAATCGATTCGGAGACTGCCCGCACACAGCTTGCTCGAATTGCCAACAGGTTTCTTACCCCTAATGAAATAGCACGCGGACCCCATACAATGTCGGAACTGCTGAAAATGTGGACCGCCAAGGAGGCTGTGTTCAAATGCGCTTCGGTTAGTGACCTGGTGATATCCGAGATAGAAGTATCGGCAACAATGGACTACGCCTCGGCACGCGGCATCCGGTACGCTGTCAGGTTCATAACCGACACTCCGGAACGAGTGACCGCACTTGCCAGCATTATATAAGGTATGTACCGTCACTTTTTACCGAATGTGAAACGGACACCCACATTCAGATTAAAATTGCAGGGCTTGTCCTTGTAGATGTTCTCGACCGATGAGCCATTGTCGATATAATAGCTCACTCCGGGCTCGGCATAAAGCCCTATCGCAGAAGAGACGTTGAGCTGTAATCCGGCAGAAGCGTTGACCGACCATTGGAGCGGCTTCTCCCTGACATCCTCTTTCTCAGTCTCTGCCGAGTGATTGTCAAGCACATAATCTCTCTCAATCTTACCTGACACACACTTTTCGCCAAGCACTCCGGCAGAAGCATAGAGGTCGAGCCTTTTCCATGACAGCAATTTGTATCTGAGATTCAAGGGTATACCTACATAGTGAAGCATCTGTTTGCCTGAAAAATAGTGCTCATCGCTTCCATATCTGATATCGGAGGTAAGATTAGTGTAAGTCATGCCCGATTCGAGCGACAGACGCTCGTTGACACGGTAAGAGAATGCAAGCCCGGTGCGCACCGGAAGATGGTGCTTTATCTCACGCTCCATATCCTTGCCCTGATTGAACAACAATATGCCAAGCACAGGGCTGTCCTCCCATTTCTTTCCATCCTGCCCGAGCGCACTGACATGGCTGCTGCCGGAAGTGGATGCCGGAATGCTCACATTTGAATTGAGCGCACCCGATGTGAACGCGCTTACCGAAAATCGGCTCTTCACCCGGGATGACGGCAAGGAGTAAGCTATATAACGGTCCCGATTTACAATACGTTTCTTTTCCGCGACATCTCCGGATGCGGTCCTCACTGTGTCCGAGGATGTAGTCTCTTTATTGTCAGTGACAGCCGGAAGTTGAGATACAGATTCCTCTTGCATACCTGTCACTACTTCTTCTCCCACCTCTCCTTCACTTGCAGCTTTAACCGAAGCAATGGTTTTCTGACCACCACCACTACCGGTGTCAGCCAGTAGCGAACCGCTATCACTCAAAGGCTCCTGAGAGGCAACCGACGGCAATTCAACATTGTCCGGATCATGCTCCATGACATCTGTAACGTCTGCCAACGGCACATTCATCGACACATCCGGAATAAAAAGCAGATACGCAACAACAATCACCGCCACCATAGCAGCAATGCCTGAAACACGTTTGAACCAAAGCATACGCGCACTCCGGTCACCTCGGGGCTCCCTGCAAGCCGAATCCGGCCCCTGTAGCTCCAAAGCATTCTCTATATCATCCCACAGGCCGGACGGCTCATCGGCCTCCATATCTGCCATCCTGTCGTGGATATCTTTTAGCCATTGGTCTTTCATATCGTTACGCGTTCATTTGTTGTCTGGTAATCTTTGATCTTTGCGGCAAGCATTGACTTTGCCCGATGCAGCTGAGAGGCAGAAGTGCTTTCCTTTATGTTGAGCATTCCGGCAATCTCCTTATGACTCTTTTCCTCTATCACATAAAGGTTGAATATGGTCCTGTAACCGTCGGGGAGCTCACGGATAAGACCATGAATCACTGATGCCGGCACCTCATCGAGATCAGGTTCGTGATATCCGGCGGAGCTCTCTGTGTCAGATGTCAGCTCGGTGAACACCATTCTTCCGCTCCTTTCCAGGAATTTCATCGACTGGTTCACCACTATCCTGCTCATCCATCCTTTCAGCGAACCCGGACCGCGGTATTCAAAAGCCCCGAGAGACGAGAATATCCTCATAAAACTCTCCTGCAACACATCCTTGACATCCTCAGGATTAATGATATAACGAGTGCACACAGCCGTAAGATAACGGATGTGCAACCTGTAAAGGGTCTTCTGTGCGGACCTGTCTCCGGTCCGTGCCCTTTCCACCAAAATATCCTCTTTGTCAGTGATATCGACTGCCATAACAGCAATTCCAGCATATTCCAGCCAAGAACAACAACGAGTGGAATTCCGGATAACCCGGAACCCACTTGTCGTTACGCCCGAGGCGCATTGCATTGAAGCTTTTGTATTGTATTGAAACGGAGAATATTCCGGATTTCTTGTGTCAGTTCAATGAAATCCTGTATTTAATACGCTTATTCCACCAACCTTCTGCATAGGGAATTATCCAGCATCGCTTCAGAAGGAGCATTCCCTCGCATCTTAAGGTCGAATTCGGTCGATTGTTCTCCGGAGAATGACTGCCATTTAAGTTTTATTTTCACTGTGTCCTTGAAGTCAGGCAGTGCATTTAGATTGAAAGCTATAAGCGCATCACCCATATAACCATTGACATCACCCTTGGCATCGTGACGCAGCTCCATTTCATAGGGGTCCGAGGGATTTACACCGGTCACAAGATTGATAACATGAGGCACTCGATTGTTACCCCATATAGTGCGGACACGCAAAGTGATGTAACCATCCTCGGCTACGGTCACCCAGTCGGCTATAATATCGATGGGGTCTTTGCCGAAAGCCTCATCATTGTTTTCAGTAGTCATGACAGGAGCTTTGGTGCGGATACTGTCAATCCAGTTGATCTGAACATTACGCAACACACTCTTACCCTCTGACGCCACAGTCTCAGTATAGTTAACCAGTGCGCGGACCTCCTTTTTACCAAACGGAGATTTGTTCATATTAGTGGGCTGGAGCACAGTCTCGTTGTCGAGATTCATCACGAAAGACCCATCCTCTTCAGGGCATACTGTGACAATAGCAGTCGGGAGTCTGAGATCCACATCGTCGTCATCATCACACGACTGAAACAATGCAGCAGACCCAAACATCATGACAGCTGCAAAAAGAAAATTGAACTTTTTCATATTACTTTCGGATTAATGGATTTATTATGTTGTTCTATCCAATTAAATCCGCCATTAATGAAAACCTTGCATCAGTAATGAAATTTTTTCATAAAAAAATTCAGCCCTCTCAATCGCATTGCTGATACACAACGTCATAAGTTGTCATGTGATCTTCTCATATATTCGGCCTCAGCCTTTTCATAATCCGCCAGATGTTCCTGAGGATCCTCCAGAGAATAGCTTCTGCCCTCCTCCTTGGCTTTCCGTATATTGGCATTCTCACGGACAATATCTTCACATGCCGCTTTATATGATTCCTTGCTCACACCCAATTTCACAGCATCCTCCTCCGATATGTCAAGCACATATTGCTCATCCACAAGTTTAAGATATTTTACGAGTGTCAGATGATCCCTCGTCCTCCTCTCCGATTCAGGGTCGGGAGTGCCATTGTCTTCGGACGTATCGATACCCGCTTCAGGTATTTCAATTGAAGCTTCTCCGGCAGAGCCTTTACTGTTGCATGCACAGCAAACGGCACTAACCACTAACGCACCTATCAGTTGTTTACATTTCATATTGTAGAATACAGGTTAAATATTAAAAAATTCACAATGTACTTTACGTTAAGTACTCATCGGTTAAAATCATATTCTACAAATATATAACAATTTCTCAAAACACACAATGGCATAATGTATTTTTGAGAAAAAATAAAGTTGCTGACTTATGAAGCCTGCAACTTTGCTCGGTGGAGTATAGCGGACTCGAACCGCTCACCTCGACACTGCCAGTGTCGCGCTCTAGCCAGATGAGCTAATACCCCTTTTGGATTTTGCATTGCAAAGGTATAGGGATTTTTTGATTTATGCAAGATCCTGACCGGATGCGATGTAAGGAGTGTTAATGATTTAATATTTTTTAAGGATATATACTGGTTATACGTTTATAGATGCACGATATTTACACTGGAGACAGAACATATGCAACATATGCTATCTCACCCAGGCTGATGGATTCAGCTTGCGCCTCTCGTCGCGGACCTCGAAATGAAGGAGGGTACGGTCGGAATCGGCAGGATCGGAATATATGGTGCCGAGAGTCTGACCTGTCTTGACTTTCTCTCCCTGGCGCACCGATGTAGAAGCAAGGCCGGCGTATATCGTAAGGTATTTGCCATGGCGGAGCATCACAATGGTATGAAAACCGTCCTGTCGGAAGATCGCTGACACAGTCCCCTCAAAGACTGCTCTCGCCGTAGAGCCACGCGACACCTCTATGTCGATACCAGAATTGTCGATCGTCACATGCCGCTGTGTGGGATGGGGCTGACGCCCGAACTGCCTGACTATCTTATAGCGTCCACCTACAGGGAACAGCAACCGTCCCTTATTGGATGTGAATGAGCCTGACAGCTGTGATGCAGAAGTGGATGCGGCAGACTGTGTGCGAGCCCGCGCAGAGGCTATATCGCGTGCCGATGGCTCATCATTCTTGCCTGATGAGCCCTTCGACCCTTTGGACTTTGCTTTGTTCGCAGCCTGCTCACGTTTTCGGGCGGCAGCTTCCTCGCGCGCTATACGTGCCTGCTCGGCAGCGATGATACGGTCAAGCTCCCGGTCGAGCTCACGTGCCTGACGTTTCTGCTTGGCGAGTTCCGCCCTTAGCTGAGAATCCTGACGGCGCAGTGAGGTCACAAGTTTTTCGCTCTCTGACTGTTTCTGGGCAAGGGTACGGCGAGCATCCTCTGCCTGGCGGAACGCCTGATCCTGGCTGTGACGCAACCCTGTGAGATGCTGACGTCGTTCGGATATCCTGCCTATGGACTCGTCGATGTCGGCTACCTTGCGCTTTCGCCACTCGCTGAATCGGCTGAGATAGCGCATGCGGCTGTAAGCTTCCCTGAAACTTCCGGAAGAGAATATGAATGAAAGGGCATTCATGTCACCGGCAGAAGGCTGAAGCCCCCTGAGAGCCTTGGCATATGCAGCCCGAAGCCCATCGAGATCATGCTCAAGCACAGCTATCGAATCGGAGGTAGTGGTGATCTGCGCTCCTATGGAATCGATACGCGACCGGAGCTGACGCACTGTGGCATCCTGTTGACGGATGTCGGCATTCAGCGAGTTGAGTGAGTTGAGCTGGCGTTTGAGCTCCTTGCCGGTAGTGTTGAGCCGTGTCGATGTCTCGGATATCTTGCGCTGCGTACGGTCCTGCTCTTTCTGGATGGTCTCCATGGAGCGAGCCGGCTGGCGGGAGGATCGCTTTCGTTTAGGGGATGCAGCCGACATGTCGGCAGTCACCCCCATAGCTATCCCTACAGTGACGGCTATGGCGGCAAATAGGCGTAATGTTGGTCTTAGCGCGAATGGCATTACAGTCGGGTTAATGAGCGCAGAAGTGACGAGCCCTTGATGCGCTGATAGTTGCGTGGTATTGAAAAAGTTCGGATGTTGCCTTTGTCAACCTCTGCCTTTCGCCAGTCATATTCTATCGAGGCGGCAAGCTCATGCTTGCCCGATGAAGCTGATACACGAAGGTCACTGGCAAGAGGAAGGGATTCAAGAGGAGTATACTCCACCGAGGCTGTGCGTCCTGAAGGAAGGCTGACGCTTACTGAGAGAGGCTGACCTGTTGATTCGAGTGCGGTCACATCTATGCCGGCCCCACCCACAGCTTCGGGCAGAGACACCGGACTGCCGAGAAGGAGCGACTGCACATCCCCGACTGTCGCATTTACTCCGCCAAGCGCGTCACGGATACTTTCGGCAACGTAGACACGCTGCATCTTGGCATAGGCAAACACCGAGTCACCTGTGACATAAGCCGCTGCCACCTCCATGCCGAAGAAACGTAGCGAAAGATGTATGCTCTTGTCCCTGACCATGGTCATAGTGCCGCTTACACGCAATGACTTGGGCTTTTCGATATTGACATTCACAGGGATACGGATATCGTCCCAACGCATATAGCCGCTGTCATTGTCGCCCGCAGGCACATAAGTACCCGCTCCTCCGGTCTGCGACGCCTTACGCGAAGATCCACACGCACCGAGGAGCAGGATTATAGATGTGATGAATAATAACCGTAAATATGACATAATGTAATAGTCTCTATTTAAAGAAATATGTCTTGTGACGCACCTTGCGCTGCAAGAGCTCATTGTCGGGATCATACTTCATTGCGCGCTTCCAAAAGTCGACAGCCATGTCAGGCTCCCCGTCCATAAAGTAAATGTCACCGGCATGCTCAAGGACATCGGCACTCATATCAGACTCGTCAGTGAGTTCGATAGTGCGGTCGATCATCTCACGAGCCTTGGCATAGTCCTTGCGCTTGAATAGCACCCAGGCATATGTATCGAGCGAGGTAGGATTGTCCTTCTCCTCATTCATTACCTTCTCTATCATGTGCAGAGCCTCATCAAGATCCTTCCCTTCAACAGCCATATGATAGGCGCAGTTGTTGAGAGCAAGCATATTGCCCGGATTATACTGCAATGCCTTGCGGTAGTACACGTACGAACTGTCAGACAACTGCTGCTGATACATGTTGTCGCCTATCGAAGTATATATGCTTGACAGCAACTCGGCATCAGCCTTGTCAGCAAGGCTGAGAGCCTTCCTGAACTCCTCCATACCCTTGGCAGTCTCCTTGCGCTGGGTGTAGATGGACCCGAGCACCACATGCTGACGTGCATTGTCGGGATAATAATACAGTGAACGGACTATTGCATCCTCGGCTTTATCCAGACTGTCGATCTGAAGATAAAGCGATGAGAGCATCTCCCACCCCTCAGGATCGGCAGGATCAAGCCCAAGGGTCTGCTCTTCCTGCTCGGCGGCAGCTGCATAATCCCTGGCTATGATAAGATATCTGGCATACGAGTCATGAATGTCATGTTCAAGAGGATGCTGCACGATCAGAGTATCGAAAAGCTGTATGATACGCGGACGCTGGAGCGAGTCGGTATACATCTGCTGAATATAGCCACGCAGTATGGAAAGCTTGGTGTTGACGTCAAGGCTGTTCTGCTTTAAGGCGTTGAACACCTCGCGGTCATATCCCACAGAGTCATTTACCGAATTATAGAACTCCGCCTTGGAATAGTATGCGAGTCCGCTTGAAGGATCAAGCTCACACGCCCGGTCGAAAAACTTGAGAGCCTCCTCCCTTTTTCCGAACATCGAATAGACCTTACCTGAAAACACCATGAACTCCACGTTAGAGGGTGATGATTCCCTCAAGCGGTCAGCCTCAGCGAGAATGGATGCAGTATCGTTTTCATTGAAATACAACTGAATCTTATTACCCGAAAGGGTGAGATTCGGACCCTCAAGAGCCTCGATTGAGTCGTAGATTGCTATTGCCCGGTCACGGTCGGCGGCAGGTCCACCCTGAGCAAGAACCTCGGCAAGCTGAAACGCTATCTCAACTTTCTCGGGATACAAGCGGTGGAGTGTGCCCCACACACGTATTGCCTCGTCGCGCTCAAGGCGTCGCTGGCACATCAGACCATACTTCACCCCGGTATAATAATCGGAAGGATTGGCATCCCAATATGCCCTAAGCATCTCCACACCCCTTGACATATCGGCAGTGTCAGTCGGTTCCGACGACATGATGAGCAGGAAGTTGGAAAGCTCAAGCCCTGTCTCCATATCAGTGGGGTTGAGTTCCTTAGCCCGTGACAGGAGCGAAAAGGCTGCATCGAAGTTCCCTTGCGATTTCGCACGCAGGGCTTCGAGATACAAATAGTCAGCCTTGGCGGCATCCTCGATGGAGGGGACCGCCGGCTTACGCCCTCTGCCGGTGGCTGTAAGTGCCATCGCCAGAATCACCAAAGGGATCAATATAACTGGAAGTCGCTTCATTGTAATAATTTAAATCCCGCAAACACGATTAAACCGCCAGGGATGAACGAATAACATTTAATCTTTTCAACAGTAGACACCGCAGCCTGAATCAGTCTGTGCCTGTGTGACCGAAACCTCCGTCACCGCGAACAGTCTCGTCAATGCGTCTTACAGGCTCCCATGTGACATGCACATACTGCTTGATCACCATCTGTGCAATGCGTTCACCGGGAGCTATGGTATAAGGCTCATTGGAAAGGTTGATCACTATTATACCGATGTCACCACGATAGTCGGCATCAACAGTGCCAGGGGTGTTGACCAAAGATATCCCATGCTTGAGAGCGAGCCCCGAACGCGGACGTATCTGGCATTCATACCCCTGCGGGAGCTGTATGCGCAGACCGGTGGGTATCAGACGACGCTCAAGTGGCCCGAGAGTCACAGGCTCAGATATATTTGCCCTCACATCCATACCTGCCGACGATGGTGTCTCATAGGCAGGAAGTCCGTAAGGGGAATCGTTGATGACTTTTACATTGATATGTTCCATAGATAAATAGTCGATTTATTTATTAACAAGCGATAGCCCCCGCGGGTTTATCTGTCCGCGAGGGTTATCGTTATGTGTTCAATGGCGGTAACGCTTTAGAAGCCCATCCTCAAAGAGAAGGAATACACCGTTCTCGTACAGCCACGCCTCCCGGACAAAGCTGTTGCTTGCCCCTCGGTCCACCTCCTTGGGTGAGCCGAGCGAGAGCCTGCACTCCTCGATTGTCATCCCGTCAGCGACACGTCCGTCAATGATAAGCTTCCAATGCTCGGGTGGGATATGCCGGTAGCGCAGATAAGGATCTGTAAACGAGAACACACGCGAGAATGTGCGCGGAGCCTCCCATTTCCCTCCCGGATGGATGAATATGCGGGCCGAGTTGCCATCCTTGTCAGTGAAAGCCACCTTTATTGGGAAAAGCAGGTTGCCCGGTGCCACCGAATCGATGTGCACAGGAATGAACTTGCGTCCCGACACCGGAGTGTCGGCATCATCGCGCCATGACGATGTGAGAATATAGAACTCCTTCCCTTCCATAAGCCTGCGTGCGTCCTCTATCACCGACATCTGTATGGTGAAAGGGACTTCGGTCACACTGTCAGCCATAAGCCGCGAAAGGGGCTTGTTGACGCGATACGACAATACATCACCTCCGGATGTTAGAAATGATATGTCGGTGACAGTGCCACCGGTCACTGATGCGGACTCCTCTGCCGACCGATAACGCAGCATGTCACCGGGCACAGGTGAGGCATCTACAGCCGAGGCTCCGAATATACGCGATATGCGCGAGTCAGTCACCATGAACTCCTTCCCGGGAGTCCAGCGTGAGAAAGGAAGATCGCCCACCTTGGCAAGATAAGAATCCTCGGGAGCAGGGACCACCGCTTCGCGTCTGACGTCGCGACCGGTGATGCGCGGGGTCGACTCCACACCTGTGAAGAAGCAGCCCTGCAACAACGGCGCGAGCATCAGCAGCGAAAATATTCTCAGTAAGGTTGTGTTCACTTTTTAGAATCGCCAGTCACACTCCCGGGGGTTATGCCGAGATTGTAGAACATAAAGGAGTAGATATCAGCGTACTCCTCTATCACCTTAGCCATGGGCTTGCCTGCGCCATGACCAGCCTTGGAATCTATACGGATGAGCTTGGGAGCATCACCGGTATCGGCAGCCTGAAGAGCTGCGGCATACTTGAACGAGTGGGCGGGCACCACGCGGTCGTCATGATCGGCAGTGGTAACCATAATGGCAGGATAGGGAGTGCCATCATTACGCACTGTATGAAGAGGCGAGTAGCCGAGCAGGTATTTTGCCATCTCAGGAGAGTCGGCTGATGTACCGTAGTCGGAAGCCCAGTTCCAACCGATAGTGAACAGATGATAACGCATCATATCCATCACTCCCACTCGGGGGAATGCCACTTTAAAGAGGTCGGGACGCTGATTGACTGTAGCTCCCACAAGGAGACCTCCGTTGCTGCCACCCTCGATGGTGAGATAGTCCGAAGAGGTCCAGCCTTCATTCACGAGATATTCAGCTGCTGAGATGAAGTCGTCAAACACATTCTGTTTCTTCATCTTGGTGCCGGCTTCATGCCATGCCTCACCATACTCCGAACCACCACGGAGATTGGTCTGGGCATACATAACACCATTCTCAAGCATCAGCATCCTGTTGGCTGAGAATCCAGGAGTGAGGGACACATTGAAGCCTCCGTAACCGTAGAGGTAGACAGGGTTCTTGCCGTTGCGCTCCATCCCTTTCTTGTAGGTTAGGAACATAGGCACCTTTGTACCATCCTTGGATGTGAAGAACACCTGTTCGGTAACATAGTCGTCAAGATTCACACCCTCGATCTCAGGCTGGAACACCTTGGAGCTCTCGCCGGTGGCGGGATTGAACTTGTACACAGTGGCAGGTGATGTGAACGAACTGAGACTGTAGAACACATCCTCAGGATATTTGCTTGATGTGGAGAAACCTACAGAACCGATACCGGGCAGCTTGACATCCGATTTCTTCTTGCCGTCAAGCGAGTATATTGACACATGGTCGGAAGCATCCTTCTCGTAAGTGAGATAGAGGTCCTTGCCCGAGAGCTGCACACCCTTGAGCACACCATCACCCTCAGGAATAAGCTCGCGCCAGTTTTCGCGTCCAGGATTGGCGACATCAGCCACCATCACACGACGGCGGTCGGCACCAAAGGCAGTGAGAAGATATATCTTGCCGTCAATGACATCTATGACCGAAGTTTCGTAGTCCTGGTCGGGAGCCACAGTGACCCATCCTCCATTGCTGCGCATCTTGAGTGCGTTGCCAACACCCTGACCGCCTACGGAGACGAACATCACAGGATTCTTGCCGGCAACCTGTGCGCCATGGAAATGAAGGGGATTGGCAGGGTCAGAGAACACCAATGTGTCGTCGCTCTGCGGAGTGCCGATCTTATGATAATATATCTGATGGTTCTCATTGGCGTTAGAGAACTCCTTGCCCTCTTCGGGACGCGGATACGCGCTATAGTAGAAACCGTCGCCATCCCACTCTGCTCCGGAGAACTTCGCCCATTCAATATGGTCGGGAAGAAGCTGCTTGGTGGCAGTATCCATCACATATATCTCGGTCCAGTCACTACCGCTGCGGCTTATGGTATAGGCTGTGTACTTGCCATCCTTCGATTGGGAAAGACCTGTGAGAGCCACGGTGCCGTCGTCACTGAGCGAGTTGGGGTCAAGGAACTCTTCGCGCTCTGACGACAGCGGATCGTCGGTTCGATAAATGACCGCCTGGTTCTTAAGTCCGTCATTCTCGGAATAATAGTATTTGCCGTCGTTTTCACGTGAAGGCACACCACGCTTCACGTAGTTATTGAGGTGAGTAAGACGCTCAGCGATAGCCTTACGGAAAGGGATCTGACTCAGATAGTCCTGTGTCACCTTGTTCTCCGCCTCCACCCAGGCGAGAGTTGCAGGCGCAGTATCATTCTCAAGAGGGCGATAAATGTCTGACACCTTCATACCGAATATGGTGTCAACGGTGCCATCCTGCGGAGCCTCAGGATAATTGATTTTCCCTGAATTATGGCATCCTGCCATCGTACAAGTCAGCATAGCTGTTGCAAGGATTTGGATTGGTTTCATAATTATGATGAATTATAAATGCAAAGTAACGAATAATTCTTGAAACTAACGATTTGGATTAGTATATATTAACTTTTGCTATAGCCGTTTACCTTATATCGATTGTGACTGCTGCTGGATAAAGTCTTGACGGATCGTAATAGCGGGCGCAACTGTTGACTATGTTCTCCATGCGCATCTTGAGCTTGCCCTTGAACACCTTTTTGCCATTGACAATGACAATCACCGGCTTTGACAGATCCACCAGGCTGTCGTTGAGGTATATGGTCACCGAGCCTGATGTGGCAGGAGCATATTCACGCTTGAAATCAAGAGCTATACCCCATCTCGGGTCAATCTCTGTGGCAGTATATGTTACAGTCTGAGCCGTTAGGTTCACAGTATTGCCTACGATATCCATTTCATAGTAGGTGCGTGCTGACTCGTCAGCGTTGCTCCTCTCGTTGACATACAGATTGTAGAAACCGTCGCGGTAGCGACCATCCATCTCGAAATTCTCCCAGCTCACATGCTTTGGATATGGATTGCGCGTGTGCTTGCTTAGCCAGGGGGTGGTAGGTGTATAATCTATGGAATGCCCGCGCCCCGGGATCAGCTGTATATTATACTCATAATCCTCGGGATACACCTGTTTCAGACTGTCAAGAGCTCGCTTGGTGTAGCGAGTGAGTTTGTCGCGGTAGAATCCGAAGTCACGATCGCCTGTAAGGAGCGAGAATGCCGTGTTGCGAAGATTTTCAGCAGGAGCATTCTTCAGAGGCTCACCACCTGCCATCGGTCCGGCTCCGGCTATATAGTCGGCATAGAAGCTTGCAAGGCGTTGTGAGCCGTAGGCACCTTCCGAGATTCCGAACATATACACCCTGTCGGGGTCAATCTCCCCTGAGGCAAGCGACTGGCGCAACACCTTTTCCCAGGCATATTGCTTGGACTTGTGCCACCATCGGTAATACTCCCCTTCGTTAGGTATCTGAGGTATGAAATATGCCGAGGGAGAATCGTCGAAACGTACAGCAAGCTTAAGCCCGGTCTCCCACTCCTGCTGTCGCGGGCCAGACCCATGCATATAGATGAAGAGCGGAATCCCTGCGGACGAGATGGAATCACCCTTGAAACCCCAGTAATAATTCATCACGGCATTTGGCTCAAGGTCGGCAGGAAGATTCCATGCGGAAGCTGTCTCAGCGGAGAGAGCTGCAAGCGGCGATAGCTTTTGCTCATCGAAAGCCTTGTTGGCATCTACCCATGACTTCCACACCTGATCCGACACAGCCTTGACATCACGGCTCTTTACAATATTTCCTGATATGTATGGCGATGTCTCTCCTTGCAGATAGCCAAGGAAATAGTTTTCAATGTTGTCAGGACTGTCAGCATACGCTCCCGCCATCACAGACAGCATGGCCACGGAGAGCATCGATCTAAGGATAGTGTTCATAAATGGCTTGATATAATTGGTATTATGATAATATGAGGGCAAAGATACATTTTTTATCACGTATAACAATGCTTAACACAATCCTTTCGGGATTTATTGTCAACCGGGAGGTTAAATAATGCTAAGATTGTTGTGAGGGCACGGCTTTTTTGTTACTTTTGCAGTAAAGGAGGAGGATATTGTGTGAGCCTCCGTCATTTACAAAAATTTAACTTTACTGCCTATAGATTACACTGCTACCCTAACCACAAAAACCGAGAATACAATGCAAGACATGACTAAGCTCGCCGACCGTGATCTGGTCGTAGCTTACGCCAATGATAGTAATGAAGCGTTTGACATCCTGCTTGAACGCCATAAGGACAGGATATATACCTATATCTTTCGTATAGTAAAGAACAGGGAGCTTACCGACGACATCTTTCAGGAGACGTTTGTCAAGGCTATCATGACAATAAAGCAGAAGCGATATTCCGAACATGGCAAATTCTCGGGATGGCTCACTCGCATAGCCCACAACCTCATAATCGACTATTACAGGCAGGAGAAGGTGGAGAACACACTGTCGACCGACGATGACAACAACGACCTCCTCAACCGCCGCGACCTGTGTGAAGGGACTGTTGAGGACGAGATGGTGGAGATGCAAATCGACGAGGACCTACGCCGCATGGTGATGGAGCTGCCTGACCCTCAGAGAGAAGTTCTCGTGATGCGATTTTACCGGAACATGTCGTTCAAGGAGATCGCAGATGCAACAAAGGTCAGCATCAACACCGCTCTCGGACGCATGCGATATGCCATAATCAATATGCGCCGGATGGCAGAGGAAAAGAACATAGTGCTCGCTGTGTGAATGGCAAGGGGATCAAGGCATATGAATCGTGATTACAAACATTATGTCATCAATACTGAAATTTGATCTATGAAACGTATCGACATCCCGAAGCTAATGCTCTCGGGATTTTTGATTATGCTTATGTGCGCTCCATCTGAAATAAAAGGAGCTGAGAACAATGCCGCAAACCATTCAAAGAATGCCGGGACAAAGAGCTTCAGTTATGTGCCGGAGATCCATGGAGCTCTGCGCACCCGTTTCGAACATGATTTTGACAATGGCGGATCACGATTCCAGGTACGCAACGCACGAGTATCTTTAAACGGCTACATCGCTCCCTCCATCGACTATTTCATACAGACCGACCTGTGCGACCGCGGCAAAATGAAGATCCTGGATGCATGGGGAAGAATCGCTGTGGCAAAGGGGCTGAAATTCCAGGCGGGACAGTTCCGCCTGCCATTCGGCACTGACGCTTTCCGCGGTCCGGGCAACTATGTGTTCTCCAACCGCTCATTCATAGGTAAAGACCTGTGCAACGTGCGAGGTGTTGGAGCCAAACTGTCCTACACCATCCCCATCTCCGGATATCAGCAGCTTTCTATTGAAGGGGGAGCATTCAACCCCACATCAATATCCGACCATGAGGTATGGATAAAGGAGCTGAGCTACGCTGCAAAGGGTATCTACACCATCGGCAATGTCAAACTCGTTACCGGAGTGCAGTCAATATCCCCCGACTCCATCAGGGTAAATCTATGGAACGCATCATGCACATGGGCCACAGGCAGATGGACCCTTGAAGGTGAGTACATGAACAAGCATTACACCCACAATGCCCACAAGACGGCACACGGCTGGCTCCTATGGGCCGACTATGCGATGCCCATTAAAGCGGGTATGCTCAACCGCGCATCATTCCAGGCTCGCTGGGACGGAATGACAGCCCACAGCGACGGAAAGCGCGACGATACCGGAGCTCTATGGTCCACCCGCCCGGCTCGTCAGCGAGTCACTGCAGGAGCCACTGTCACCTATGCCCACAAAGCTCTGCATTGCGACCTAAGGCTCGATTATGAGAAATATTTCTACCGTTCAGGAGCCATCGTTCCCCCTGGAGAGGGTGATAAGATATGTGCAGAAATGGTGATACGGTTTTAAGGACCACCATTGCAAAACTCTCTTAAATCAACATTATACATTGAAAACAGGATGTGCCGTCACATGATCAGGCACATCCTGTTTAACATTATTATTTATAATAGATTACTTCAACCGTGAATAAGAATAACCGAACCGCTCAAATGCCGCGCGGTCAAGAGCCTCACGGTCATCGGGATTGGCGATTGATATGAGCAGCCGGGCCCGTTCAGGAAGATTGCGACCACGCAGATCCACGGCACCATGCTCAGTCACCACATAGTTGCCCTGGAAACGAGTTGTGGCCACGCCTGCACCCTGAGTGAGCACAGGCTTGATCTTGCCCATACCTTTCGTTGTGGTGGATGTCATGGCAAGGAACGAACACCCGCCTTCGCTGCGCGATGCCCCATAAACGAAATCATGCTGTCCGCCTATGCCTGAGAAGATGCGTGTGCCTATCGATTCGGCACATATCTGACCTGTAAGGTCTATCTCAAGGCACGAATTGATAGCCATCACCTTGGGGTTCTGCGCTATGACGAACGGATCGTTAGTCCAAGCCACATCCTTGAACACCATATCCTTATTATAATCCATAAGATCGTACAGCCCGCGTGATCCGAGAGCGAGACATGCCACCGATTTGCCGGGCATAACACGCTTGAGAGAATTGTCGATCACGCCCGACTCTATCAATGGGAGCACTCCATCGGTCATCGCTTCGGTGTGCAGACCGAGATGGCGATGACCGGAGAGAGCACGTATGACTGCATTAGGTATCCCCCCTACTCCGATCTGCAAAGTGGCTCCGTCGGGAATGAGTGCCGCAATGGCTTCTCCAATGGCAGTCTCCACAGGTCCCGGCTCGGGAGTGGGGACTTCTACCAACGGATCATCCACGAGCACAGCCGCATCAAGACGCGACACATGTATGACAGGGTCACCGTAACTGAACGGCATGTGAGGATTGAGCTGAGCTATTACCACGCGGGCGCATTCCGACGCAGAGAATGCCAGGTCGGCGGACACTCCGAAACTCACATAGCCATCCTTGTCGGGCATGGAACAGTTGAGCAGGCACACATCCACACGCCAGGTGCCGTCACGAAAAAGAGCGGGCACTTCCCCGAGGAAACGAGGAGTTGTGGCTCCGTAGCCGTCAGCAATCCAGCGTCGCACATTGGACGACACGAAGCAAGTGTCGACAAGAAAGGAATCCTTATACTCAGGCTTGCAATACGGAGCCTCACGATTCGACACAGAGAATCCGGAGTACAGAACCACGCCTCGAAGCTCGTCGCCCCGGCGGGTCATCGCATCCACAAGTGTCTCGGGAACCGATGTGCTACCTTGTATAAACACATGGTCTCCGCTCTTTATGAGTTTTGCGGCATCGTCTGCCGACATAAGATTGGGAATATTTTGCATTGCAATAAATGGCTGGATTATGCGGGATGATTTTTATGGAATGCTGCAAGACGCTCCTCAAGGCGTGAAAATGTGTCGGGATCATTGAGCATCGACACACACACCCTCAGACCCTCCTGACGGCTGCCGGTAGAGGGTAGCGAGATGGTCGACACTCCGTAGCGCATAAGTTCCCTCTGTAGATCCGACCCGGTGAAACCCGGATATCCTACCGTAAAGAAGAAACCATCGGAAATGGGACGGTCACCGTCAACGTCATACACTATATGGAAACCATTGTCGGTGAAAGCTTTCTTTGCCAGAGCGGCACGCCGTCCATATTCCTGCGCCTCTTTAACGAAGTCAAGCCTTCCATCGACAGCAGCTCTAAGCATCTCCGCAAAGCCATATTGCACCGAGTGGGCGACACCCGACGACGCACAGTACAACACTCCGAAAATGTAGGCATCACCGAAAGCTGGCATCTCATAGAATCTCTCCAGATAATCATAGCAACGGTCATACAGTTCAGGTGGCATACACACCACTGCGATACGCTGTCCGGCATAGCTGAATATCTTAGAAGCAGACACAAGGAGCAGACAGCGGGAAGTGTATTTAGCCACCGTCGGGACAAAAGGCTCTGTGTAAGGCACTCCGTAACGCACACGGAAATCCATGCCGAGATATGCATGGTCCTCAACGATAACCACATCATGTTTCTCGGCAAGGCGCGCCAGCACCTTGTACTCGGTGTCAGTTAGATTGAACCATGCCGGATTATTGGGGTTGCTGTACACTATCGCCGTGATGTTACCTTTGGCAAGCAACGGTTCAAGGCGCGCCTCAAGAGCCTCGCCACGGCAATCGTATATGTCGACCGACTCCTGCTTTATGCCAAGCAGTTTTGCCTGATGATGCTGTGCGGGGAAACCCGGATCAAGGAACAGGATAGTGTCTTTGCCAGGTATACGCTGAGCGAGCAGCAGGAACAGAGTGAAAGTCGCCTGCATGGAGCCTACAGTGGGCACAATGCAACGTCCGGGAATATCTATATCGAGAAATGCTTTCAAAAAGTCCGAGGCATTCTCCTTAAGCGGCTTGATGCCGGAGATGTTGGGATATTGGTTGGCTATACCCTGAAGAAGTGCGGCATGCTCTGCCTCTATACCTATCTGCGAGGCAGGTAGTCCGGGATTGCCCATCTCAAGATGCACGAACGGATCCCCCAGGCGTGCTTCAAGACGGTTGGCAAGAGCGAGTATCTGACGTATGGTGGCTGAAGAAATGTCGGTTATATTCATCGCCGACATCTCGGCATTCAGAAAGTCGGTTGATACAGGTTCCATATCTTGAATCTATTTACCCTGCTCCATACCGGCACGGAATGCAGCGAGATTGTTTTCGACAATTTTTTCACCTTTAGCCATGAATATAGTGCGTATGCTCTCTTCAAGCACCTCGGCGGGCAGACCTATATATGGAGCCGCAGCTCCGAGAAGAGCCATATTGGAAGAACGCGGCGATGCCACCTCCTTAGCTATAGCCTCGGCTGCAATGGTGACAGTGCCTGGCACAGCTGTGAGTTCGGAAAGCACAGCCTCAAGCTCAGGATAATTGGTGATATTGACAAACGGATCGGTGGATGTTATCACCCTGCCTCCGGGCGCGAGCAGATGCACATAGCGCAGAGCCTCCATAGGTTCGAGCGAAATCACCAGGTCCACTTTACCGGATGGTATAAGATCGGAAGCTATGGGGTCGGAACTGAGCCGGAGGCACGACATCACATCACCTCCACGTTGGCTCATGCCGTGAACCTCAGCCTGCTTCAGATGAAGATTGAGCCTGAGGGCTGCATCACCGAGTATAGTGGCTATCGAGAGGATACCTTGTCCTCCCACGCCGGCAAGAATTATGTCTGATTTCATTGTTTACGTGTCTTGTTACGGGGATTGAATATATCGGGAGGAATCTATTTTGCTTTTTTCACATGACGTCGGGCTGTCTGTATGCACTCGCGACGAGCAATGATTACCGACAAGCCTTCGTGAGCGAATTCGCCGGTGAACAGGGCTTTCATGTCCTCAAATGTCTTTGGCAGGGAGTCGATGGTGTGGAGCCTCTGACGGTCCACTCCGAGACCGAGGCATATCTCCTCAAGCTTGCCGGTGCCCTGCGAGTCCTGACCTCCGGTCATGCCAGTAGTGAGATTGTCGGAGATTATCACCGTCATAGGTGTATTCTCGTTCACGGCATCAAGAAGCCCGGTCATGCCGGAATGCGTGAATGTGGAATCGCCTATTATGGCGACAGCCGGATGCTGACCGGCATCTGCGGCACCCTTTGCCATAGTGATGGAAGCACCCATGTCGACACAGGTGTCAATGGCATTGAACGGAGCAAGCCAGCCAAGGGTGTAACATCCTATGTCGCCGAACACCTTGGGCGAAGAGAACTCTTCGAGGGCGGCGTTGAGTGCGGCATACACGTCACGGTGTCCGCATCCCTGGCAAAGTGCCGGCGGACGCGCCACCACATTGCGGGCAAACGGTTTCTCTTCATGTATAAGATGGCTATAGTCAGGGGCGAGAGCCGCTACAGCACGAGCCACACTGTCGGGATTAAGCTCTCCATCTATAGGTATGATTCGGTCAAGCTTGCCGAAGATTTTCGGTCCGCAGTCAAGGAGCCCGCGCAGAGAGTCCTCAATGAACGGCTGCCCCTCTTCCACCACAAGAATCGAGTCGCACTGTGAGGCGAGTTCAGCCACGAGCTTTCGGGGCACAGGATACTGCGATATCTTCAACACCGGGAACGGACAGTCGGCTCCGAGCACCTCGCGCACATAGTTATGACCTATGCCTGAAGCAATGATGCCGATACGGCGGTCGGACCCCGGAGTGAGGCGATTGTAGGGCGATGACACTGCCAGCTCCTCCATCCTGTCACGGTCATCGATCAGACGGCGATAACGCTCACGGGAATTTACAGGCATGAGCACCCACTGCCGTGGATTTTCCGGATATGAGAACGGCATCTCGTCGGAGGGAGCATCATCCACCTCGACCACAGCACGTGAATGGGACAGACGGGTGACAAGACGCATAAGCACCGGAATACGCAGACTCTCCGAAAGTTCAAAGCCGTAGCGTGCCATGTCATATGCCTCCTGCTGGTCGGACGGCTCAAGGACAGGCATCAACGCAAACTTTGCATAGAACCGCGAGTCCTGTTCATTCTGCGACGAATGCATCGAAGGATCATCGGCGGCTATCACAAGAAGCCCGCCATTAGCACCTGTCATGGCTGAATTAACAAAGGGATCGGCAGCCACATTAAGCCCCACATGCTTCATGGAGACAATGGCTCGCTTACCGCAGAACGACATGCCGAGAGCCTCCTCCACAGCAGTCTTTTCGTTGGATGACCAATGCGAATGGATATTACGCTGGCGAGCGACCGGATTGGACTGAACGAATTCCAGAATTTCAGTCGAGGGGGTGCCGGGATATGCATACGCCCCTGATAGGCCGGCGTCAATGGCACCTAATGCCAAAGCCTCGTCGCCGAGAAGAAGTTTTTTTGTTTTCATCATAGATTTTAGGTTATGTCCGCCTCATTGCTGTAAATTTGTCAAACTGTCTCTGCACCAAGCCATACAGCCAAAGCCATGTGGCATATCACCAGGTCCGTTTCAACTAAAAATCCAACTACTCCGGCTTAACATTTAATATTATACACTCTCTTAAATAAACGGTAAAACCGTGCGCTAATTTAGGGATAACGTTGATGAAAAACAAGAACGCATCGTATGTTATACAACATATAGCAGCACACCTTTGTCCGGCCTTTATAATAGCATGTTTGCGGAAATGGAGTAGAAATCGTAAATTTGCGACAGAAATGCGACAGCTACTGACCATATTGGTTGTAACCATTTGCGCCATTGCGGCTTCGAGCGCAACTCCGCGCTGGGAGGGTGTCGATATGCCCGTGCCTGAACTGTCGGCTGACAGCCGCGACAGTGACAGCAACATAGATGTATCGGTCAAGGACGGATACGTATATGTGGCAACACCCCGCAAGGTGACAGTAAAGCTGTTCACCATCCTCGGACAGCTCATCAGTGAGGCAACACTCGATGCAGGGACCCACAGGCTTCGCATTTCAGCCCGCGGGGTGTATATTCTCAAGGCAGGAACATCCACCCGACGTGTCACCATCTAAACAGCCTATAACAAAATGAAAGCACGCCTCATCATAAATCCCATATCCGGAACTGCGAGCAAAGCAGGGCTTGACCGTTACGTGACCGACGCTCTCTCATCATGCGGATGGGAAATCGAGGTCACCTACACGCAGTGTCACGGCGATGCCACACGGCTTGCGGCAGAAGCTGTCGAGATGGGCTACGATGCGGTGTTCGCAGCCGGGGGCGACGGCACTATCAACGAGACCGCCGATGCCTTGTGCGGCTCGGAGACATCCCTCGGCATAATACCGTGCGGTTCGGGCAACGGACTCGCACGTCATCTCGGAATCCCTATCGACATACGTGAGGGAGTCAAGGTGATACATGACGAGATGCCACGCAGCATCGACTATGCCACCGTGAACGGCAGAAAATTCTTCTGCACCTTCGGTGTTGGATTCGATGCCGCCGTAAGTGCTGCTTTCGCCGAGAAGAAAAGACGAGGCAAACTTACTTACATACAGAGCACATTCGAGACCTACGCCCACTACGAGCCGGAACTGTACACCATTACAGCCAACGGCAGACGCATCACAGAAAAAGCGTTCCTGGTAGCTGTGTGCAATGCATCCCAATACGGAAACAATGCCTACATAGCTCCAAATGCCACTATTGACGACGGTCTGCTTGACGTGACTATAATCCATGCAGGCAACACACTGTCGACCGCTCTTGTAGGATTCGATATGCTAATAGGCAACATCGAAAAAAATGTGTTAATCCACACCTTCCGCACCCCGGCAATCACAATAGAGCGCACTCACGACGGTGCTGCACATCTTGACGGCGAGCCATTGGTACTTGACAGTCATCTTGAGATCAGTTGTCACCACCGTAAGCTCAAAGTGTTCGCCCCTGAGTCTCAGCAGGCTTTCAAACCCATCATAACCCCGGCATCAGCTATGCTCGCCGACTTCAAGCTTGCTGTCAACAAACTCTTCCAAAAAGGTTAGGCTCCTCCGGTTTTTTGGTCCATAGGACCATAGGGCAAAAAGACCAAAGGTCCAGAGAGCTATAGGATAATTTAAAAGACAAGAGAACAGGAGAACTTTTTTATAGACCAAAATGTGAACCGTAATATAGATTAAAAAACTATAGTCCTCTGGTTCTCTGGTCAAAAAGTTCTCCTGTTCTCTTGTCTTTTAAATTATCCTATAGCTGTCCCTTAATTCAACATTTATTGTCAAGCACGGCAGCGTCGAGAACAGCTACAGCAATAAGATTAAGGATATCGCGCACATCGGCATCCACATTTATAAAGTGTACAGGCTTTTTGAGACCCATCTGGATAGGACCGATTGACTCGCCTACCCCCATCTCAAGCATCAGACGGTAAGCAGCATTGGCTGCCGATAGATTGGGGAACACCAAAGTGTTGACCTCCTTGCCCATTAGCTTATTGAACGGGAACACCTTGTCGCGGACAGCACTGTTGAGAGCATAGTTGATCTGCATCTCACCGTCAATAGGCAGTTCGGGAAACTCCTCATGCATACGCTCAACCACCTTGTGGACCTTGGTGCACTCAGGCTCCTCGTTGGAACCGAAATTGGAGTACGATACCATAGCCATCACAGGATCGTGTGCAAAGAACTTCACTGCATCGGCTGTGAGACGCGTGATATCCATAAGGGTCTCCTCATCGGCATTTCCGTTTATCATGGTGTCGGCAAGGAAGTAAGTCCCCTTTGTGGTCTCAAGCACATGCATTGTGGCAAAATGGCTTATGCCATCCTTCATGCCTATCACCTCGCGGGCTATTATTCCGGTCTTATTGTTGGCGGCACGTGTACCGGCAATGAAAGCGTCGGCATCGCCGTTCTCCACCATCATCATGCCGAAATAGTTGCGGTCAAACATCTTGTCGAGCGCACTCTCGAAATTCTCGCCCTGACGCTGACGCTTCTCTGAAAGCTTCTCGGCATACTTCTCTCTTCGTGCAGCCTCACGGTCATGGCGAAGATTGACTATTTCTATACCTGAGATATCAAGTCCCAGACGCACAGCACGCTTCTCGATCATCTCCTCATTGCCAAGCAGGATAGGTATGCAGAGACCGTCGGCAGCGGCGATAGTTGCGGCCCGGAGCATATTGTCAGTATTGGCTTCGGCAAACACCACACGCTTGGGATTGCAGCGTGCAGCCTCATTGAGCCGGCGGGTAAACTTGCGGTCGTTGCCCTTTAGGCGCAGAAGTTTCTCATCGTAGGCAGCCCAATCACCGATAGGACGACGCGCCACTCCGCTCTCCATCGCACCGCGTGCCACGGCAGGACTCACCGCTGTGAGAAGGCGGGGATCGAAAGGAGTGGGGATTATATATTCGCGACCGAATTTCAGATTGGCACGGCCATAGGCGGCATTCACCACCTGAGGCACAGGCAGCTTAGCTATCTCGGCAATGGCACGCACAGCATAGATCTTCATTGTCTCGTTTATCTCAGTCGCACCGCAGTCAAGCGCGCCGCGGAATATATATGGGAACCCGAGCACATTGTTGATCTGATTGGGGTAATCGGAACGTCCTGTAGCCATGATGATATCCGGACGTACAGAGGTTGCCACCTCATAGGCTATCTCGGGATCAGGATTGGCAAGTGCAAACACTATAGGGCGCGGTGCCATCGACTTCACCATCTCAGGTGTCACTACATCCTTAACCGAAAGCCCGAGGAACACATCGGCATCCTTCATAGCCTCAGCGAGAGAGCTAAGAGGCCGTGAAGTGGCGAAGAAGGCCTTCTGGGGATTGAGGTCAGTGCGCTTGTCGGAGATCACCCCTTTGCTGTCGCACATCACCACATTCTCCTTCTTAACACCAAGGGCTATATATAGCTTGGTACATGACACCGCAGCCGCTCCGGCCCCATTGACCACAAGCTTCACATCCTCTATACGCTTCCCCTGTATCTCAAGGGCATTTAGAAGACCTGCCGCCGATATTATGGCTGTGCCATGCTGGTCGTCGTGCATCACCGGAATGTCCATTTCCGCCTTAAGCCGGGTCTCTATTTCAAAACATTCGGGAGCTTTTATATCCTCAAGATTGATACCTCCGAAAGTAGGTCCGAGAGCCTTGACTATTGAGATGAATTTCTCAGGGTCCTTCTCGTCAACCTCTATGTCGTAGCAGTCAAGTCCGGCGAAAATCTTGAAAAGCAGAGCCTTTCCCTCCATCACAGGCTTTCCTGCAAGCGCACCGATGTCACCGAGACCGAGCACAGCAGTGCCGTTGGAGATAACAGCTACAAGATTCCCCTTGTCGGTATAATCATAAGCTTTCTCAGGAGCTTCCTGTATTTCAAGACAAGGATAAGCCACGCCGGGAGAGTAAGCGAGAGCAAGGTCAGCCTGTGTGGCATAAGGCTTGGTAGGTATAACTTCTATTTTGCCGGGGCGCGGATACTTGTGATAATCCAACGCCATCTGCTTTGTAACTTTTGCCATATTATGAATTAAATTTCGCAATTTGGATACAAAGTTAACAAATTATAGGCTAAAATTGAAATTTCAATTACACATTGATAAGGATTTTTAACTCTACTGACATTTTTAAATATTATTCTCGATTTACTATGATTTCTGATAAGCCTAAAGACCACATATTGCGGATAGCGAGTTAAAATCTGTTATCCCAATGGCATCATATGCACAACAGCCTCAACAACCATATGATATCAAGTTTGCTAAGATTAAATTATTTGCGTAATTTTGCGGACGTAAAAAAATGGGACGGATACTTGCCATAGATTACGGTCGACGTCGCTGCGGGCTTGCAGTGACCGATCCGTTGCGCATAGTAGCCACAGCACTTGCCACAATCCCCCCAGTTGAACTTGTGTCCTTCATCAAGGAATACATGTCACGCGAAGTGGTCGACGAGATTGTGGTCGGGCTTCCCACCACCATGCGTGGCGAGCCGTCCGACTCCATGCGCTACATCACCCCGGCAATGGGACGTCTGCGCAAAGAATTCCCAGGAATGAAATTTACAATGTGGGACGAACGTTTCACCTCCACCCTCGCCCATCGTGCCATGCTCGACGCAGGGGTCAAGAAGAGTGACAGGCGCGACAAGGGAGCCATCGACCGCATGGCGGCAGTGATAATCCTGAATTCCTACCTGTCATCATCAGCCGTCATATAAAAACGGAGATGTGACAGAGCCCCCGCCCATAACAACCGACACAAAGATCAAGAACTTATAAACCCAATAACACCGCTGCCTGACAGGCAGAAAAAGCAATGCGCCTCCCAGTATATCTTTACGGACACCCTGTGCTACGCAAGAGCTGCTCCGACATAGCTCCCGACCGAGAAGGTCTAAAAGAACTTATCGAAAACATGTATGCCACAATGTACGACAGCGAAGGCGTAGGCCTTGCCGGACCGCAGATAGGTCTTGCTGAACGCATAGTGGTAATAGATGCCGACCCCGTAAAAGATTCTTTCCCGGAATGCGAAGGGCGTAGATTCACTCTCATCAACCCCGAAGTGGAAGTGCTCGACGGCGACACCGTGACCCGGGCTGAAGGATGCCTCAGCCTTCCGGGCCTGTCAGAGAACGTGCCGCGTGTGGAACATATACGCCTGCGCTGGGTGGACGAGAATTTCCAGCCTCATGAAGAGGAGATCTCAGGATTCCTTGCCCGCATAGTACAGCACGAATGCGACCACCTCGAAGGAAAACTCTACATCGACCATATATCCATGATACGCCGCCAGCTCATAAAGAGCAAACTCAACGGCATACTCACCGGCCGTGTGCGTTGCGACTATCCTGCCAAATACGTCCCCCGAAAAAAATGACTATGGGACCAGAAAGTCTTAGGACCATAGGATTATATTATTAAAAGACAGGAGAACAGGAGAACTTTTTTCAGACCAGAGAACCAGAGACCTATAGTTTTAATCTATATTCCGGCTCATATCCTGGTCTGAAAAAAGTTCTCCTGTTCTCCTGTCTTTTAATATTATCCTATAGCTCTTTGGCCCTATAGTCCTAAAAGGTTGCATTCAATACTTGAACGAGGAGCCGCCAAGGAACTCTCGAATAAGCGAAGTGGGCGGGATAAGCCTCGACGAGACCGAAGCAAAATAGCCAAGGAAATGCCTCAGGCGGTGAGCCTGTGCATATTCAGGCACATCGCGGGGCACTGTACGCAACACCCGCTCAGCCTCATCGCGCATCACACTAAGCTCAAATATGAACGATGAATTGAACATCGAATCAGCATTTTCCTGATAAGGGAATATCCATCTCTCCTCACCGCGGCGCACACTCGGCCAGCGGCGTATGGTCGACATGGCGGAAGTGCCGCGATACTTATAGTCTCGGATTATGCGGCGGAGCAGACGGTTGTCGGTGGTCGACACCCAGTTATGGTCATCAATGGAGATGGTGGAAAGCGCGGAGACGTACACCCTGTACTTCATCTCGTCAGCCACCGCACTTGTCAGTTCCGGATTAAGCCCGTGTATCCCCTCAATAAGCAGGACACCGTCAGCAGGAAGCGATATCCTCTTACCTTTGAACTCACGTATACCTTTTTCAAAATTGTATGTGGGGATCTCCACCTCATCACCTTTTATGAGGGCACACAGATGCTCGTTGAACAGCTCCAGATCAAGAGCCATAAGGGATTCGTAATCATAGTCGCCGGTCTCGTCCCTCGGAGTGAGATGACGGTCCACAAAATAATCATCAAGCGAGATCATCACAGGTCGCAGCAGATTGGTGAGCAGCTCTATGGCGAGCCTCTTGGTGAAAGTGGTCTTGCCCGAAGAGGAAGGTCCGGCTATGAGCACTACCTTGGCTCCCCCTGCCCTGTGACGGTCAGTGATTGTCTGGGCTATCCCGCGTATATGTTTGGTGTGAAGTGCCTCTGCCACATTGATCATCATGCCAGACTCCCCGCTCTCCACAGCTCGGTTAAGCGAACCGGCATTACTTATACCTATGATACGGTTAAACTCCTGATATGCCTGGAATGCGCGGAACAGTTTGGGCTGATACCTCTCCTTGGCAGGGCATCCCGCATCCGAAGGGTCACATCCAAGAAGCAGGAAACCCTCCTCATAAGGCACAAACCCAAACTCACCCAGAAGCCCTGTACGCGGCACCAATGGCGACAGAGTGGTATCAGCCAGTCCGTCAAGGCGGTAATATATTGTATATAGCTCGTGGAGCGACTCAAGCAGTGCCACCTTGGCATACAGCCCCTGTTCACGGAACATATCTATCACCTCGGCTGTAGGCTTCTCCTTGCGCTCGATGGGGAGGTCGGCGGCTATCAGACGGCGCATCTCCGAAGCAATGTCGCGTGCTGCCATCTCCCTGTCAAGATCGATTTCCGTGATACGCACATAGTATCCTCCCGACACGGCGTTGCATATCTCAAGCCGTGCACCGGGGGCCACACGCGTCACCGCACGGTATAGCACCATGCAGAGCGAACGTATATAGCAACGCTGCCCGGCGGCATCACCCACAGGGACAAACTCTACCTGCTTCGGAGCATAGAGGGGGAACGACAAGCCCTCCTCCTTGTTATTTACGCGGGCACACAACGGAGTGAAACCAAGGCGTCCGGCAAGACGCCCCACCACACTCTGCAACGTCTCCCCTCCTTCAAAGGGGACATATTCCTTAAGATTGACACAGTAGAGTTTCATAACTATAACCTGATGAATGAATGTGACACTTCAGCTTGTCATTGCCAAATTTATCAAAATTTTGCTTATACTCCAAGCCCATTATCCATAATAACCAATATCCGCGACAAAAAGTTGCACCGGCACTATCCGGGAGAAAGAATGCTCCGATATTCTGATTATTTCGCCAATCGTCTGCTTGACAACAAAAAAATTATCTGTTTTAATGGTTTGAGATAGTGAGATATTGCACTTAAATTTGTACCTTTGCCGATTGAAAAAGCATTCTTTTATGAATATTTCCTACAATTGGCTTAAAAAATACATCGATTTTGACCTCACACCTGACGAAGTTGCGGCAGCACTGACCTCGACCGGACTTGAGACCGGCAGTGTCGAGGAGGTCGAATCCATCCGCGGAGGTCTGCGCGGAATAGTCATAGGCAAAGTGCTCACATGTGTGGAGCATCCCAACAGCGACCATCTACACATCACAACCGTTGACCTCGGCGACGGCGAAGCCACACAGATAGTGTGCGGCGCGCCCAATGTCGCAGCAGGTCAGACAGTAGTGGTCGCCACAGTAGGCACCACGCTCTACGGAGCGGAGGGAGAGGAATTCCAGATAAAGAAATCCAAAATACGCGGTGTGGAATCCTTCGGCATGATATGTGCCGAGGACGAGATAGGCGTAGGCAACTCCCATGACGGCATCATCGTTATAGCCGAGGATGTCAAGCCCGGCACTCCTGCCGCCGAGTACTTCGGACTCACATCCGACTATGTGCTTGAAGTGGACCTCACTCCCAACCGTATCGACGCAGCATCGCACTATGGTGTGGCACGCGACCTCGGAGCATGGCTCTCATGCCATGCCAAGCCTGGAAATCTCACACGTCCATCGGTGGAAGCCTTCGCAATCGAAGCTCCCGAAGGCGGCGTGAAGGTAAGAGTCGACAACACCGAGGCATGCCCCCGCTACAGCGGAGTCACCATCACAGGTGTCACAGTAAAGGAATCCCCAAAATGGCTCCAGGATCTCCTGTCTGCCGTAGGGTTGCGCCCTATCAACAACATCGTCGACATAACCAACTACCTGCTCCATGCAATGGGCCAGCCACTCCACTGCTTCGACGTCGATAAGATCGCAGGCGGAGAAGTGATTGTAAGGAATGCCGAGCAGGGCGCAAAATTCGTCACTCTCGACGGCGTGGAACACACACTCGACTCGCGCGACCTCATGATATGCAACACACGCGAGCCGATGTGCATAGCCGGAGTGTTCGGAGGTCTGGACTCCGGTGTCACCGAATCCACGACATCTGTATTCCTTGAGAGTGCTTATTTCAATCCTACATCGGTGCGCAAGACCGCTCGCCGACACGGACTCAACACTGACTCTTCTTTCCGTTTCGAACGCGGTGTCGACCCCAACAACACCACCTATGTGCTCCACCTCGCCGCCCTTATGGTGAAGGAGCTTGCAGGAGGCACCATCACAGGTCCCGAAATCGACATATACCCCTCAGTGATCGAGCCGGCAGAAGTGACCCTTGATTTCGATTACGCCACCCGGCTTGTGGGTAAACACATCCCCTCCGACACCATGATCGCCATCCTCAAGAGCCTTGAGATGGAGATTATGACTGCCGGCGAGAAGGATGTCACCGTCAAGGTGCCCACCTATCGCGTCGATGTGACACGCCCATGCGATGTGGTCGAGGATATACTGAGAATCTACGGTTACAACAATGTGGAAATCTCCTCCACAGTCCACTCCTCACTATCCTACAAGAGCCGCGAGGATGAAGAGAACAGTCTGCGCGACCTCATCAGCGAGCAGCTGTGCGGAGAAGGCTTCAACGAGATCCTCAACAATTCCCTGACACGCGAAGCCTACTACGCCGATCTCGAACAGATGTCGGCGGACCATTGCGTCAGGCTCCTCAACCCATTGAGCAACGACCTCAATGTGATGCGCCAGACACTCCTGTTCGGCGGTCTCGAATCAGCCTCCCACAACATCAACCGCCGCGAAAGCGACCTGCTGATGTATGAGTTCGGCAACGTATACATATTCAACCCGGAAGCCAAAGGCAATCCCGAAGCAGTTCTCGCACCCTACAGGCAACACTCACGCCTTGGCATATGGATGAGCGGACTTCTCCGTCAGCCATCATGGGCACGCTCTGCCGCCGAGGTAACATTCTACGACCTCAAGGCTGTGGTAGCCAACATACTCCGCCGACTCGGCATTTCCGCCTCAGAGATAAAATATACCACATCAGCCAACGAGATTTATGCTGCCGGACTCGACATCTCCACTCGTTCAGGCAAGCAGATAGGCTCGCTCGGCATCCTCGCCAAGAAGATTCTCAACAAGGCAGACATCAAGCAGGCTGTCATGTATGCCGAGCTTGACTGGAACACCCTTGTCGGACTCTCCGTCAAGAAAAAAGTGACTTTCGCCGCACTGCCGAAGACCCAGGCCGTGAAACGCGACCTCGCGCTATTGCTCGACAAGAACATCACTATGGAACGTGTCGAAGCCACAGTTCGAGCCAGCGAAAAACGTCTGCTGAAGGACATCTCTCTATTCGACGTTTACGAAGGGAAGAATCTCCCGGAAGGCAAAAAGTCCTATGCCATCACCCTCACACTTCAGGATGATGAGAAGACACTCCAGGACAAACAGATCGAAGCTGTGATGAGCAAGGTGATAACCAATCTCACCAAGCAGCTCGGAGCAGAACTCAGATAGAGTGCCTCAACTGACCTTAATTATCAAAAAAATTATACTATAATACTTTACAATGGGAAGAGCATTTGAATACCGCAAAGCCCGCAAGCTCAAACGCTGGGGCAATATGTCCCGCACATTCACACGCATAGGCAAGGAAATCACCATCGCCGCAAAAGCAGGCGGACCGGACCCCTCCACCAACCCTCGTCTGCGTGCTCTCATGCAGAACGCCAAGGCTGCAAATATGCCAAAGGACACAGTGGAACGCGCCATCAAGAAAGCCACTGACAAGGACGCAAGCGACTACAAGGAGATCATCTACGAAGGATACGGACCCTTCGGTATCGCAATCGTGGTCGAGGCTGCAACCGACAACAACACCCGCACCGTGGCAAACGTGCGTTCCTACTTCACAAAGCACGGCGGCACTCTCGGCACCCAGGGTTCACTCTCATTCATGTTTGACCACAAGAGCGTATTCAAGATCAAGCCCAAAGAAGGAGTCTCACTCGAAGACCTCGAACTTGAGCTTATCGATTACGGCGTGGACGAACTTGAGGATATCGTTGACGAGGAGTCGGGCGACGAGCAGGTAGTGCTCTATGGTGCTTTCGAGGAATACTCCAATATACAGAAGTACCTTGAGGACAACGGCTTTGAGATCATCTCATCCGAGTTTGAGCGCATCCCCCACGAGCTCAAGGAGGTCACCGCCGAGCAGCGTGTCACCCTTGAGAAACTCCTCGAAAAATTTGAGGACGACGAGGATGTACAGAACGTGTTCCACAACATGAAGGAAGAGGATGGCGACGCGGAGTAATCACTCCCCGGAAAGCTAATCTTAATACAGACCTTACTCAGATCCCCTGTGTCCTGGCTATCAGGACACAGGGGATCTGTCTATATTTTCACAGCAGCTCACACCCTGACCGCATCTCATCGACAATCCTCATCAATAACGACGGCGAATCCGATACCCTCGTCATCACATAAAGCATAATCAGCGTATTGGCATCCGCTCCAAGATAGCCGCGCAGCAGGTCAAGCATTCGGGCTTTTCGTTTCTTCACCGTGATCTCGGCGACATCAAGCATTCGGGCAATCTCCTGATTTTTCAGACCCTGCTCAAAATTCAGCCTGAATATCTCCTTGTATTGGTCAGGCAATCTCTCTATGGCAGCAAAAAGAGTGTCGAGAGCCTCCTGGCGCATAAGCCAATAGGAGCAATCGTGCTCCACATCATCCCCTCCGCAATCGTTCAGTGCCTCCGAGGCATAGTCATCGACAATACCCCTGTGGCGCAACAGGTTAGAAACCCTGCGCCTCACACACTGAAGCATATACCATCGCCAGTGCACAGCACTCTCTATCTCATCACGGTGCTCATAAGTCGAAAGCACTGCATCCTGTACGGCATCCTCCGCCATAAACGCCATCTTTGCCCCGAGCATACGCGATGCAAAGGTCAACAATCCCGGATACATAATCTTGTAGAAAGGGACCATCTGACCGGCAAGAAAACATCTATAGAGCGATTCGTAATCTATCATGCCTGATTGAATTGCAGCAAAGTTATAAAGTTTTATCCCAAATCACAAGAATAATGCAAGTTTTAGGAGTCTATTTAAGATAAAAGCCCCATATATTCCATCAAATTCATATACCATAATATTTATTTTAAAAAATTTGGTGAAATAAGTATACTTTTATGCAATACGCGTGTAATCTATGTTAAATACCCAATTATAATCCATGGACTACGACCGTCACATAACCCGCCTCATATATCTGCGCATGATAGGCACCATATCTCCATCCGACAACCAACGGCTGGAAGAATGGCTGGACGCCGATCAGGCCCACCGACGATTCTTCGAAAGCCTGTCGGATTATGACACCCTGTCCGAAGAAATGCTCATGCGAAGCGCGGTTGACTACCGCCGTCCCGCTCTCGACATGACCCGGATCATCCGCTCCAGACGCCGGGCATGCATATCACGGCGCATAATACGTGCGGCAGCCATACTGGCAGCCATAATAGCCATCGGTACGACACTGCTTTTCCTCTCCCCTGTCCGCCTCTCCACAAGTATCGGCGACAGCCGTCAGCACATAGCCGAGACACCTCCGGCAAAAAGCCTCGACGACTTTGTGGCAGGATCACCCAAAGCCACAGTCACAAACTCCACAGGACAGACCATCTCACTCTCAGCCAATGAATCAGGGCGCGATGGTGCCGACTGCTTCATCACCCCTCCCTCCCCTACCCCCGAGGAGCTATGCCTCGAAGTGCCACGCGGAGGGGAATTCAAAATCATCCTTGAGGACTCAACCGAAGTATGGCTCAACTCCGAGTCGACCATACGTTACCCAGAAGCATTCGGCTCCGGCGAACGCCGTGTGGCAGTGACCGGAGAAGTATATTTCCAGGTAAAGAAAGACCCTTCCCGGCCATTCTACGTGGAGACCGACCGTCAGGTAGTACGAGTATACGGCACAAGCTTCAACATACGCGCCTACCACGATGAGCCGGCCACCTACACCACACTTGAGACCGGCTCCATATCCCTCTCCCAATCCTCAGCCCCGTCAGGAGAACTGTTCCTCTCTCAAGGTCACCAGGCAATACTCGACCACACATCCGACCGCATCAACATGTCGGTAGTTGACCCCGGCGTGGTTACATCCTGGCGGCACGGACGCTTCATCTTCGAAAATCAGACGCTCGAACGCATAATGCGCGACCTCAGCCGATGGTATGACTTCCATTACGAATTTACCGACCAATCCCTGTCCTCCCGCATATTCATGGGAAGCATACCGCGATACTCCGACTTCCGCACAGTGATACAAGTACTTGAGAACTGCGGACACATACGCTTCACCGTCTCCCCCTCCGACAACAAGATACTGATTTCGGAAGAATGACACCCAACCACATAGTAATATATACCTTAAAACGTAATATATACCTTAAAACCAAATCATATCAATCACATCAGCCTATGAAACCAAGACTCCTATGGTTACTTGCAATGGTATTGTGTGTGCATATGTATGCCGGCGCACAGACGACATACAATGCGACATTCAGCAACGCAACTGCCGAAACGGCGATCCGGATTCTCAAACAAAGTACCGGATATGACTTCGTCTATGAGAAATCCCTCATAACCAATAATTCATCCACTGTATCAGGGAGCTACCATAACACTTCACTATCGGACCTCCTTAATGCCACTGTAGAGCAGCAGCTCGGGCTGTCATATAAGATTGTAGGCACCACCGTGTCACTGTCCGAAAGAAAAAAGGGTTCCACCACATTCGACGCTAATATAACAGGCACTGTGGTCGACGAGTCAGGCGAACCGCTCGCGGGAGCCACCATCATGCTCAAAGGCACTCACTACGGTGTCAGTGCCGACATCGACGGCCGATTCAGCATCCATGTACACCACACCGACCCATCGCTCGAATTTTCCTACGTGGGCATGCATCCACAGTCTGTACGACTTACCAGAAACAACATAGGGAAGCCGCTAAACGTCACCCTCCGCACCAATGCATCGACTATGGATGAAGTGGTAGTAACAGGCTATCAGAACATCAAGCGCGAAAATGCCACCGGCTCCTACACCATACTCTCGGGCGACGAAATCAACAAGCGTCACATAGCCGACATCACTTCGGGCCTCGAAGGCAACATACCCGGACTCGTAAACAAGCGCAACAAATACGCCACAGGTGAAAACAATATCGTCATACGCGGTGTCGGCACATTCACAGCCTCGACTGCACCGCTCGTTGTGGTCGACGGACTCCCCATCGAGGGCGGCATCGAGACAGTCAACAACTATGACATCAAGTCGGTGACCGTGCTCAAGGACGCTTCGGCAGCCGCCATCTACGGCGCACGCGCATCCAACGGCGTCATCGTCATCACCACCAAGCAGGCTGACCGCGAAAAGCTCTCTGTAGAATTCAATGCCGACCTCTCAATCTCGGGAAAGACCGACTACTCCAAGGCAGGATGGGCCTCGGCGGCACAGGCCATACAGCTCGAACAGCTCAACTGGAACGGCATGAAGGACAAAGATCCCGATCAGTTCAACGCCCTGCTCAGCCGCTACAACGACTATGACCAGCGCATAGGCCTCTCTCCGGTGACCCGCATGTTAGTGCGCAACTATCTCGGTGAACTCGACACCGATGTCATGAACAACACCCTCGACCAGTGGGCGCGCAACGACTACCGACGCGAGTGGCAGGACGCCGCCGAGCGCACACGCATAGCCCAGACCTACAACCTCTCGCTCCGGAATCAGGGCAAAGTGCTCGCATCGAGCTTCACTTTCAACTACTCCGACGACAACCTCGGAATGAAGAAAGAAAACAACCGCTCACTCCAGTTCCGCTACAAAGGAGACCTCAAGGCTGCAAAGTGGCTCGACCTTTCATTCTCAGTCAACGTCATCAACAACCGCACTAAGCGCAATGCCACCGGAGCCTACAGCGAAATCAACAGCTTCTACCCCTATCAGAGCATGTATAACCCCGACGGCTCACTCGCCCGCATGGAAGCCGACGCCATGCTCGACAATCCCGTGTTCGAGAATCCGGCTTTCGGACTGATGGACCACTCCTACAATCTCCGCAACGAGATCGGACTCAACACATCCAAAACTACCGGCACCAACATACGCGCCTATGTACACGCCCTCTTCCACCTCCCTGTGCAGGGATGGAACGCTTCGGTGATGTATCAGCACGAGGACATACAGCAACAGTCAGAGACCGAATACTTTAAAAACTCCTATTATGCCCGCGACATCTATAACCGCTATACCACAGGCGGAGTCACCAAGGTATGGGAGGTTGACCCCTCTGTCGACTTTTGGGACGTATATGACAATCCCGACGCCTACCCCGGCTACTCAGTCTTCAACCCCGTAACTGGTGACTTTTTCTATGACGAAAACGGCAATTTTGCTGCCGCAAAGCAGGTAGAACAACTTCTCCCATTGAAACACCACGTGCCCGAAGGCGGCATGCTCATATCATCCAACACCCACAGCCGCTTCTACACCTTCCGTGCGCAGACCGACTTCAACCGCACTTTCGGCAAGCACGACATCAGCGTCCTCGCCGGCTTCGAATACCGCCAGACCAAGTCAAGCGGCTCATCCGCAGCCTATCTCGGCTATGATCACCAGACCCTCACCAACCAGAACACCCACGTCGACTGGGACTTCGTCAACGGCTTCGGCCAGATGGGCATACTCGGCACAAGTTGCCCCCCCTCAGGCGTTTACGCTAACTTCGGCACCTCCGAAACCCTCCACCGCTTCTACAGCTACTACTTCACCGGCAGCTACGTGTATGACTCCCGCTACAGCGTATTCGGATCATACCGCGTGGACAAGGCCGACCTCTTCGGCACCGACCCGAAATTCCGCGGACGTCCCCTATGGTCGGTAGGCGGCTCATGGAACGCCCACAACGAAGCATTCCTCCAGCCTCTTAACTGGCTCGACGCCCTAAAGCTCCGCGTCTCCTACGGTCTGACCGGAAACATCAACTCCAACGCCAAGTCAGTCATGACCGCAAGCCTCTCGACCAACCGCTTCAACGGCGGCATCATGGGCGAGATACAGGAGGCTCCCAACGACCAGCTCCGCTGGGAGAAGACAGCCACATGGAACTGGGGTCTTGACTTCGCCCTTTTCGGCTACCGCCTCAACGGCTCGGTCGACGCTTACCGCAAATACAGCACCGACATCCTCACCGACGTGGCTCTTGACATCACCTCGGGCTTCGAGGACCTGCTGCTCAACGCGGGCGAGATGCTCAACACCGGTGTCGAGCTACAGCTCAACGGCCGCATACTCCCCTCCAATTCTCGCAAACAGCTGGGCATCAACCTCGGACTGACATTCGGATACAACCATAACAAGGTCAAGAAAGTGTACTTCCATCCCCACACCGGCTCGGAGTTCCGCTCCATGGAACTCAAGCAGGGCTATCCCCTCAACACAGTTATCGGTGTCGACTATGCCGGATATGTCACCGACGACAAGGGCATCACCTACGGAACATGGCGTGACCACAACGGCGAGATCCACAACACATCACTCTCATCGGCCGACTTCAAGATAGAGGACTGCGTATATCTCGGCACATCGACCCCCGTATGGACCGGCGGCATCATCCCGGAGATACGCTACCAGGGCTTCACACTCTCAGCCATGATGCACTACTACGGCGGCCACTACATGAACACCGACCCGCGCGTATGGGGCATCACCTCGACCAGAGGCGGATCAGCAGCATCCGAACTTGACTTCTGGAACGGTGTGGAAGGTGCCGTCCCCAACGGATATCTCACAAAATATTACGACTCGCGCACCATGCAGATAGCCTCATCGGACTATCGCAACTACTCGCGTGCCGACTACCTGAAGCTCCGCTCCATCACACTCTCCTACGAGTTTGAGCGCAAACTCATACGCCGCATCGGACTCAGCGACCTGAGCCTCCGCTTCCAGGTCGACAACGTAGCCACATGGGCACGCAACGGCCGCAGCTGGGACCCCGAAGCAACACGCATGGGCGGAATCCCCGTCAAGACTCCGTCGACCTACACCATGAGCATTTTCCTCAACCTCTAAAGACTTTTTCATCATGAGAAAAAAATATATTTCACTCCTCCTGACACTGCTTGCCGTGTTCACCTCCTGTGACGACAAGCTCGACATAACTCCCCGCGGATTCTCGACTCTCAACACCGTCGACGACCTCGGCGCGCTCATCAACAAGGAATGGCGCATATATGACTGGGATTTCAACCACGAGATGATCACCGGCAACACATTCGCACTGTGGTCGACTCCCGAGGAAATATTCAATGTGAAAAACTCCGTGGAGTACGCGTTCATCTACGCTGACGAGTCCGTTGACCGCGTCGCTCTATGCGAGGAGGACGACCGCTACAAGGAGATTTACTCGAATATAAAATACTGCAACATCGTGGCCTGCCAGATGCCTGATCTCGACGGTGACCAGTACAAGAAAAACCGCTTCATAGCACAGGCACGCATACTCCGCGCATGGTTTCACTTCCTGGCCGTGAACCTATGGGCCGCACAGTATGACGAGGCCACCGCCGCATCGACCGGAGGCGTGCCTTACGTGGATAATATCGATTTCGGTGCCGAGAAGACCAAGCTCACCGTGGCCCAGGTCTACGAGAAGATCCTCGCCGACTGCTCCGACGAGCTTATAGAATGCCTCGACAAAACCCCGACCGACGATCCCTTCCGCTTCGAGGCCGACTTCGGCTACGCAGTGCGCGCCCGTGTGCTCTTCCAGATGAAACGCTACGAAGAGGCAGCCACATATGCCCGCAAAGCTCTCGAGATCAACCCCACCATCGAAGACCGCTCTACCATAGTCGACAAAGGCACCTGGGAATCCACTTTCAACTCGCCCAACCATTACATGTTTATCCTCACCAGCTTCGTCACCAACCAGTCCGAAATGGGCAACATGACACTCACTCCCAAGTTCCTCAGCCTCTACGAACAGGGCGACTATGTGCGCTACTATTCGCGCGAGGATGACTGGACCGAATATGACGACCTGCTCTACGGACCCGAGGGGAGCGCAAATTACTCGCCCCAGGGTGCGGCCCGCATCAACGTGTGGGGACTGCGCGCCGAGCAGATGTACTACGTGCTTGGCGAGTGCCTTATCCGCGCGGGACAAATCGACGAGGGTCTCGACCAGGTCGACAAGGTGCGCAAATACCGCATACACCCCGAATTCTACAGACCCTTCAAAGGCACCGTCAACACCAAACAGGAGGCCATGGCCCTGCTGAGCAAAGCCAAGACCGTGGAGTGCATAATATCATATGAAAACTTCTTCGACTGCAAGCGTCGCAACACCGAGCCTGAATATGCAGCCGATGTGGTGCACCACATGGACGATTTCGGAGACTTCACCATCCGCCCCAACTCTCCGCTGTGGATCTATCCCTTCCCCATGAACGCCACCAACTTCAACCCGTCTCTGACCCAGAACATCTAATATTCCAATAATTGATGAAAAAAACTATCATTTCAGCTCTGATAGCCATGGCTGGCATTATGCCGGCTGCGGCTCAGACAGAATTCCGCCACATCACATTCGACGAAGCAAAGACAGCCGCCAAGGCTGAAGGCAAACTCATCTTCGTAGACTTCTACACACAGTGGTGCGGACCCTGCAAACGCATGGCGGCCAATGTATTCCCCAAAAAGGAAATCGGAGATTATCTCAACCCCAATTTCGTATGCCTCAAGCTTGACGCCGAGGCCGAAGGTGCCGCGCTCGCAAAGACAGTCGAAGTCAAGGCCTACCCGACTCTCATGGTGTTTGATGCCGACGGCAACAAGCTCGGATCATTCGCCGGCATGAAGGACGGACAGGACTTCATCACCGCAGTAGAAATGTGCAAAAATCCCGAACTCTCCCCCGAGCGCGTCACCGCGCGCTACGAGGCCGGCGAGCGCACCCCAGAAGTGGTGAGAGCATATGCCATAAGCATCGTGGACAACGCTCGCGACTACATGTCGGCATTCTATCAGGCCGGCAAGATAATCGACGACTACTTCGAATCCCTCAATGAGCAACAGCGTCTGAAACCTGAAAACCACTTCATGTTTGACTCCTATACCACCGGCTACAACACTCCCCGCGTCCAGTTCATGATTGCCAACCGCGACCGTTTCGACACCTCAAAGAGCAACGACATAGCCGAACAGATCAAACAACAGATGACTTTCGAGGCAAACCGATACTTCACCACCAATGTAATAACCGACCAGGCATCGCGCCAGGAGTATGACAAATTCAAACAGAACGTCGAAAAAATGGGTCTGACATCCAAATTTGCCAACATGTTCCGCTTCGCCGAAGCCCACGCCTCAATGGATGTGGAGGCATACGTAGATTTCTGTGACAAAAATTTTGACACACTCGACACGGAAGAGCAGGGCTCACTGCTGGCACAGCTCTCAAAGACTTTCGCACCCTCGACCCCTGAGCAGATCAAAAAAGTCAGCGGTTTCGCACGCAAGCGGCTCCCCGATCTTCCCATCTCACAGCTGCTCATGACAGCCTACTCGCTCCACGATCTCGAAGTTCCCAAACACTAACCCTAAATACTGAAAATTCACACACACACAAAACGACCGACTCGGCACCATGATAATGCAATCATGATGCCGAGTCTCTTTTTATAGGCTATCTATTGCCGGCAACCCTCTAAGCCGCCAATAGAAAAAATATCAGATAGCTGTCAATATCCCTGCCGAGCATCCGGCGTAGCTTCTCTATGAGGCGCGCCTTACGCTTCTTTACCGTGATCTCCGACACCGACATGAGCCGCGCGATTGCTGGCAAATAGTGGTATACAATATTTCCGATCCGATGTCACCGGTACTGAAAAAAATGTTCCGTGACCGCAACCGCTTCTATCAGATCGTAGCAAAAGACAGTGTTGACATGTTTCTGGACTACACATTCCGAAGCCGCATAGGCAAATACGTGTGGAACAAACCAAAGACATCCAAATTCAACGAGACTGAATACAACAACTATCTGCAATACGTTAAGGGAATTCATAATTGGGAAAAGAAGCCTCAATACATCGCAACCCTCTACACTGCCCGCCACTGGATTGACGGCAACCACCGCGCAATGCTCGACGAGATGCACAATGCCCTTCGTTACGGAATATTCAATGACGACGCCAAACTCAGCTATATACAGGGGCATATCATACAGCTATGTACCACGGACAACCAGCCATTGATAGCCGAAGCCTACGAATGGATGCGGCAGATTGCTGACGAATACCCCATAGGGTATTACAGATCGGAGTATATGAGACTACAGGCTCGTCTGCTCACAGCCCAAGGCAAATCAGATGAAGCCAAAGAGCTTGAAGAGAAAGCACGCAAGGTAAGAATGACACAATAAATACCAACAAAAGAATCCGCCACCCCCTTCAAAACGGTTGGGGCAGGCGGAATGAATACAGGAGAACTCTTTGGAGCAATGAACCGTAAGATCTATAATTTAAATCTATATTTCGGGACGATGCTCTGAAGAGTTCTCCTGTTCTATTGTCTTAATCCTTTGGTCTTAAACACCGGCAATCACTCGGCTGCAAGAGGCGAGGGTGCGGCATAGGTGCGGGCTGCAAGCTCGGTGTTGAGCATATAGAGACCCATGCCGTTGTCGCCGATAAGGCGGAGCTTGTCGATGAGAGCGCGGCAGTTGTCCTCCTCCTCGACCTGCTCACCTACAAACCAGTTGAGACGGTCGCGGGTGGCATAATCCTCTTCCTGCATGGCGAGAGTGTAGAGACTGTTGATGAGAGCGGTCACCTTCTGTTCGTGCTCAAGTGTGGCACGGAACACCTCCATGGGTGAATCCCAGGTGGTGGGGACAGCATCAATAGCCTTGAGCATCACACGGCCTCCACGCTGATTCACATAGTTCATGAAGATAGTGGCGTGAGCCTGCTCCTCCTGAAACTGGATCTTGAACCAGTTGGCAAATCCTGCGAGACCCTCGGCCTCAAAATACTGCGCCATTGACAAGTAGAGATAGGCACTATACAGTTCGGCATTAATCTGCTCATTGATAGCGTCCTGAACTTTTGGGTTTAACATAACGGAATCTGTTTAAATGAATTAATTATTTTCGAGGGCAAATTTAGTGTTTTTCTTTTATATTCCCCAAATTATGCCTATCTTTGCCGAAAATCATCACTGCAAGTTGACAATATAAGGACGTGTGTCTATGGCTTATTGGATCATTAATTCGCTAATAGTTTTCGCGCTGTGCGTATTGCTCGCCGGCGTGCTGATACCTCAGATACTTCTGATTGCATACCGACGCAAACTTTTTGACGAAGTTGATGAAAGAAAAATCCACAAAGGGCTTATCCCTCGACTGGGGGGTATAGCTTTCGTACCCGTAATACTCCTGTCGATTGCACTTACAATCGCCGCCAACATCATCTCGGGCTCGCCTCAGTTCGGCAACGTGTTCTTCAACAACAGCCTGCTGATGATAGCCCTGTTTTGCAGCCTGCAACTGCTCTACCTTGTCGGTATCGCCGATGACCTCATAGGCATAAAGTACCGTGCAAAGTTCGTGGTGCAGATAGTATGTGCCGTGCTTCTGATCAGCGCGGGATGCTGGTTCACCACGCTTGCCGGATCGTTAGGCATCGAGAACATGCCATCATGGATGGGCATGCCGTTCACCGCAATAGTAATAGTGTTCATCATCAATGCCATGAACCTTATCGACGGCATCGACGGCCTTGCTTCGGGACTCAGTTCAATAGCCACAGGCATATACGGCATCTCCTTCCTGCTGCTCGGGGAATATGCCTATGCGATAATATCGTTAGCCTCTCTCGGAGTGCTATGCCCATTCTTCTATTACAACGTGTTCGGAGATGTGAAGAAGCACTCCAAGATATTCATGGGCGACACCGGGTCGCTCACCATCGGACTGATACTCAGCATGCTCGGCATAAAGCTGTTCACCCATCCCTACGATCCGGTACTCAACTTCCAGCCGGCAGTCCTGGCATTCTCTCCCCTGATCATCCCCAGCTTCGATGTGCTGAGAGTGTACCTGGTACGCATACGCCAGCACCGCTCCCCTTTCCTTCCCGACAAGAACCACATACACCATAAATTCCTTGCCGCAGGGATGAATCCCCGCACAGCAATGGTAACCATCATCACTATATCCACACTGTTCACTCTCATCAATCTCGGGTTGAGCCGGATGCTGAACATCAACATTATAGTGATGCTGGATGTTATAATATGGCTGATATTCAACTCCTATCTCAACGCCCACATACGCCGCCACAAGGAGGCAGAGGCAGAAGCCAGATCAGCTAAAAAGAATCACTAATCATTCGATGATCGACCAGATACTCAGCGAAGAGACCACGGAGCGTGCAGTGCTCGTAGGGCTCATAAGCAACCAACAGAACGAAACGAAAGCCAAGGAATATCTCGACGAGCTCGCATTCCTCGCCGACACGGCAGGAGCTGTCACAGTCAGGACTTTCCTACAGAAACTCGAATACCCTAACCCCCGCACATACGTCGGAAAAGGGAAGCTCGATGAGATACGTGCCTACATCGAGGACAACGACATAGGCATGGCAATATTCGATGACGACCTGTCCTCCAAGCAGGTTGTAAACATCGAGCGTGAACTCAAAGTGAAAATCCTTGACCGCACAAGCCTGATCCTTGACATATTCGCAAAACGTGCACGCACGGCAAACGCAAAGACCCAGGTGGAGCTCGCCCAGTACCAGTATCTCCTCCCCAGGCTCACACGCATGTGGACTCACCTTGAGCGTCAGCGAGGCGGCATAGGCATGCGCGGTCCGGGAGAGACCCAGATAGAGACCGACCGCCGTATAATCCTCAACAAGATATCCTTGCTGAAAGAGGAGCTGCGCGCCATCGACAAGCAGAAGGCTGTGCAACGCAAGAACCGCGGCAAGCTCACGCGTGTAGCCCTCGTGGGATACACCAATGCCGGCAAATCCACCCTCATGAATGTACTGAGCAAGAGCGAAGTGTTTGCCGAGAACAAACTGTTTGCCACACTTGACACCACAGTGCGCAAGGTGATCATCGACAATCTGCCGTTCCTTCTCACCGACACAGTAGGATTCATACGCAAGCTCCCCACCCATCTGGTCGACTCGTTCAAGTCGACCCTCGATGAAGTGCGCGAAGCCGACCTTCTGGTCCACGTGGTCGACATATCACACCCTCAGTTCGAGGAACAGATACAGGTTGTCGACAAGACTCTTCGCGAGGTGTGCGACGGAGCCGACAAGCCCATGATAATGGTGTTCAACAAGATTGACGCTTTCACCCACGTGGAGAAGGATGAGAATGACCTCACCCCGCGCACACGCGAAAACATCTCTCTCGATGAGCTTGAAAAGATGTGGATGGCAAAACTTCCCCACGACTGTGTGTTCATATCAGCCAAGTCAGGGCAAAACATCGACAAGCTAAAACAGATGCTCTACGACCGTGCCAAGGAGATACACCTGACGCGCTTCCCCTACAACGACTTCCTGTTCCAGAAATACGACGAGTTAGGAGATGTGGATTGAGCAGCCCCCGACGTTCTATCGTCTGCTCTTCACCGAAGCATGGTGGAGAGTGAAGCGTCGCGGACGCAAGGTGGTGTTCCTCACGTTCGATGACGGTCCTGTGCCTGAGGAGACCCCCTGGGTGCTCGACCTTCTTGACAAGGAGGGCATAAAAGCCACATTCTTCATGGTAGGCGACAATGTGCGACGCCATCCCGAACTGCTTGAGGAAGTGAAACGCCGCGGCCACTCCTACGGCAACCACACCATGCACCATCTGCAAGGGATCAAGGAGTGCAACCAACGCTACTTCCGAGACATCACCGAAGCCTCCAATCTCATCCACTCCACACTGTTCCGCCCGCCCCACGGTATCATGTGGCCCGGGCAGGCACGCCTGATAAAGCGTCATTACAATGTGGTGATGTACGACCTCGTGACACGCGACTATTCCAAACGTCTCAACGGCGACCAGGTGCTCCAAAATGTGATGCGCTATGCACGCAACGGCAGCATAATAGTGTTCCACGACTCCATCAAGGCTCATAAGAACATGCGCTACGCTCTGCCACGCGCCATAAAATGGCTCAAGGAGCAGGGCTATGAGTTCGAGGCTCTGCCAATGTAGCCGCAGCAAGGGAAAGCCTTACGGCAAATGAATTGAATATGGACAGCGAGGATATCAAACGCCTGGTGACCGGCACAGGAGCCGTCGCAGTAGGGATTGCCGCGACCGCACCTGTCGGCCTCGATGCCGAGAGCCTGTACCTTCAATGGATTGCCGCCGGAAAACATGGGGGCATGAGCTATCTTGAGAAATACCAGGATGTGCGTCGTGATCCCCGCCTGCTCCTTGAAGGGGCTGAAAGCATAATTGTAGCAGCGTTCAACTATTACAACCGTGACAACGGCAAGCTCCGCTGGGCACGTTATGCCCTCGGACGTGACTATCACGAGGAGATACGGGAGCGGCTCGATGCCGTGGCTACAGCAATAACAATCACCTCCGGGGCACAATGCCGCGTGACTGTCGACACCGCACCTCTGCGCGAACGCTACTGGGCAGAAAGAGCCGGAGTGGGATTCATAGGAATAAACAACCAGCTGATAGTCCCGGGAGCGGGGTCATGGTGTGTGCTCGGATCGATCATCACCACCTTGCCTTTAGACGCTGACACCCCTTCAGGCAGGAGCTGTGACGGCTGCATGAGATGCGTCCGCGCCTGTCCGGGACGCGCCCTTGACGGCAAAGGAGGTATGGATGCCTGCAAGTGCCTGAGCTACCTCACCATAGAGCACCGCGGAGAATATGACGCGACACCTGACAGGATATACGGATGCGACGTATGCCAGGAAGTGTGCCCTCATAATGCCACGGCAATCCCCACTGAGATAGGCGGATTCTCACCGAGAGCAGAGATCCTCGGTCTTGGATGCAAAGACATCCTTGAAATGGAGCAGAGTGAATTTTCACGCATATTCACCCACTCCGCCATCAAGCGCACTAAGCTTGCGGGGCTTCAACGCAACGCCCGGATGCTAAATCAGGGAGAGACACAGCCGGAGTGACAGGGAGGGAAGCGACAATATCCTCGAACGGGACCTCGGACTCATCCGTCTCAGCCAGCATACGCTCAGCGGGAGTAGCCTCCACCGACAATGGATTGAACATCTCGCCATAGCTCAGATAGAATCCCCATTTCAACAGATCCTTCGCGAGCCCGGGGCGTCCGCGGAATCCATGTATTATCCATGTCTGACGAGGCTTGAGGTCTATGCGGAGCTTAAGTATCTCGGGATAACGCTTCACGACATGCAGCAGAAGTGGCTTTCCCACCTCCTCGCTAAGCCTTATATGCAGCATTAGGAGCTCAAGCTGGCGTTCGATATCAGGGAGAGCCTGCACCACCTCCCTGGTGGTGCCATGTGACACCAGCTCATAAGCCACATGAACGGAGTCGAGCCCAGTCTCCCCTACTGCCACGACGCGGTGGTCACGTGCCAGCCTGTTCAGGCTGTCAACATCGCGCTTAGTGTAGCATCCGGCATTCCAGGGATGTATCCCCACGGAGTAATACCGGTCATCCTCAAGCCTTATGCCACGCGCCGGAACTGACACCGGATCAATGTTGACCACAGCTCCGGGACGTGAAATATGTGTATGACTATCAATAATCATGGTACAGGATCATAGCCCGAACCACCCCAAGGATGGCACCGTGAAATCCTCTTTACGGTGAGCCACAGCCCTTTGATTGCCCCATGCCTATTTATCGCCTCTATGGCATATTCACTGCAGGTAGGGGTAAAACGGCATGACGGCGGAAGCATGGGCGAGATACATGCCCGATAGAAATATATGGGCAACAGAAAGAGTCGTTTCATTTATCCTCGCCAGGTGGTTTTACTGACGCAAGCAGCCGCTTCAGCGCATGCTCCACCTTGGCATAAGGCAGAAGTTTGTCAGCAACATATATGAACGCGAGGTCGGCAGGAAGGTCGGGTGATATCAGACTGCGGTTTAGACGATAGGCCTCACGTATGCGCCTGCGCATCGTCACACGGTCCACTGCATGACGCAGGCGTTTCTTCGGGACGGAAACGAGAAACCTCGGACACTTCACCCCGCGCACATCGTCAATCCTCCACGCCAGACGCAGAGGATAGGCAAGCGTAGAGCTCACCTGCGGGTCATTGCGCGAGAAGAGACGGCCTATGGCCGTCTCACTGCATAGTTTCTCGATTTTATATAGTCGAAGCCCTTTCATCGGCAATGGATTACACTTATCAGGCAACGGCGCATACCGCGGCCCTGTTACTTAATTGTGGCGACAGACAGGAGGCGCACCGTGGTCAGGATGCTGCCACCGAAGCCTTAAGGTAACTGTCGAGCGCGCCGGTCATGGACGGATTGCCTGGCGACGGCGCCTCGATATCGAGCCGCAGTCCGGCATCCCGGGCGGCCTGACAGGTGGTAGGACCGAAGCATGCTATCTTTATGTCACCCTGCTCGAAACCGGGGAAGTTCTTTAGAAGCGACTGGATTCCGGCAGGAGAGAAGAAGATGAGCATATCATAGTCAAACGACTCGTCGGGTCCGAAATCGTTGCTAACCGTGCGGTACATCACAGCCTTTGTGTAGTTTATCCCAGCCTTGTCAAGAAGCCCGGAATCCTCCTTATGCACATCGGACACCACCCAAAGGAAATTCTCTTTCTTATGCTTGATGAGCGACGGCAGAAGGCTCTCCAGCTTACCGTTGTCGCCATGGAATATCTTACGCTTACGGTACACGATATATTTTTGCAGATACAGAGCTATAGCCTCTGTGGTGCAGAAATATTTCATAGTCTCCGGAATGGTGATACGCATCTCCTCACAGATACGGAAGAAATGGTCAATTGCCGTACGAGCTGTGAAGATAATAGCTGTGAAATCGGGTATGGAAATCCTGGACTGACGGAACTCCTTGGAAGTCAATCCCTCGACCTTGATGAAGGGGCGCAATACAACCTCTACACCATACTTGTCGGCGATGTCATAGTAAGGAGATTTACCCGATTCGGGAGCAGGCTGTGACACCAAAATTTTCTTAACTTTCACGACGTATTTTTTCTTAAGTTTGTAGCAGCAAGTTATGCAAAACCAGTACTGCCCGGTATATTAGAACAAGGGGTACAATTTCGAGAGTGCAAAGGTACAAAATAAAATAAAGCAACGAGCCAAAATTGTCGTAAAAAAGCCTAAAACCTTTGCAAATGAACGCCAAACGCGCCAGAATATAGAAACCGATACCCAGAATTATTATTATCCTTGAGGCTGCCGGATTGAACAGCACAAACAGCGCAGGCACCACAAGCAGCATACACAGCAATGACTGAGAGGCATTGAACCCCTTCATCCACATACGCGCCGATACCTTGTCGGCAAATATCGCGCCCACTGTCCCGTAAGCAGCGAGCTGCCACAGATAGTACACCATGGCTATGAGCGAGAAAACCCCTATTATCACAAATTCGCCCGACACAGGCCCCAGCACCGGACGCTCGGGAAATGCGGAATTGATGATTATACCCTCGCACAGACAGGCTATGAGCACAATGGAAATCTGTACACCTGTCTCGCTGAAAGTACGCACCCCGAATGTCTCCTCCCTGCGGCGCACACTAAGAAGATCGGACAAGAAATTCTTGAAGAATGTGGAATAATGACGGAAATTAGCCGCAAGCAGAAGGAACATCCCTATGAGCAGGCAGAGCACACCCGAATCATATCCCGGAAGCCCGGCACGCTCCATAGGTTCAAGCCCATGGGTGTAAGGTATCTCGCCGAGAGTCATATCGGTAAGCTCAGCCCGGGTGAGAGGTCCGTTCATAAGGAGCGACACATCCAAGGGCTGCCAACAGGGTGAATACGGTATGGAGTCTGGGAGCATTTGATAAAAACGACCGGATGTCATGGTTATGAATTCAACACTTTATGCCCCATGTTCAACAGCCTCTCTGATCACGCTGATAGCCTCCGAAGGGGTCGATACAATTCTTGCAGGGATTATGCCTCCACGCATGAACCCTTGCTCCATCATACGGTCGAACATGTCGATCAGCGGATCGAAGAACCCATCGGTGTTCACAATCACAACCGGACCCTCAAAGATGCCGAGCTGATGCCAGGTCATCATCTCGCACAGCTCGTCAAGAGTGCCGATCCCTCCGGGCAGAGCGATTGCCGCACATGCATTACGAGCCATTGTCTCCTTGCGCGCATGCATCGACGGCGTGTCGATACACTCTGTGAGACCGGGATGCGCCCACCCTCTCTCAAGCATGAAGTGAGGGAGCACGCCGGTGGCGGTGCCGCCAGCCCCTATCGCACCTTCGATGGTCTCAGCCATCAGTCCGCGGTAGCCTCCACCACTGACAAGGGCATAACCTGACCTGGCTATGAGTGCGCCCATCTCGCGTGCCGCCTCAAGATATACCGACGGCACGGATGATGAGGACGAGCAATATACTACGATTCCTTTCATTACGACATTTTTGAGGGTGCAAAGTTACGAATTTTTATCGAGATTCCCCCTATCCTTCATGACGTATCGCAGGGTAAATATCCGGAGAAAGAGCCGACATCACCGTACGGTGCCATCCGGAAGCCAGCGAGGCGAAATTTTCCGATACCGGCACAGCCCCTTCTGAAGCGGATGCCGCACACCATGTGCTCAGGGCGGTAAAAGCCACACACTGTTCGATAGCCCGGCGCACTATTCCATGACGTGTGGTGGTGAACGACTCCGGAGTGAGCAACTCCGCCCACATGTCGGCATCGGGAGCTGCATCAGCCTCAGTGAAACCTACAGCCGTGTCGCCCGCCTCTCCGTCAAGCGAAGTATCCCTGACCAACGGACCAAGCTTAAGCATGACCTCGGCAAAAGCATTACGGATCATAAGCGCGAGCACACCCGATCGCTGCCGGCACAGCACCGGAGCAAGCACGGCTCTCTCATCATCACTGCATGAAAGAGCCTGAAGGGCTGCAAGCGCGTGAACAGTGCTCAATATAGCATTAGAAGACAAATGATAAGTCATAGTGATAGAAAACAAGAATTGATGAGTAAAAAGAATCAGGAGCGTGCCGCGGCAGAAGCCGAACGCAGTCGCTGCACAAGTCGCAGCGCAGTGGAGGGAGCGATGAAGAACTGCGATGCCGATTCGGATGCGAGAATGTATCCGAGAGCCTCCGGAAGATTGCATCCCGTACGCGCCATGTAAACAGTACACTTCATATTGAGTTCTTCCCAAAGGGCAAGACGGCGGTCACGCCTGAGCGGCATACGTCCGTGGCGCAGGACACGCAGCATGCGCAACGCATATGTGTAGGTACAGTAATAATGGGGTGCCGGACTCAGAGCGGCGGTCATAGCTACTTTGGAGATGTTGATCTCTTCATCGGCAGGCAGATTACGTATCACACGGCGACAGGCTTCAAGGAAATGACGATTGCGGGTTTCAATTAAAGATAGCATGATTCTGTGAGGATTAAATGATTGATAATGGTTATGTGCACAACTATTAGGCTTGCATTTCATTGGCAAATATACCATACAACATGGGCAATATTCCCGCCCATATATGTGAAACATTGTTATAACAGGTCATTCCGTCAACAATCCACCGCCATAAGAGCCTTGCCGTCCCTGACACTGCGAAACGAATTGAATGTCTCGAAAATGTCAAGCAGTGCTATTGCCGAGTTCTGTACCTGCGTCTCATACAGCGATGCCGACATATTTCCGCCCATCGGCTGTCCCTGGAGAGCTGTCGACACCCCGGATATCTGACGGAACATATTCATTTCCAAGTCGAGAAGCTGCGACGCCCCCTCGCTGCGTGCCGACGACACCACTTCTGACGGCATGCGTGACGCCCTGGCATTTACAGGTATCACCGCGCCTGGCTTGCTCCACATCCTTATAGTGCTCTCAAAAGAGCCTCCCGCCGGAATAGCGTCAACAGGGAAAAGCAATGCTCCCTTCGCGCTATGTGCAAGGATATGGTCGATCATAGTGATGAGCTGATTGATGTGCCGTTGCTGATCTATCACATCCTCGATGAACGGATGCACCTCTCCGTCGGTCAAAGGATACATATTCACCACAAATGGGTGCGATCCATGGCGATAAGGGGAGACAGTCTCGTCGATCATAGTGCCGTCAGGTGTAAAGAACCGTCCATGCCAAGCCCCTCCCGACCGGCTGTCACCCTCAAATGTCCACACTTCGATCACACGGCAAAGAGAAGGATCGGAGGCGGCATTGAACAGCACACCTGTGTCACATATCCCGAGCGGTGAAGCCAGCAACCCGAGTTGCGGACGCATCGCCACCGACTTGCTGAATATATTGGATATGTCACGGAGCCGACGTCGATTATTGTGCCCGAAACGCATCTTCATCTCATGAAGCGACATCTCATGGAGCATGCCTATCAGACGTATGTCAAAACCTCTCGGGTCAAGGTAACGGTTGCAGAAGAACCTGTCGGGATTCACATTGTCAATCCACACTCCGGAACCTTCGAAGCGACGCTCATAGCTCACCTTCTGTATGGCGCATCCCGATATAAGGAACTCTTCGAGGGCACGTGCATCCAGCTCATCGAGACGGTTAGCGAGACCGATAGCTTTCAGACGTTCGTCACCGGCCTCTTTCCGGTCCATAAGCTCACGGCGGAAACGCCCCACGACACTCTTCACAAGCGAACGGATTAGATTGTTTGTAATAGGGCGGCGTCCGCACCGGCGCGCATGCTCCTCATCGGATATCATATTTCCGTCAGTGTCACGTACGGCATCGTCCCATTGCTGTCCGTAAGTGAAACGTTTGAGCCTGCGTCGGGTGGCGCGTATATTGCCACACGCCTCCCAGGCTGCACGTGATGATTCAAGCAGAGTCATAGTCATAGAATTATCGGATTGTTATATTTTTTCAACACCGGGCAAACCCCTCAGTGGCAGCCCGGTCAAATGAGTATATGCCATCGCGACGGATTGCACATACCAAGGCGGAAAGCCTGTCGCCCGAAGCAGCAGGATAGAGCGAAAGCGAACCGTCCGTATGAAGCACAGCCACAGGACTGTCGGCACACGCCCTGGTGTAAGGATGGAGCTGGCTGACCGCGGTAGGGCTGTCCGGATCGGTCACTATCCACGCGGGACGGCTCCAGCCCGAAAGCCTTACGCACAGCACCCTCAGCACACCCGGTGGAAGGCGGATTGTCACCGACCCGCCCGAAGGAGCCGGCATAGCGGTATCCGCGGCGATGTCCTCCGGAGCAAGCAATGATTCGTCAGCCTCAAGAAGCAACTTCCGGTACCACTCCTCCATTTCGGCCATGAGTATCGAATCAAGGTCCATTCCGTCAGAACGCTGCACACAGGCATCGCCGCACACCGATGGCGTGTAGCCACTGTGTGTACGCCATAACGCAAGGAATTCTTCGCGTGTGAGATGTAATTTCATAATGACTTGTAAGTAAAAAAGATGTAGTGTGAGTGAAAAAGATAACGCAAAGTTATAGCTGCAAGGCGGGGCATATGGTGTGATAATGTCGCCATAACGATAGGATTATTCTCCGAAAAAAGGTAATTTTGCAACTGATACATAATCCAAAACTGAGCGACTGCCAATATCCCGTCCTAAACACGTAGAATTGCTGTCAGCCAGACTTTCATACATCAACCATATACTTAATTCATGAATCCCCAACAGATACACGACATAAAGGAACGAGTGCTCGCCGGAGGTAAGATCTCCCGGCAGGAAGCACTCTCACTCGCTGATATCACCCCTGAAAGCCGCCAAGCCCTAAGGGAAGCGGCATCAGAGATCACTGCTCGTTTCAGTACACGCCGATTCGACTCCTGCTCCATCATCAGCGCACGTTCCGGCAGATGTCCTGAGGACTGCAAATGGTGCGCCCAGTCGGCTCATTACCGCACGACAATAGACACTTACCCTCTCGTAGACCGGGACACATGCATGGAAATGGCTGACCACAACCATCGGGCAGGCATACAACGGTTCTCACTTGTAACGAGCGGGAAGAGCGTCACAGGCAAGGCTCTCGACACCATATGCTCCTACTACAGCAACCTCAGGGAAAAACATCCGGAGATGAGCCTTTGCGCATCAATGGGTCTGCTTGACTATGACGCCATGACAAGATTGCGCGAGGCAGGGGTACAACGTTATCACTGCAACATGGAAAGCTCGCGCAGCTTCTTCCCCACCCTATGCACCACCCATACCCAGGACGACAAACTTGCCACCATCGAGCGAGCCCGCCGTGCCGGATTAGAGATATGTTCAGGAGGGATCATAGGGATGGGAGAGACCATGCGCCAACGTATAGAATTTGCCCTTGAACTGCGTGAGATTGCTCCGGCAAGCATACCCATAAATGTGCTTCAGCCCATTCCCGGGACACCGCTCGAAGGGATGGACCCGATCAGCGATGACGAATACCTCGACACAGCGGCCATATTCCGCATCATACACCCCAAGGCGGTGCTGAGATTTGCAGGAGGCAGGGCTCGCATCTCGCCCTCAGCCCAACGCGAGGCTCTTAAGATAGCTATAAACGGAGCGATAATGGGTGACATGCTCACAACAATCGGGTCGCAGATCGAAGATGACAAACGAATGGTAAAGGAGGAAGGATATGAATGGTGACCAGCGTTACCGCGGACACATCTCACTGTGCGAGATCGACCTTCCGGGACAAAAGCGAATCTCCGAAGGGAAAGTGCTGATAATCGGGGCAGGAGGGCTCGGGTCCCCCGCATGCCTATACCTCGCCGCCGCTGGAGTGGGACATATAGCAGTGCTCGACCCCGACACGGTGAGCCTTAGCAACCTGCAACGTCAGATAATGCACGGCACCCCCGACATAGGCCGCCCCAAGGCCGTCTCCGCAAGCGAATCAATGCTCCGCATCAATCCCGAAATCCACGTACGTCCTGTCATTGACCGTCTCACGCCGTCAAACGCCCGCGATATGATGGAGGGATATGACCTGATACTCGACTGCACCGACAATCATGCCACACGTCTGCTCATCAACGACACATGCGTGACCCTTGGAAAGCCCTATGTGTTCGGAGCAGTAAGGCGTTTTGAAGGGCAGGTGTTCACCCACATACCCGGTAGTGCCGATTACCGTGACATCTTCGGAGACGAAACCCGCGAGGACGGCGACATCCCATGTGCCATAGAAGGTGTGCTCAACTCTGTGGTGGGCATAATAGGCTCGCTCCAGGCTACAGAGGCGGTGAAATACCTCGCCGGAGCGGGTGATCTGCTCACCGACAGAATACTCACTATGGATGCAATCACTATGACCTTCAACACATTCAATATCGAAGGCGAAAAAGAGGTATAAGCATCAAAGGTGGATAGCAGTACTTGCCGTCTCGGATTTTTTACTTACCTTTGCATCACGAAAATAAGAAGAGTTAAATTCATCAATACACTCATTATTATGACTTTGACAAACCAGTTATCACCTCGGGTAGAGATTGTGGGCAGCTTCCTGCCCCCTGAAGAGCTCGAACAGGCAATCGAGCAGAAATGCCAGGGCAATCTCTCCATCGACGAACTACACACAATTGAGGACCGAGTGATCGACCGCCTCATCGACCGAGAAATTGAAGCCGGACTCAGCATAGTAACCGATGGCGAAATGCGCCGCAAAGCATGGGACCGCGACTTCTGGGAAGGACTCGACGGCATGAGCCGCGAACGTATCGACACCGGACGAATATATCAGGACGACCCTGTGCACCACGACCTGCTACGATTCAGCGGACGCATAAAATACAATCCCGAACACCCTTTCTTCGAGAAATTCTCACATATGCAGGAACTTGCTGCAGGGCGAGCCAGCGTGAGGCAGACCATACCATCGCCCGGCGAACTGTATATGCGCATAATGATGATGACCAACGGCGAGCCTGCAAAGATATATGAGTCGCCAGAGACTCTCGAAGAGGACATAATCGAGGCCTACCGCCTCACCATCAACGAGCTATATCGCCGAGGATGCCGTTACATACAGCTCGACAGCTCAGTGTGGGGCAGGCTCAGCGAACCCGAATTCGAAAAAATACTGCTGCTCGGCGGCATGGACCCCGATGTCATAACTGAAACCCTCCTCCGTCTCCTCAACACTACCCTCGCCGGCACTCCCGATGACCTTGAGGTAACACTCAGCATAGCAGCCGACGAGACACGCACACCGCGCTGGGGCGATGAGAAAGAGCTGCGCCATCTCATAAAGATGCTTGAAAATGTCGACACGGATGCATTCCTACTCCCATTCGACCTACGTGAGCCACAGCACACCGAAGTGCTCAGCCATCTGCCGGCGGGCAAGCGGGCAATCCTCGGGCTTGTGGACGGAAGCATCGCTGGGCTTGAGGATATCGACGACATAGTCGAGGCTGTCAATGCCGCTTCGCGCCATATGGACCCGGCATACATATCCATCAGCCCCACATGCGGATTCAAGGTGCGCAACCGCGAACGCCAAGGCCTCAACTACGAGACCCAGTGGACCAAAATCAACCTCCTTGAAGAAGCCGCCGAAAAGCTCCGCACTCAAAAATAAATCCACATCTTCGAACCAAATAACAGGCATGAAGATATGTTGTAGCCCACAGCACATCCTCATGCCTGTTTACATTAATTGCCTTAAAATCATCTGGCAATACCATTCTTTAGGACTGAGCCATCCCCTGCCGATGAACTTGCTTACCGTTTTCACACCTGCATTCAACAGTGCCCACACTCTGCGTAGGCTTTACGAAAGCCTTGTCACACAGTCATGCCCCGATTTCGAATGGCTTGTGATCGACAACGGCTCCTCCGATTTCACACAACAGCTCATCGAAGGGTTCAAGCGCGAAGGGCGAATACACATTGCCTATATCCGTCAAGAGCATGGCGGACCTCACAACGCTTACCACACCGCCTATGCCAATATCTCCACCGAATTGTGCGTATGCATCGATGCTGACAATTTCATGCCGGAGGATGCCGTAGAGACAATTGCGACCAACTGGCGTGAGAAAGGGGGTACCGCCAATGCCGGCATAATAGGGCTAAACTGCCATATGGATACTATGGAAGCCATCGGCAGAAGATTCCCCGAGGATATCGCCAAAGCATATTTCCCTGAGCTTTATGCACAAGGGTTCAACCTGCACAACTGCACACCGGTGACGCGTACCGACCTCATGCGTGACGCAGTTATACACACTGGAGATGACGTAGATGATGACCTCACCCTCCTGTATGCACTGCTACAGATATCCGACTCTTTGCCTATGCTGACAGCTAACGAATGCTTCTCCATAACTGACACACAGGTGAGGATGGATATATCTCCGCAAGAGAGCATATTCAAGAGATATGCCGAGTCACCCCGGAGCTTCGCCAGGCTCAGGCATCTTGAAATGAGGCTGAAACACACCTCGCTCCGTCATTCCTACCGTTCCGCCATGCACTATGTGGCATGCATCCTTCTTGCAGGCGGCCATGACATTATTATGGATTCACGACACAAGGCACTCACAATTCTCGCCGGTATTCCAGGCTACATAATGTACCGCTACATCTCACACCGTTATAAGAGATAATCCACAATATCATCTCTACACCGGAGAAATCGGAAAAATACAATAGGACCAAAGAGCTAAAAATTCAGCACTCCGGTCCTATTGTATTTATAGAGCATTGACCTATAAAGTCATATTGTCTAATCCTCAAGATAGTAGATTATAGTAGAGACTACTCTGACCTTCTTGATGAAAGGTGTGCTCGAATCGGAATTGTCAATCGAGAACTGCCCCTGCGAAGCGGTCTTGATCTTGCCTACCCGGCTGTCGCTGTCAGCCGCAAACTGGTCAGCAGCCGCACGCGCATTCTTCGTTGCCTCCGCAATCATCTCAGGCTTGATGTCATTAAGGCCGGTAAACTGATAGTTGATATATGAGTTGGAGAATGCTATCCCCTCCTTAAGCAACTCGCTCTGACGGTTGAGCAGTTCGCGCACCTTGTCGACCTTCCTGGTAGTAACAGTCACAGTGCAATTTATCGAGTAGTTGTATCTGAACGAATCAGATGCATACCTGTTGCTTGCCGCATCATAAGCATCCGGCGGATTGACCGAAATTTCATCAGGAGAAATCCCATTGGATGTGAGGAATTTGACAATCGTTTCATTGTTGGAGCTGACCTTATTGTACATTGTCACCAGGTCATTGCCGGCAATACTGTAGGCTATAGGCCATGTGACCAGATCGGCTGACACCTCACGCTCGGCAAGGCCGCGCACAGTAACCTCACGGTCGCGAAATGCAATATTGTCAATTCCGGCTTTGAGAGTGAAGCCAAGCACAATGAGACCGAACGCAAGCAGCGCAGCTGGGATAATTTTGCTTTTCATAAATAAATGTTGTGTTAGTTGGTTATTACCGGAGTCTTGTCGGCAACAAATATAGCGAAGAAATTTCATTATATTCATCCGATACATGTTAAAAACTATTATTTTATCCGTATCTTTGCACACCGAAATATCAACCTATCCACACCTCATACAAATGACCCCGAAAGCATCACCACGGCGCATCCATCTATGCCTATGCCATATGAGCGGCAATGAACAGAGATATATCGACGAAGCGTTCGCCGACAATTGGGTGGTACCGTTAGGTCCGAATGTCGACGCATTCGAGAACAGCCTTCAGGATTTCCTCTCGAAAGGAGATCCTTCGAGAGACCATCTCCGCATCGCAGCTGTCTCAGCCGGCACCGCCGCCATTCATCTCGGGCTTATTCTTGCCGGAGTCAAAGCCGGCGATGAGGTAATATGCCAGAGCTTCACATTTGCGGCGTCAGCCAACCCTGTGACATACCAGGGCGCGACACCGGTATTTGTGGACTCAGAGTCTGATACATGGAACATGGACCCCGCGCTCCTTGACTTCGCCATCTCCGACCGCATTGCAAAGACCGGACGAAAACCGAGTGCCATCATTCCGGTACATCTCTACGGAATGCCGGCCAAAATGGATGAAATCATGATGATTGCTGACAAATGGGACATACCTGTAGTAGAGGATGCAGCTGAAGCACTCGGGTCCAGTTACCGTGGACATGCCTGCGGCACATTCGGCAATTTCGGGGCTTTAAGCTTCAACGGCAACAAAATGATCACAACTTCGGGCGGTGGGGCTTTAGTGTGCCCCGACCAAGAGTCGCGCGCCAGAGCAGTGTTCTTTGCAACCCAGGCACGCGAATCCTACCCCTATTATCAGCACGAGAACATCGGATACAACTACCGCATGAGCAACATATGTGCGGGCATAGGCCGCGGACAGATGACAGTGCTTGACGAGCATATAGCCCATCATCGCCGTCTCGCCGCACTCTATGCATCGCTTCTGGCAGATGTCGAGGGGGTTGACTTCCACGCCAATCCCTCCCCCGAGTCAGATGCCAACTTCTGGCTGTCGACCATCACCATTGACCCCTCACTCACCGGAGGCCTCACTCCCGATGAGCTAAGGCTGCATTTCGAATCGCTTAACATCGAGACAAGGCTGCTATGGAAACCCATGCATATGCAACCGGTGTTCAGCAAGGCTCCAGCCTACACCAACGGTGTGAGCTCAAGCCTTTTCAGCCGCGGGCTATGCCTCCCCTCCGGACCATGGGTCACAGAAGAGGATGTCGAAATGATTGTCAGTGAGATCAAAAGGCTAGCGTCACGATAGGCTCAGCCATATATCATCTCACCGCATTTGAATACACCGGAGTGACAGTAGCCCCATCGTATTGCCACGGAGCGGATGTGAAGTTGGCAGGGACAGAAGCCTCGTCAAACCATGCCTTGACAGCAAACGTAGTGCCATCACCCGGGTTTCCTTCAAAATTCAGAAGGTTGAGTTTACGGTTGGCGGAGACATCCAACGACGAAAGCAGATTGTTCTCACATTGCAGCTGCACAAGATCCGGACAACGGCTCACATCCACGCTCGTTAGCCTGTTCTCTCCACACATCACAAACTCGGCATCGGGATTGCTCCTGAGGTCAAGCGTTGCTATCGCATTGCGTGCACATTTAAGGATCTCAAGGTCAGGATTTCCGTTCAAGTCGAGCGAGGTGAGCTGATTGGCATCACAATTGAGCTCCTCAAGGTCAGGATTGTGAGTAAGATCTATCTCCGTGAGCTTATTGAAATTACATGTCAGACGTTCAAGTTCGGTAAGAAACTCCACACCCTTGAGAGACGTGATATCTCCTCCGGTAAGGGGATTCCCTCCCACATCCACAATCTTAAGGTCCTTTACATCACCATAGAGGATACGTTCAGCATTCTTGATATACCCCTTTTCCTGCATCTCCTGGGCAAAGACAGGATCAATCTGAGCTGTTATATCTGTGGCAGGAGACGGCGTAAAGTTCTCGGCTGTGTTATTGTCATCATCACTACAGGCAGTAAAAGCAGCCATGGCAGCCAAAAGAGGCACAAATCGGAATATCTTTTTCATAAAAACACTTATTTGGATTTGAACATATAACATACTGCCGCCGACAATGGTTCTCTCTATAAAAGCTTATTTGCCTGACAACTTGATGATTCTCCTGACATCCCCAATGCTTTTCCATATCCTTACGCACACATACCCCACATACGGCAACATAAACTATGCCCGGCATAATAAATTAACTACTATAAACACACATCCATCGTTTTAGCTTTTGGATTTCCAATAATTTTCGTAACTTTGTGCGGGGTATTCCCAGCCGGAACAGGCACGGAATCTTCTCCATAAAAATATAGTCGTCTAATACCTATTATATTGTTAACGATACATATTTTCTATAAATATCACTATGAGCAAAGAAAAAAAATTTCTGACATGTGATGGTAACCAGGCAGCCGCCCACGTGAGCTATATGTTCTCAGAGGTTGCAGCCATCTACCCTATCACCCCGTCGTCAACCATGGCTGAATATGTTGACGAATGGTCAGCCGCAGGGCGCAAAAACATCTTCGGCGAGACAGTTCTCGTACAGGAAATGCAGAGCGAAGGCGGTGCAGCAGGCGCAGTCCACGGTTCACTCCAGGCCGGTGCCCTGACTACCACCTACACTGCATCACAGGGCCTACTCCTGATGATCCCCAACATGTACAAGATTGCCGGTGAGCTCCTCCCCTGCGTGTTCCATGTTTCAGCACGTACTCTTGCCAGCCACGCTCTTTCAATATTCGGTGACCACCAGGATGTAATGTCCTGCCGCCAGACAGGCTTCGCCATGCTTGCCGAAGGCTCCGTACAGGAAGTTATGGACCTCGCCGGTGTAGCACATCTTTCTACCATCAAGAGCCGCGTACCTTTCATCAACTTCTTCGACGGCTTCCGCACATCTCACGAGATCCAGAAGATCGAGACTATGGATCAGGACGATCTCGCCCCCCTCGTTGACCACGAGGCACTCTCAGAGTTCCGTGCACGCGCCCTCAATCCTCAGAACCCCGTAGCACGCGGCATGGCAGAAAACAGCGACGTGTTCTTCCAGCACCGCGAATCATGTAACGAATACTACAACCGTGTGCCTGAGATCGTTGAGGCTTACATGAAGGAGATCACCCGCATCACCGGACGTGAGTACGGTCTCTTCAACTACTATGGAGATCCCGAAGCCGATCGCGTTATCATCGCAATGGGCTCTGTGACAGAAGCCGCTCAGGAAGCTATCGACCACCTCCGCGCCCAAGGCGAGAAGGTAGGTCTCGTAGCCGTACACCTGTATCGTCCGTTCTCTGCAAAGCACTTCCTTGCCGCTGTCCCCAAGACTGCAAAGCGCATCGCTGTGCTCGACCGCACCAAGGAACCCGGCGCCAACGGCGAGCCTCTGTACCTCGACGTACGCGACTGTTTCTACGGACAGGCTGACGCCCCCCTCATCATCGGCGGACGCTACGGTCTCGCATCCAAGGACACCACCCCCGCACAGATCATCTCTGTGTTCGAGAACCTTGCACTCCCCACTCCCAAGGACCACTTCACCCTTGGCATCGTGGACGACGTTACTTTCACATCACTTCCTCCCAAGGAAGAGATCGCACTCGGCGGCGAAGGCACTTTCGAAGCCAAGTTCTACGGTCTCGGTGCTGACGGTACTGTAGGTGCCAACAAGAACTCGGTTAAGATCATCGGTGACAACACCACAAAATACTGCCAGGCTTACTTCGCCTACGACTCAAAGAAGTCAGGCGGCTTCACCTGCTCTCACCTTCGTTTCGGTGACACCCCCATCCGTTCTACCTACCTCGTTACCACACCTAACTTCGTAGCTTGCCACGTTCAGGCCTACCTGCACATGTACGACGTGATCCGTGGTCTCCGCAAAGGTGGAACATTCCTCCTCAACACTATCTGGGAAGGCGAGGAGCTTGCCAAGAACCTCCCCAACAACATCAAGAAGTACTTTGCTGACAACGATATCAAGGTTTACTATATCAACGCAACCAAAATCGCACAGGAGATCGGACTGGGCAACCGCACCAACACCATCCTCCAGAGCGCGTTCTTCCGCATCACCGAGGTAATCCCTGTTGATCTTGCAGTTGAGCAGATGAAGAAATTCATCGTAAAGAGCTACGGCAAGAAGGGTCAGGACGTTGTCGACAAGAACTATGCAGCTGTCGACCGCGGCGGCGAATACAAGGAACTCCCCGTAGACAAGGCTTGGAGCTCACTTGAGCCGGATGCAAAGGCTGCAAACAACGATCCCGCATTCATCAACGAGATCGTGCGCCCCATCAACGCTCAGGACGGCGACCTGCTCAAAGTAAGCGCATTCAAGGGCCGCGAGGACGGCACATGGGAACAGGGCACAGCAGCCTACGAGAAACGTGGCGTTGCAGCATTCGTCCCCGAATGGAACTCTGAGAACTGTATACAGTGTAACTTCTGTGCATACGTATGTCCTCACGCTGCTATCCGTCCGTTCCTTATCAACGCCGATGAAATGGCAGCAGCCCCCTTCGGCGAGGAGAGAACACTTCCCGCTACCGGCAAGCAGTTCGCAGGTCTCCGCTTCATCCAGAGCGTCGACGTGCTTGACTGTCTCGGCTGTCAGAACTGTGTTGCAGTATGTCCGGGCAAGAAGGGAGTAAAGGCTCTCGAAATGAAGCCTCTCGAAACCCAGCTCGACCTCCAGAAGGAATGGGATTACTGTGCAAACAAGGTTGCCTCCAAGCAGAATCTTGTCGACATCAAGTCCACAGTAAAGAACTCTCAGTTCGCACAGCCCCTCTTCGAGTTCTCTGGAGCATGCTCAGGTTGCGGTGAGACACCTTATGTGAAACTCATCTCTCAGCTCTTCGGCGATCACGAGATCGTAGCCAACGCCACCGGCTGTTCTTCAATCTACTCAGGCTCCGTGCCCTCAACCCCCTACACCAAGAACGCCAAGGGCGAGGGTATCGCATGGGCAAACTCACTCTTCGAGGACTTCGCTGAGTTCGGTCTCGGTATGTCAATCGCTCATGAGAAGCTTCAGAGCCGCGTAGCAGCCTACATGCAGGCAGCTCTTGAATGCGACAAGTGCTCTTCCGAAATCAAGGCTCTTGCCCAGCAGTGGCTCGACAACCGCAACGACGTTGCAGCCTCCAAGGAAGTTGCCGAGAAGATCGTTCCTCTCTGCGAGGCTTGCGGATGCGACGTATGCAAAGGCATCCTTTCTGTGAAGGAGCACATCGCCAACCGTTCACAGTGGATCATCGCCGGCGACGGTGCCGCTTACGACATCGGCTTCGGTGGTCTCGACCACGTGCTCGCTTCAGGCAAAAACATCAACGTTCTCGTAGTCGACACTGAGGTTTACTCCAACACCGGCGGCCAGGCATCCAAGGCTACTCCGGTCGGCGCTATCGCCAAGTTTGCCGCTGCCGGCAAGCGCGTACGCAAGAAAGACCTCGGACTCATCGCATCCACCTACGGTTACGTATACTGCGCACAGATTGCAATGGGAGCCGACAACGCTCAGACCCTCAAGGCAATCCGCGAGGCAGAGGCTTACGACGGACCCTCTATCATCATCGCTTACGCTCCCTGTATCAACCATGGCATCCGCAAGGGCATGGGTCACGCGCAGGAAGAGCAGAAAGCAGCTGTAGAGTGCGGATACTGGCACCTGTGGCGTTACAACCCTGCACTCGAAGATGAAGGCAAGAACCCCTTCACTCTCGACTCGAAGGCTCCCGACTGGGATAAATTCGACGATTTCCTCAAGGGAGAGGTACGCTACGCTTCCGTACAGAAGCAGTATCCCGCAGAAGCCGCCGAACTCTTCGCCGCAGCCAAGGCCAACGCACAGTGGCGTTACAACAACTATCTGCGCCTTTCAAAGCAGCAGTGGGGTGTAAGCCCTGAGGAATAATCCTCAAAGGGACACAAGCTCCGTAAATCCAAGTCCGAAGCTCCCTTTCCAGGGAGCCGGGCTTAGAGAATAACATCAGCCAATCCCTGCATCGCAGTTGCGATGCAGGGATTGGCCTATTTTTATAACCCATTTATTGCTTATATACAACATTACGCGTACCTTTGTCAACAGAAGAAGAAGTCGACAAGTAATGACCATCAGTGAATTTGCAGCAGACGTAGTGAGGAATCTACCCTACACCCCCAATAAGCAGCAGGACCTGCTCATCGGGGCATTGGCACGTTTCTGCTCGTCAAGCACTCCGAGCGACTCCGTGTTCATACTCAACGGCTATGCCGGCACAGGCAAGACATCACTGACCGGCGCATTGGTCAAGAGCCTGCGCAACGCCGGACGCGAAGTCGTGCTGCTGGCACCCACAGGCCGTGCCGCCAAAGTATTCTCCTCCCACTCGGGATATCCGGCATCCACCATACACAGACGCATATACCGTGGTCCGTCAGGTGATCTCACAGGAGGCTCCCCTATCCTGCAAAGGAACAATATCACCAATGGTGTTTTCATAGTAGACGAGGCATCAATGATAGGTGACGGCAACGGAAGTGAGAACAGCGTGAATCTTCTTGAGGACCTGGTGGAATATGTGTTCACAGGCGACAATTGCCGGCTCATCCTGCTCGGCGACGTGGCTCAGCTGCCACCTGTCGGATCGGCAGAGAGCCCGGCTATGGTACCTGCCAACTTCAAGCGGCTCGGGCTACACGTGAGCCGCGCTGTGCTCACCGACACAGTGAGGCAGTCACGCACATCAGGCATACTCCGCAACGCCACATGGCTGCGCCGTGCCATGCTCATGGACCCGCTACCCGCCCCCCGGCTGATCATAGAAGGCTACGATGACATACATGTCACTGACGGCAACGATGTGGCTGACGTGGTGGGTGAATGCTACCGTGCCGACGGTCCGGACGAAACCATCATAGTGACCCGCTCCAACCGCAGAGCATTGCAGTTCAACCTCGGCATCCGGTCAGCCATACTCGACTATGAAGAGGAACTGGTGAAAGGAGAAAGGCTACTTATAGCTAAGAACAACTACACATGGTCAGCCACGATCAAGGAGCTCGACTTCATAGCCAATGGAGATGTAGCGATAGTCTCGTCAATACATTCCATCGAAGAAAAGCACGGCTTCCGCTTCGCCAACGTCACCCTCACACTCCCTGACAGGGATGTGGATGTGCCATGCCGAATATTCCTCGACACCCTTACCGACGAAAGCGCGTCAATCGACCGGGCAGAACTGCAACGCCTAGCAGAAGCACGCATGGCAGACCCAGAAGCCAACGCACCCGACGCCTCTTGGGAGACACGTCTGCGCCGCCTTCGCAAAGACGAATACTTCAACGCCTTACAGGTGAAATACGCCTACGCCGTAACCTGCCACAAAGCTCAGGGCGCACAATGGAAAAATGTCGTTATCGACCTTGGAGGCATAGCCCCCGAATCACAGGGACTTGAGTTCTACCGTTGGCTCTACACAGCCACCTCACGCGCCACAAGCCGCCTATTCTACCTCAATCCCGGCGAAATGGCGGAATGATCCGAAAACAATCTTAAAAAACTATGCGTACAACCGGTCGAATCTCGCTTCTTGTGGCGACAGCCATATTCTATGTGATCTTGGCTTCTTCCTTTGAATACACTGTCAAAGGAAATATCGGCACATCGAAACATGACGGTAAAAAAGCTTACCTCATGTTATACGACACCAATCGATTAATTGACTCGGCAACCGTCATCAACGGATCTTTCATCATAAAAGGACAAGCCTCCCAACCGGCTTACGCAAGGGTGGACGTTGACCGTGAATACGCCAATCTGATTATCTCCAAGGGGGAGACTGAGATCGACGTCATAAACCTCCACACCCCTGTCTCTGGAGACAGCCTGAACATTGCATTAAAAGACTATCTCACTAAGGTCTTTACACTTAATGGTATCGCTCGAGATTACAGAACGTATCTAAAAGGACAAAATCTGTCAGCCGACTCTCTTTCAAAGATTAAAAATGAAATGTTTTCCCATCTACAGCAAGTGCTTCTCAACTATTCCAAATCAGTCATTTATGCAAATATGCATAATCCTGTAGGGCATGCGGCATTGAACATGTTTGGCACGAATTCAACCCCGGAAAACTGGATGGAGATCTACGGCTGCCTGTCGCCCTACCTTCTGAGCCTGAATTTCACCAATATGTGGAACGCCAAGATAAAAAAATCCATAGCCATGAGCAAGGGTGCTATGTTTGCCGATATCAAGGGTAAGACAGTTGACGGGAAAGACGCCCGCCTGTCAGATTATGTAGGCAAAGGCAAATATGTACTTGTTGACTTCTGGGCATCCTGGTGCGGACCATGCCGTGAGGAGGCTACAAACACATTGAAGCCTTTATATGAGAAATACGGGACCAACCCACGGTTTGAGATTTTAGGCATAGCAATGTGGGACGATCCGAAACGCAGCATCCAAGCTATCCGGTCAGAAGGATATGAATGGAGCCATATCATTGACGCCGGAATGACACCTATGGATGAATATGGTTTTGACGGAATACCCATGATCATACTCTTTGACCCGGAGGGAAGGATCATCGCAAAAGACATCCGCGGAGCCGATATCAGCCTCAGCGTTGAACAAGCCCTGAAATAATCAGGCTCAGAGGTTATGCTTCAATATCACATCCCGAATGGACGATCGCGTGACAGGATTTCTGATTGCAAAATAATGATATTATGCTGATGGCGGTACAGTTTGCCACGGCAGACGCATCTTAAATAAACTTAACGGCTGTTTACCAATATAAATAGGCATACAGCCGTTAATCTTATATGACAAATCCTAACTCACCCATAGATTTCTTTTCATCCATCAGCGATCCTCGTGTGGAGCGCACACAGAAACACAGCCTTGACTCCATCCTGTTCATATCGCTTTGCGCAGTCATCTGCGGAGCGGAGGGCTGGAATGAAATCGAGGACTATGGTAATGCCAAGATTGATTGGCTTGAGAAGTTCCTGCACCTTCCCAACGGCATACCCTCGCACGATACGTTCAACCGAGTAATCAGTATGTTAGACCCAAAAGAATTGAACGGTTCCTTTGTGGCATGGACGAAAAGCATTGCCGAACTGACCGACGGGGAAGTTGTCGCCATTGACGGCAAATGTATGCGCGGGAGCAGCGATGACGGCTCCGGGACATACACCCATCTTGTCAGCGCATGGGCTTCGGCGAACAACCTGTTGCTCGCGCAGGAAAAGGTCGCCGGAAAGAGCAACGAGATTACTGCGATACCCCGGCTGCTGCGCATCCTGGAGTTGAAAAACTGCATAGTCACAATCGATGCCATGGGCTGTCAGAGAGAGATTGCCAAGACAATAATCGAGCGCGGAGCCGACTATATCCTTGCCCTGAAAGGGAATCAGCCCGAAATGCTTGACCGTGTCAGCCGTTCTTTCACATATATTAAGCCGTCATCTGAGCATACGATGGACGGGAAGGCTCATGGGCGGGAAGAAACAAGGGCCTGTTCGGTCATAACCAATCTCGACAACATCATCGACAGGGACAGATGGCCCGGTCTTAAAAGCATCGTGAGAATAGAATCCCGTACCCGGGATGTCAAGTCTGGACAAATCCACAAGGAGACCAGATATTACCTGTCGAGCCTTGAGGCTGACGCTCAATATATTAATCATTCTATCAGGACACACTGGAGCGTGGAGAATCAACTGCATTGGACATTGGACGTCGCTTTTGGAGATGATGCCTCGCGTAAGCAAAAGGATAATGCAGCTCAAAATTTCTCTCTGCTCAACCGTATCGGACTGAACATAATCAAGAACGCCAAGGTGTCATCAATGGGTGTCAAAGGACATAGGAAGAAAGCCGGTTGGGATAACGACTACTTACTTTATGCCTTAAAAAGTTTTGATGTTGTAAAAAATTAAGATGCGTCAGCCCTGTACAGTTTGCATCGGCTATTTGGCTATTTGGCAAATATTCGCTATTTTTGCAAGAATAATCAAGCAACGCACCGATATGGACACTTCCGCACCAAAATGGACTGAGATCGAACACCTCCCCGAATGGGATGAGGAATTCTATCACGTCTACACAGCCAAGAAATTTGGCAAATGGCTTATGCTCAAGACCCTGCGTCCTGAATTCAAGGGTAAGGAAGAGTACGAGAAAATGATAGAGAAAGAGTTTGAGGTGCGCTACAACCTTGCCCACCCCCATATCATTATGATAAACGACTTCGAGGAGGTCCCGGGAGTGGGTATGTGCATCATCACCGATGACGTATACGGCGACTCTCTCGCCAAGCTGATACGTGAGGGTAAAGTCACTGACGAGCACATTTACAAGCTTCATCACCAGCTGCTTGATGCACTCGATTATATCCAGAGCAATCATCTTGCCCACCATCCTCTCAACTCGTCACGCATAATCTTCACCGAGAACATAGGCAATCTGAAGCTCATTGACGTAGGTTTCGATCAGAAGAATTTTCTCACTCACGAGGACACCAACGACGATATCTACAACTATGGCGTCATGCTCAACGAAGCTCTCGATGCGGTAAGCACACAGCATCCAAAGCTCCGCAAGGTAGCGGCGAAATGCACCGCTGCCGATCCGGCAAAACGCTACCCGACACTCGACTCTCTTCGTGCCGATCTCGGTGACAACCGCCGAAACAAGTTCTATATCTGCGTGATAATATTCCTTTTAGCAATGATAGCCCTCCTTCTGTGGCTCAATTCACCATATCGTCCCGAGCCGACATTCCATAACGGCGAAACGATACAGACTGAGCTCCCGATATCCGATCGACCCACCGGAACGGCGGGAGAAGAAGCCCAGGCATCTGACAACCGATAACGCTTAACAATATAATCCTTAAATTCCACAGGAATTTAATATAGAAATATGTCCGTCACAGTTCGCGCCATTCCAGCCACAAAAAAAGAACTCACACGTTACGTACAATTCGGGATTGACCTCTACAAAGGAAACCCTTACTTTGTGCCGCCTCTGATATTCGATGATGTCAACACCCTGCTGCCCGAAAAGAACCCGGCATTCGACTTCAGCGAGGCTCAGGCCTTCATGGCATACCGCGACGGAAAGCCAGTAGGGCGCATCACCGCAATAATCAACCGGATGCTCAACGGAAAAACCGGAAGGAAGGAAGCCCGGTTCGGCTTCGTAGACTTTATCAATGACCCAGAAGTGAGCAGCGCGCTCTTCAATGCCGCCGAGCAATGGGCACGTGACCGCGGAATGACCGACATGATAGGCCCCATGGGCTTCTCGGACATGGATCACGAGGGTATGCTCGTGGAGGGCTTTGACGAGATGGGCACCATGGCTACCATCTACAATTACCCATACTATCCTGAGCACATGGATAAAATGGGCTATCGCAAGGACACTGACTGGATAGAATTCCGCATCACCATTCCCGAACGACTGCCGGAAAAGATGGAGCGAATCGCAGAAATAGTCCTGAACAAGTACAAACTTAAGATAAAAAAATTCACCTCGGCAAAACAGGTGAAAGAGCAATACGGTGAAGCCCTCTTCAAACTCATCAACGAGGCATATGCCGAACTCTACGGCTACTCACCGCTCACCGACCGCCAGATCGACTATTATATCGACATGTACCTCGGCTTCCTCAAGCTTGACTATGTAAGCATAGTGGTTGACAGCGATGAAAATCTCGTAGGTGTAGGCATCAGTATGCCGTCAATGACCAAGGCTCTGCAGAAGTCAAAAGGGAAGCTCTTCCCATTCGGGTGGTGGCATATGCTCAGAGCACTCAAAGGGCACAACGATGTGGTTGACCTCATGCTCATAGCTGTCAAGCCCGAATACCAGTCAAAGGGGGTCAACTCACTCTTCTTCTACGACCTGTGCAACCTCTTCATACGCGACGGCGTAAGGTATGCCGAGACCAATCTCGAACTTGAAGAGAATATCCATGTACAGTCGCAGTGGGAGTATTTCGATCGACGCCAACACCGCCGCCGCCGAGCCTACCGCAAGAGCCTGTGACCTTGACCGGACATAAAGCACGCAACTCTACTTCCGCCATAGTCATCAAAGCTATGGGACTGTTCGGAAGTATGCAAGCCCTCACCATCCTATGCGGAATCGTGAGGGTAAAATGTGTGGCACTGCTGCTCGGGACCACAGGCGTAGGACTGTTCGGCATATTCAATTCAGCCCAACTGCTCCTCGCCACCACACAGCTCAATCTGCGCTATAGCGCAGTACGCGACATAGCCCAGGCATCATCATCCGGCACCCTCAACGACGCCATACACACGGTGAGACGGTGGGGATGGCTGTTAGGGAGCGCAGGGGTCATCATCACCCTACTTTCAGCCCCGCTCTTCAGCCTGTATACTTTCGGTGACCTCTCATCGACACCACAGTTCATGTTGCTTGCCATAGCCATCCTGCTTATGGCAGCAAACTCTGGCGAACAGGCAATAATGCAAGGCACCAACAGGCTCAAGCCTCTTGCCTTATCCTCAGCGTGGGGAGTGGTGGCAGGACTTGCAGCCGCAATCCCTCTCATATATTTCCTGAGGATGCGCAGCATAGTGCCTGTGGTGATAAGCTATGCGGTAACCCAATACATCGCTATCCTATGCCTGCGCCAGACACCCACACGACCGACTCCAGCCCTAAGCCTGCGGCAATTATGGGTCAAAGGCGGCCCCATCCTGAGACTCGGCATCTACATGACCATAGCCGCCATACTGAAAGAGGTGATGAACTATGTATTCATAGCCTATCTCAACTGTACAGGGGGCACAGAAGAAGTGGGGCTTTACCAATCAGGCTACACTGTTGTGGTACGCTATATGGGTGTCATCTTCTCAGCTGTGACCATGGAGTTCTACACACGCCTCGCATCATCCAATCCTCATCCCCACAGGCAGATCGTAGCATTGCGTCATGAGCTTCTGCTCCTCACCGGCATCATCACACCGTTGCTGGTCATCTTCATCCCTTTCAGTCCGCTTGCAATCAGGCTGCTGTATTCCTCAGAATTCCTTGGAGTGACACCATATATGTTCTGCGCGCTTCCGGGAATGCTCCTGCACGCCCTTCCTCTATGCATTTCCTACCTGATCCTCGCCCGAGGAGACGGCCGCACCTATGTAGCCACCGAAACTACAATAGCGATACTGTCACTCATATTCAACATCACAGGCTACCGCCTCGGAGGTCTCACTGGGCTTGGCATAGCGTTTACTGCCAGCCATGCAGCCTACTCAATCATAATGCTATGGGTATATCTCCGCAACTGCCACGGCACCATTCCACTACGCCTCACGGCAATATATATTCTCGCAATCACAGCCGTAACAGCGACCTCTGTCGCATGCATGCATGTATTTCTGATGATTTATCATCCTGAGGGATACACACCTTTTTTATTTTTTAGTTTTTCTGTATCTTTGCCTGACTTCTTATATTGACATTATGATATTGAACCAACGATAATGTAGAGTAGTATTATTATATTATATTATACATCATTTCATTATGAAGATCTCACGACGACTTCGCTATTTGCTTCTACGACTCAACATAACGCGGCTTATAACATTCGGCTACCGCTCGGAGGTCCCCGAACGAAACATACTCATAGGGTATATCGTATACATGCTGCTGGGATTCCTTTGCCTCATGCTGCCGTTATCGACCAATGGCGATATAAGATGGATCGACAATCTGTTCACAGCAGCATCCGCCATATCCACCACCGGGCTGGCTACAGTCGATATCGGCACAAGCTACACCCTGTTCGGACAGTTCATAATCCTTGCACTCGTGCAGTTCGGAGGCATAGGCTATATGACATTGAGCTCATATGTAATATACCGCGTGACCCATCACACTCTAAAGTACACCGACAAAGTGGTGCACACAGCCATATCAATCCCCTACGGAATGAACATGCGCGACCTGGTCAACAACGTCGTAAACTTCACATTCATATTCGAGGCCTTAGGATTCATACCATTCTTCATTGCCCTCCACCATGCCGGAGCACCCATGCCGGGATGGAACGCCCTGTTTCTTTCAGTGTCATCATTCTGTACAGCCGGATTCAGCCCGTTTCACGACTCCCTGTGCAGTTTCAGCAACAATATCACAATAAACATAACTGTGGCGGCACTAAGCTATGCCGGAGCAATGGGATTCATTGTGATAACCGACCTGACCAACAAGCTCCGCGGCAGGACTACTTCCCTGTCGTTCACATCCAAGGTCATACTCCTTATCACCGGAATAATGACTGTAGGCGGCACTGTGATACTTTCAGTCAGCCCCTCTATAGCACCTGGCGACAGCGCAGGCGAGAAGATATGGCTCTCTTTTTTCCAGACGATGTCGGCAATTACAACGGTAGGTTACAACACGATCGACCTTTCCGCCTTACGCCCGGGCCCGATACTGATGTTCTCTCTCATAATGTTCATAGGAGCCTCCCCCTCCGGAACCGGAGGCGGCGTGAAATGCACATCAGTCTCCGCCGTATGGGGATTCATCATATCAAAACTCGGGCTCCGGGAGAACGTCACATTCCTAAACCACATCATACCCCACTACCGCATAGACACAGCCCTTACAAGCGTAATCACCTACAGCCTCATGATATTCTGCGGATGTGTCGTGCTTTCCTACAGCGAATCTTTCAAGTTGTCCCAGATACTCTTTGAAGCCACTTCAGCCATAGGCACGGTAGGGCTAAGCACCGGCATCACCCACGAGCTGTCAGCCATAGGCAAGTTCACAATCATTATCCTGATGTACATCGGGCGTGTCGGAGTCATAACATTCGGCTCAGCGTTGCTGATCAGAACTCGCACCCGCGCTCTCCAGAATGTGCGCAAATCCGACCTCGTGGCATAGATATGAGATCTTATCCTCAACATATTCAATGCCCGATGGGACAAAAACTTTCGGATTTCTGAGCGTACTATATTGTTTTTTTCGTAATTTTGTAAGATTAATCCATTAGTCCACCTTTGAAGATGCATTCAGTCAAGCAGTTGAGATTGCTCTTAGTGATGGTTGCCGCGGCTGTGATGGTCGCATGCGCCAATATGGGCCGCCCCGAAGGTGGTCCACGTGACGAGTTGCCACCGGTCTATGTGCGGTCCAATCCCGCTATGGGTCAGCTCAACTTCAATGGCAACAAGATCACAGTGGATTTCGATGAGAACATACAGCTCGACGATGCCATGAACAAGATTGTGGTGTCGCCCGCACAGCGCAATACACCCGCTATATCGTCAAACGGCCGACGTGTCACCATCGAACTCCGCGACACTATCATGCCCAACACCACTTACACCATAGATTTCGCCGATGCTGTAAAGGATCTGAACGAGGGGAATGTCCTCGACGGATTCGCAATGGACTTTGCCACAGGCGACACCATCGACACCCTGCGCATATCAGGAATGGTGTTCGAGGCACGCACACTTGAGCCCGCCCAGGGTATGCTCGTAGGAGTATACTCCAACACCTCCGACACAGCAATCTCCACCTTGCCGTTTGAGCGTATAACCAAGACCAATCAGCTGGGACAGTTCACCTTGCGCAATCTCAAGGCAGGCAGCTATCGCGTGTATGCACTCAACGACATCAACCGCGACTATCACTGGGACCGCTCAGAGGATGTGGCATTCTATGATGTCACCATTTCCCCAACATCCGAGCCAACCGTGGTCACTGACACACTCACACGCTCAACAGGCGAAAGAGACTCTCTCGTGACACGCAACGCCACCCGCTTCCTTCCTGACGACCTGCTCCTTACATGGTTCAACGAAGGGTACACATCGCAATACCTCAAGGATTACAAACGCCCTGAGAGAAATAAGATCACGTTCCAGTTCGGAGCAAAATCCGACACGCTGCCCATACTGCGCCTGCTCAACACCCATAGAGCCGGCGATGAGATATCCACCTGGTCCACCCTTGACGCCTCACCCACTCTCGACACCCTCACCTACTGGATATCCGACACCTCGCTCGTGTCGCTCGACTCCATAACCATTGAGGCGACCTACCTGCGCACTGACACCCTCGACAATCTCACATGGGGCACCGACACGCTGAAATTCAACATGCGTCCCGAAAAAAAGAAGAAAGAGAAAAAGAAAAAAAACGATGAAGAGGAGGACTCCATACCGCCTGTGCCACATATGGAACTCAGAATCTCATCAGGCAACAGCCAGGATCTGCACAAGGGACTCACTCTCACCGCAGGCACACCGATACAAAGATTCGACACTACGGCTGTGAAACTTGAGATACAGGTCGACACTCTGTGGTACAACATCGTGCCGCCAAGTTTCTCCCGACCGGAACTGCTGCACCCCATGGTGTTCACTGCTCCATACAAATGGGAAGAAGGCTCAAAATACCGCCTCACAATAGACTCCGCCGCCGTAGTCGACATCTACGGACTCGACAACGTACAGTTAGTCCACGAATTCACAACCAAGAAGAGCGAGGACTACTCGGCAATATCATTCAACGTATCAGGACTTGACGGCCGAAAAGGGATCGTTGAAGTGCTCAGCAGTTCTGACAAGCCGGTAGCCGCAGCTCCAGTCAACGGCTCACTCGCCACAATACAATACCTCTCGCCAGGCACTTATTATGCCCGACTTTTCATCGACGCCAACGATGACGGCGAATGGACCACTGGCTCCATAGCCGACTCGATACAACCCGAAGAGGTGTACTACTACCCCAAGAAGATCAACCTGAAAAAGAACTGGACCATTGAGCAGAGCTGGAATATAAACGAGCTCCCTGTGGACCAGCAGAAACCTCAGGAAATAAAGAAGAACAAGCCCAAACGCAAGAAAGGTGACCCGGACGAGCGTCCCACCGATGAAGAGGAAGAGGACGAATTCTTTGACGACCCATTCATGAACTCCGCAACCCGCAACGGAAACCTCATCAACGGCAACAGCTACGATGACAACTACCGTTACAGGAATTATTGATAACCAACCCGCGCCCGCCGACTGACACATCTCAGATCAGCAACCACACACATATCACCAATGCAGCATCCAAGGCAACATACCATCAGCAACCACAGGATCTCACTATTGAGATTCCTGCTGAAATATGGCGTCCCGGTCACAATCACTGTCGGCCTTTGCTATATGCTGGTCAAAGGGACTGACCTGCACGAGATGTGGCACACCATACGCACCGAGTGTGACTTCCGTTGGATCGGGGCCAACCTGCTCCTTGTGATCGGAGCCCAGGTGGCACGCGCCGCACGCTGGAGGCTCCAGTTACGTGCTCTCGGCATCAAAGCGTCTCTATGGGTGCTCACCCTCAGTGTGTTCGGCACCTATGCCGTCAATCTTGTGTTCCCACGCCTCGGTGAAATATGGCGCACAGGATTCATTGCTGAGAGACATAGATCCCCCTTCACCACAGTGTTCGGATCCATGGTTGCCGACCGCCTTGCCGACACCATAGCAGTAGCGATAATAACATTAGCCACTTTTGCCATGGCAGGACCTCAGCTAATGTCATACCTCGGGCAGAACCCCGACCGTATATCGGGCATACTTTCGCTACTGACATCACCGCTGCTTTGGGGCTCAATAGCTGCTTGCACAGTCATTGCCGTGTGGCTGTACTTGCGTTATCCTGACAGCAAAGCAGTCTCATCATTGCGCAATATCTGGAAAGGGCTTTGGAAAGGCTTTGCCGTCATCACCAGTATGCGAGGCAAATGGGAATGGTTTTTCTATACATTAGTACTCTGGGGATGCTACATACTGGGGCTTGGCTGCGCGTTCATGTCGTTTCCACTCACCGCCGAGGTCATAACTCAGCACGGATTCACAGCACTCCTTGTATGCTTCGTGCTCACAAGCCTATCAATGCTTGTGCCGTCCAACGGAGGCATCGGACCATGGCAATGGGCCATGATATTCGGTCTCGGACTATATTCGGCAGGAATCCCGGGACTTGACAAGGGGTATATGACCTCGTTTGCCAATCTTGCCCTCAGCGTACAGACTATTAGTTCCATCATCCTCGGGTTATTCACATTTGCGTGGATAGCCCTGGACAAACGTTCGAAAAAATGAAATGGATCAACAGTAATGACGATTATTTCCTGCGGGACTTCAGCGACAAAAACAAAGCTGAGAAGAACACAGGAGACAACACCGGCAGTGACAGCAATGCCACTGTCCAACCCAACGTAGGACAAGAGGACACATCACCCTCTGACAGCGGAAACACAACCGCATCAACCAACGAATTCTCATTCCCTGGCTCATCGGCACCAACCCAGAGCTCCGGACGAAGAGATGAGCCAGCCATCCAACAGGAACCACCTATAAAAAAACGCCGTCGCGCACGCAGGCGACTCATATGGTTCTTCCTTATAGTGGCAATTATGCTCTCGGTAGCATTCCACATACGCTACTACGTGCCGTACACATCCGACACCAAGACTACCGGCTACATAACGCTCGTCGAAAGACGCGGACTTTTCTTCAAGACCTATGAAGGAGAGATGATATCCGAAAGCCACCTCAACGACACATCGCAGATCTATTCGCGCGACTTCTACTTCTCTATCCCCAACGACTCTCTGGGACACCTCATCCAGTCCTATCAGGGCACAGGGCAGAAAGTGACCCTCACGACACAGAAATATTACGGCACTCTGCCCTGGCGCGGCTCTCAAAGGATAGTGGTGACAGGCGTGTCAGCCAAGTAAATGCAGCGACTCCAGCAAAATGGTGTCGGTGCGACATAAAATCCAAACGGACAATGAACATCCGCATATCCCCCCCGAAGAATTCCTTGAGACACGCATATCGCTCCCTCTCTCCAAGAGCATGAGCGCACGCGCACTCATAATAAACGCCCTCACCTCAGGCTCATCACCGCTGCCAAAGGTTGCCGAATGCGATGACACTGACACAATGGTATCGGCACTGCGCGATGACAGCGAATCCTTGCACCGCACTGTCAACGTAGGAGCGGCAGGGACCACAATGCGCTTCCTGACGGCATATTACGCATGCCGCCCCGGATGTGACATAACCCTTGACGGCTCGGAACGCATGCGCCAACGCCCCATAAGTGTGCTTGTGGATGCGCTTCGCACACTCGGAGCCGATATAAAGTACATAGGGGAAGAGGGCTACCCGCCACTCCGCATACGCGGCAAGAAACTAAAGGGAGGAGAGCTTTCGCTCGTCTCATCCGTGAGCTCACAGTATATATCAGCACTGCTGATGACCGCCCCCGCCATGGCTGACGGACTCAAGCTGACCCTTCTTGGGGAAATCACTTCCCGCCCATATATACTCATGACCCTCAGGATGATGAGAGACCACGGAGTGGAAAGCGAATTTTATCTCAACACCATAACCATCCCCCCCTCAACTTACAGGGCACCATCCTCGCCTCGCGAGATCGAGGGAGACTGGAGCGCAGCAGCGGCATGGTACGAGATAGAGGCCCTGTCGGCAGGCGCAGTGACCATCGACAATCTTGTCAACGACTCCTGTCAGGGAGACCGATGCCTTGCCGACATATATTCAAAAATCGGTGTTGACACCGACTGGGTCGGAGAGGACGGAGGCACCGATCTCCTTGCCAATCCTGACGCGGATGCTCGCGCCAACATAGACTTCTCCGACTGTCCGGACCTCGCACAGTATGTCACAGTGACCTGCGTAATGCTCGGAATCCCCTTCAACTTCACCGGGCTTCACACACTCGCCATAAAGGAGACCGACCGCGTGGCAGCATTGAAGAACGAGCTGACAAAACTCGGGATAATGCTCGACGACAGCATTCCCGGGACACTCCGGTGGGACGGACGCAGAGTACGTATCACCGAAATGCCGGTATTCGACACCTACAACGACCACCGGATGGCAATGAGTCTTGCACCCATAGCATTATACATCCCCGGGATAATAATCCGCGACGCAGAAGTGGTGACCAAGAGCTATCCCGGATTCTGGCAGGACCTCAGTTCCGCAGGTTTCTCTATACTTGAGGCAAACGAAGAGGAGCCGTCCGATTCTGAAAAGGAGGGAGACAAATGACAGGATCGCTGATAATACTGTCCGTAACCGTCATCGCAGGCATACTGCTATGCCTACATCATAAATACACGACATCCGAGGGAGAGCATGCCGATGACCATGCCTCCGCTATGCCCGACGAAAACGACAACGGAGAGCTGTGCTGCGGACGTCATGCCGTGTGCGAGAAAGAATTGTCCCGGCCCGAAGATCTTTATTACAACGACGAGGAACTTGACCGCTTCGCAGGACACGACCCTGACAGCTACACCGACGACGAAATCGAAGAATTCCGCGAGATCCTGTACACACTCCGGCATGACGAGGTGTATGGCTGGGGGGCGGCACTCACTCAACGCAACATCCCTCTGCCCCATCCCCTCCGCGATGAATGGATGATGCTATGTGAATAGGAGGGCACTTTGATATCTTATGGAACTGTTTCATTACGACTTCTTTCTCAACGCACTTATAGCCGTGGTGCTTCTGAGCATATCATCGGCAATTATAGGCACCTACATAGTAAGCCGACGCCTCGTGTCAATCTCCGGAGGAGTCACCCATGCATGCTTCGGCGGACTCGGACTCGGCTACTTCTTAGGGATCAGCCCGGTGGCAATGGCCGCGGTATTCGCCATAGGCTCATCTCTCGGAGTCCAATGGATGGCAGCACGCCACAGGGTCCGGGAGGACTCAGCCATCGCCGTAATATGGGCAATCGGCATGGCTGTAGGCACACTGTTCATATTTCTCACTCCGGGATATGTCCCCGAGCTCAATTCATTCCTTTTCGGCAACATCCTCACCATCACGCGCAGCGATCTATGGGCATTTTTCCTCTTCACTGCCGTGCTGATCATATTCATGTCCCTTCGCTACAGGCAGATAGTGATATGTGCGTTCGATGCCGACTTCGCCAGGGTCCGCCACCTTCCTGTCACATTCATATCCACTGCCATGACCGTCCTTGTGGCAGTGTGCATAGTTCTCACCATCCGGCTTGTGGGGGTGATGCTGCTGATGTCGATGCTCTCACTGCCCCAGATGACAGCCGAAGCATTCGTCAGGCGTTTCAGCTCCATAATGTGGCTGTCAATTGCAATCTCACTGCTCTGCTCTCTCTCGGGACTTCTGCTTGCCACCGTCATCAACGTCCCATGCTCAGCCCTCATAGTACTGACGATGGCGTCAGTCTACATAATAGCACGCATTGCAGCTGCGATCTCACAAAGATTTTACCGTGAAAACCGTTAATTTACCTTGTTATCCTTTTGGATTATAGCGAAAATATTGTACCTTTGTGCGTTAATTGCGCAAGGAGTCCCCATGCGCACACCTTAGCATACCAAACCGAATAATCAAAAAATCATCTAAACATAGAATGGCAACACTCGAAAAAATCCGTAGCAAGTCAGTGCTCTTGCTGATCATCGTTGGAGCCGCCTTGCTGGCTTTTGTCATCGGTGACTTCTTCACCTCGGGCCGCACACTCTTCGGCACCGGGACCACTATCGCAGAGGTAGGAAATCAGAAAGTAGATGTACAGGAATTCCAGCGTCGCGTCCAGGAAGCCTCAGAGCAGGCCCAGCAGAGCGGACAGCGCATCGACAATGCGCTCTTACAGCAACAGGTGCTTGACGCAATCATCGCCGAGAAGCTCTTCAACCAGGAGGTGCAGAATCTCGGTCTCACGGTCACTGATGCCGAGCTCACAGAAATGATGGTAGGCAAGAACTCAGCTTACGTCGACCGCATGGTGCAGCAGCAATTAGGGCTCCCTGATGCCGCCACTGCTCACGACATGGCTTTCAACCCCACAAAATACGGCATGCCCCAGGAACAGGCAATGCAGCTACAGCAGTACTGGCTGCAAATGGAACAGAGCGTCGAGAAGATGCTCCTCCAGCAGAAGTTCCAGAACCTCTTCACAGGACTTCTCGCCGCCAACGATCTTGATGCAAAGGCACTCTATGACGAGAACACACCTACAGCCAACATCATCTATGCAAAAAAGGACTTCTCATCGCTCAATGATGAAGAATTCCCGGTAGACGGATCTGACATCAAGAAACTCTATGAATCAGAGAAGAACCGCTACGCTCTCACCGAGCCAATGCGCCTTGTAAACTACATCTCAGTCAACATCATCCCCTCACAGGCCGACATCCTCGCAGGACAGAAGAAAGTCGAGGACGCTATCCTCGCCCTCAACAACCAGCCAGAGACCCAAGGCCTGAGCGACATGCCTGAATTCGTGGCGGAACGCCAGATGCTATCACAGGCAGATGTCGACAAGCAGGCTCGCCTCAAAAACGCACTCGACTCGCTCTCCGTAGGCAACGCGACCCTCGTGAACAAGAGCGGCAACGACTATACCATCGCCAAGCTCATCGGCAAGTCTCAGCAGTCCGACAAAGTGACACTCGACTTCATGGCGATCCAGGGCACCAAAGCTCAGATCGATTCACTCGCAGGACTCCTCAACGGAGGCGCATCATTCGACTCCATTGCAGCATCTCCGCTCGTGGCACAGTCGCAGAAGGACATGGAGGTATCACTCCTTGACGCAAACGCAACCGCCGTAAAAGAGCTCATCGCCAACCGCGCAGAAGGTGTATACTTCACCCCTGACACACTCGCTGAGAATGGCCGTATAGTACGCATCGCCAAGCGCAATGCCCCCACTACCGTATATGACATCGCAACAGTAAGCTTCACCACCGAGCCCTCCAACGCTACAGTAAACGAACTCGAATCCAAGCTTCAGGATTACGTGTCCACCCACAAGACTGCCCGCGAGTTTGCCGACAGCGCACAGGCAGGCGGTTATACTGTATTCCCCTTCTACATCTCAGCTTCCAGCCCATCAATGGGCAATATCTCTGACAGCCACTCCGCAGTAGCATGGGCAATGGATGCCGACAAGGGTGACGTGTCACAGATATTCGGCGACCTGCAAAGCGGCACATTCCTCGCTGTGGCTCTTGAGGACATCTACGACGACTATACTCCCACCCGCGACCCGCAGCTCAATGACGCACTCGCACGTCGTGTACGCAATGACAAGAAGGCAGCCAAGCTCATCGCTGACTACGCCGGAAAAGCGAATGACATAGCAGGCTACGCCAAACTCATGGGTGCAGAGGTCGACACAACTACCGTAAACTTCGGTCAGCAGTTTGTACCCGGCATAGGCATGGGCGAAAGCGAACTTCAGGGACGCGTGGCTATAGCCAAGGCAGGCGAACTTGTAGGACCTGTCAAAGGCAACAATGCCGTAATCGTACTTCAGGTGACCGGCATCGACAATGAGGGCCGCCCCTTCGATGTCAATGAGAATGCAGTGCGCTATATGCAGCAGAGAGGTGCAGCCCGCATGGGAGGCAACCTTCCCGCCATCCTCATCGGCAACAAGAAAGTAAAGAACAACATGAACACTTTCTACAAGTAAACCGCCAGTCAATCTAAAGCAGGAGCAGATAAACTCCGTAAAGCAATAACCACCCCCGCTACAGGAATCCTGTAGCGGGGGTGGTCCGTCAAATACCATAATTGCCACAGACTGATCACAAGATGGGAAATACATGCCGGAAAAGAGATCCGGGAGAGGATCACAGCATGATTGATTTCACCATCGTTAACACATATAAAGGTCTGAAAATTAGCTTTGGTGCTTTGGAGTATTTTTTGTAACTTTGCTCCCCAAATAATCCAACGATATCGACATGGAAAATAAAGAAATCGTGCTCTCGGGCATCCGCGCCACGGGCAATCTACATTTGGGCAATTACTATGGTGCACTCAACAAGTTTGTCAAGATGCAGGATGACTACGACTGCCTCTACTTCATAGCAGACCTTCACGCACTTACCACCAACCCCGACCCCAAGGCTCTACATGAGAATGTGCACAACATTCTCGCAGAATACCTCGCCGCAGGAGTCGACCCCGACAAAGCGACAATATTCGTACAGAGCGATGTTCCCGAGATCTCCGAGATGTACCTGCTGCTCAACATGCACGTAGGCATCGGAGAACTGATGCGCACAGCCTCCTTCAAGGACAAGGCACGCAAACAGCTCGGCATCAGCGACGACTCACAGGATATCGAGAAACAGATTATCGGGGCTGACACCAACAAGCGTGTCAACGCCGGGCTCCTCACCTATCCCACACTCATGGCTGTTGACATCCTCATACAGAAAGCCCACAAAGTGCCTGTAGGAAAAGACCAGGAGCAGCACCTGGAGCTGACACGACGTTTCGCACGACGTTTCAACTCATTCTACGGTGTCGACCTCTTCCCCGAACCCGAGAACTTCAACTTCGGAGACCATGCAGTGAAAGTGCCCGGACTTGACGGCTCAGGAAAGATGGGCAAGAGCGAAGGCAACTGCATCTATCTCGTCGACGATGAGAAGGTGCTTCGCAAGAAAGTGATGCGTGCAAAGACCGACGAAGGCCCCAAGGAGCCGAACAGCCCTGTGTCGGAACCTGTAGAGAACCTGTTCACACTACTTGAGCTGACCTCGGGTCCGGAAATCGTACAGCAGTACAGAGACGCCTATGCCGACTGCTCCATACGTTATGGCGACCTCAAAAAACAGCTTGCCGAGGATATACTCAAAGTCACCACCCCAATACGCGAACGCTACAATGAGATACGTGCCGACGAGGCATACATAGCAAAAGTGGTGAAACAAGGAGCCGAACGAGCTCGCGAACGTGCCTCAAAGACACTATCCGAAGTTCGCGAGGCAATGGGCATAATCCGCTTCAAAGGCTAATATAAATCGAGTAAATAAAGCACATAAAGTAAATACAGTTGAAACGATACAATCTCATCAACGACATCTTAGGGTGGGTATGCTTTGCTGTTGCCGCGGTGACATATCTTCTCACCGTAGAGCCTACCGCAAGCTTCTGGGACTGCCCCGAGTTCATTTCACAAGGCTGTAAACTCGAAGTAGGACACCCTCCGGGCAACCCAATCTTCATGCTTGCAGCACGTTTCTTCGTCAACTTTGCTTTTGGCGACGTAACCAAAGTGGCCCTTATGGTCAACTCAATGTCGGCACTCCTGTCGGCTGCAACCATACTTCTGCTTTTTTGGACTATAACACACCTGGTAAAACGCCTTATAATAAGGGATAACGCCGAAAGGTTATCTCTCACACAGATGCTTGTGATATTCGGTTCTGGAATCTGCGGAGCCTTGGCTTACACATGGAGTGACACATTCTGGTTCTCGGCTGTCGAGGGTGAGGTGTATGCTTTCTCATCGTTCTGCACAGCATTGGTGTTCTGGCTTATCCTCAAATGGGAGAACAGAGCCGACCAGCCCCACAGCGACAAATACCTTATACTCATAGCTTATGTGATCGGCATATCGATTGCCGTCCATCTGCTCAACCTCTTGTGTATACCGGCAATAGGGCTCGTGATATATTACCGTCTGTGGAAGGACACATCCGCAACAGGCTCGCTCATCACGCTTGCAGTATCAGCCATTGTGGTGGGGCTCATCCTCTACGGACTCGTCCCAGGGTTCATCGAGGTATCACAGTATTTCGAACTCTTCTTTGTCAACACTTTAGGGTTCAGCTACAACGTAGGCGTGCTCTTCTATGCCATCCTTGCCGTGGCATCATTCATATGGGCGATACGCGAGCTGTACCGACAGACAAGCGTAAAACGCATACGCTGGAGCGTTGCACTAAGCATCCTGCTCTCAGGAATCCCGTTCATAGGCAACAGCATGTGGATTCCGGTGGTGATAATGGCAGGGGTGATAGGCTACCTGTTCTGGTCACAAAAGCTCTCTGTGAGGATACTCAACCTTGTAGTGATGAGCATCTTCGTAATCTTCATAGGCTACTCAAGCTACGCACTTCTGCTCATACGTTCGTCAGCTAATCCGCCGATGAATCAGAACGCACCTGACAATGTGTTCGCCCTCGCATCCTACCTCAACCGTGAACAATACGGCGAACGTCCCCTCTTCTATGGGCAGACCCATCAGTCAAGCATCGTCTACGAGGCAGACCCATCAGGACAGCTCTCCCCGCAATACTCCAACGGTGCGCCCCAATACTCCAAAGTCACCAAATCATCACCCGACCAGCCTGACAAATACATATTCCAGGGCTACAAGAAGGACTACCGCATGAGCCCCGAGCTCGACATGCTGTTCCCCCGCATATACAGCGGAGCCCACACCCAGGCATATTCCGACTGGATCGGAGGTATCAAGGGCACACCCACAAAAGTAACACAATATGTCGACAGTGAAGGCAATGTGCTACAGTACACCGACCGCATAAAGCCCACATTCGGCGAAAGCCTCCGATTCTTCCTCGTTTACCAGCTCAACCACATGTATTGGCGTTATTTCATGTGGAACTTCGCAGGACGTCAGAATGATATCCAGGGCAACGGAGAAGTCAACCACGGCAACTGGATTTCAGGCATACCGTTCATCGATACCCCACGACTTGGCGACCAGAGCCTCCTCCCTTACAGTGATGGAGAAGGGAACGCCGGGCACAATGTGTTCTATATGCTCCCGCTCCTGCTCGGCATTATAGGTCTCGGATGGCAGGCATTCGTGTCAAAGAGAGGTATCGAACAGTTCTGGGTAGTGTTCTTCCTATTCTTCATGACAGGCATAGCCATTGTTCTATACCTGAATCAGACCCCATCACAGCCGCGCGAACGAGACTATGCTTTCGCCGGATCATTCTATGCCTTCGCAATATGGATAGGCATGGGTGTAGCCGGAGTATGGAAGATAGTGTGCATGGCTATGACAAAGAAAACCGCTCCGAAGGCTATCGAGGGGACACCATCGGAAGCCTCCGACTCCGATGACAACGCATATGAGTTCACTGACGGCATAGAGACTCCCATAGAGGACAATGTATCGCCGAAAGCGTCTCTGTCAGCCGCCATCATTGCATGCATCATAGGTCTGGCTGTGCCGCTTCAGATGGTGTCACAGACCTGGGACGACCATGACCGCTCAGGCAGATATACCACCCGCGACTTCGGCATGAACTACCTCGACTCGGTGGACGAGAACGGAATCATATTCACCAACGGCGACAATGACACATTCCCCCTCTGGTACGCCCAGGAGGTAGAAGGTCACCGCACCGATGTAAAGGTTGTCAACCTCAGCTACCTCACTACCGACTGGTATGCCAACCAGGTGAAGCATCCATCCTATGAAGCTGCCGGCATAGAGACTCTCGCCAAACCTGAGGACTATGCATACGACCGCATGAACTTCAACTACTTCGCTACCGATGCCGACACATCGGCAGTGCTTGTGGACTCATCGCTCGCACAGCTCTACGACCTTAAGTCAAGCCAGAATGCATGGGGCGCACCGATGATGAAGCATACCAACATGTATATCCCTGTCGATGTGAACGCCGCTGTCAAGGCAGGCCGCATCACAGAGAATGAAGCCAGCCATGCCCAGCCGGTTATATCGGTGGATATGAACAACGATGCGGAAGCATCAGGCCACGGAGGCATGACCCTCAGCCAAGTGCTGAGCCTCGACATGATCAACACTTCGATCAAGAACGGCTGGAACCGTCCCATCTATTTCGCCTCAACAGTACCATCGGACTATTACCTCGGACTGCAACCCTATATGCGCTCCACAGGTATGGCTTACGAAATCACTCCGGTGATCAACGACGAAAACTCCGACCACGACATCTCAGCAGTAAATACCGACAAGGCTTACCGCAACATCACAGAGAAATTCCGCTGGGGAGGCCTCGACAAGGTAACAGAGCCGGGACAGGTGTATCTTGACGAGACAGTGCGCCGTATGGTCACCACCACACGCTCCTACATTCTCCAGGCAGCCACCGCGCTAATCAACGAGGCGGTGATGGCAGAACGTGCGGACAGCACCGCCATGAGCGATGCCGACAAAGCCACCATCGAAGCCTACAAGGCCGACAGGTATGCCAAGTCGCTCAACCTTCTGAAACTTATGGAAGAGAAACTTCCTGAGGCAGCATCGCCCTATGCAGTGCAGATACCACAGAAGATGGCTCAGCTATATGCCCGCATAGGGATAGCAACCGGCAACAAGGAAGCCTCGGTCCACGCCCTCGAACTCCTTGAGAACGAGCTGCGACGCTACGCACGCAACGTGAGATATTATCAGAGCCTCGACCCATGGCAATACGCCACCCTACAGCAGACCGACCGCTATGCCGAGACTTACTACATGGTATATCTCCTTCAGGACTATTCCGATGCCGGAGGCGATACCGAAGCAATCATCCACGATCTTGAAGAGATGGGTGTCAACTTCGACCGTATAGTCTCTATCATAGAGCAGAGCGACGGCACTGCCAAATAAAGCAAATACCCAATGGATAACAGAAAAATAAAAGTGGGCATCACCCACGGAGACATCAACGGCATAGGCTACGAGATAATACTCAAGACACTTGAGGATCCCCGGATAGCCGAGCTATGCACACCGATTGTGTATGGGTCGGCAAAGATAGCCGCATTCTACCGCAAGATGATGGAACTTCCGGAAGTGAAGTTCAGCCAGATTGACACCCCTTCGGAAGCCAGCTCCAACGGCGAGCACAACTACATGATAAATGTGGTGCCCGAAAGTGTTATGCCCGAGGCCGGTCAATGCACCCAGGCAGGAGGTGCCGCCGCACTTTCGGCCCTTGAGCGTGCGGTGTCCGATCTCAGGGAGGGACTGATCGATGTACTCGTCACCTGTCCCATAAGCAAAGACGCCATCCATGGCGAAGAATTTTCATTTCCGGGACACACCGAATTCCTTGAATCCCGCGTGGGTGACGGCTCCAAGGCCATGATGATAATGGCAGGAGAGAACCTGCGTGTGGCCCTTGTCACAATCCATAAGTCATTGGCCGATGTCAGCGGCAATATCACCAAGGAAACAGTCTACGACAGCATAGCCCGCTTCAACAAGTCGCTCATCTCCGACTTCGGCATACACTCTCCACGCATTGCCGTACTGTCGCTCAATCCTCATGCCGGCGACAATGGCGTGATAGGCACCGAGGACAATGAGATAATCGAACCAGCCATCGCAGAAGCCTACAAGAAACATATATTCGCTTTCGGACCCTATGCTGCCGACGGATTTTTCGGAAGCGGCAACTACCGGAAGTTTGACGGCGTGCTCGCCATGTATCATGACCAGGGACTGATACCTTTCAAACTGCTCGCAGCCGAACGAGGGATCAATTTCACCGCAGGCATGCCGGTGGTGCGCACCTCCCCCGATCATGGGACAGCATTTGACATTGCCGGAAAAGGGGAAGCCGATCCGCAGTCGCTCCGGGAAGCCATATACATGGCTCTTGACATATACCGCAACCGCCTGCGCGAGAAGGAAGCGACCGCCAACCCTCTCAAAAAACAGAACTTCGACCGCGGAGCAAGAGAATAGACCCACCAAAGCATCGAGCAATGCACTACGCCATCATAGCCGCCGGAGAAGGTTCACGCCTTAGAGAAGAGGGTATCGATACCCCCAAACCTCTGGTGCGCCTATGTGGCGTGACCCTGCTCGAACGGCTCATAGGAATGTTCCGCTCACAGCCTGACTGTGAGAGTGTGAGCATAATAATCAATCCGTCGTCAGGAAAATACCTGGACAGCACCGGCGCATCAGGCAAAGCACCTTGGGAGGATGCGGACAACGTAATATTCGGCACCACACAAGGTTCCATGCACAGCCTTGCCGCATTAAGATCCTGTTTAGCCGGAAGCCGGGAATTCTGTCTCACGACAGTCGATACTGTGTTCCGTCCAGAGGAGTTCGACCGGTATCTCGAATGTTTCCGTAACGACAGCGATGCCGACGGATATATGGCAGTCACTACCTATATCGACGACGAAAAGCCCCTGTACATCTCGACAGACCGGGACGGCATGATAACCGGATTCTTCGACACCGCGCGCCCCGACACGATTTATGTATCGGGCGGTGTATACACCCTGCCGACCACAGCACTCGACATACTTGACGAATGCATGAAGGCAGGACTGACTCGCATGCGCGACTTCCAGCGCGCACTCGCTGCATCCGGAATGCGCCTAAAAGCATATCCTTTCAGCCGCATCATCGACATAGACCACGCCGATGATATCCCCAAAGCAACTCTTCTCGCACACCCATCAGACAATCAACCATCATCACAATATGGCGGACACTAAAATAGCTGCAATCCTCCGTGCCGGGGCATATTCCCCAAACCACATAGGCAACGATGCTGCAATCCTCAACCTCACCTGTGAGCAGTTGCGCAAACGCGGCTGTGAGGTCAAGACCTACTCCGAGGAACAACTCATAGCCGGAGCGGTCAAAGAGCCTATAATAATACATATGTGCCGCGACCAACGCTCATTCCCCATCCTACAGGCATTTGAAGATGAAGGGAAACTGGTGATCAACTCAGGCTACGGAGTTGAGAACTGCACCCGCGAACGCCTCACACGCATACTGCTCGGCTCAGGAATCCCCTATCCTGAAAGCCTGATGGTCAACACCAACCAGACCGTCACCGAACAGATGGAGCGGATAGGGATGCAGAGAGCATGGATAAAAAGAGGCGACCTCTACGCTATGCACAAGGAGGATGTGACATATGTACGCCACCCTGAGGAAGCACAGGAAGTGTTGCAGGAATACTTCCTGCGAGGCATAAAGAGAGCCGTTATCAACCGCCATCTTGACGGCGACCAAGTGAAATTCTACGGCGTAAGGGACACCGACTATTTCTACTATTTCTTCCCGTTTGAAAAAAGCTACTCCGCCAAAGGGGACGACCGTGCATCAGCCAAAAAGAACGAAGAGACACGATTTGACCTGCCGAAATTCCGTGAGACATGCAACCGCGCTGCCGACATACTGGACATACGCATCTACGGCGGAGATGCCATCATCGATGCCGACGGTACATTCCGCATCATCGACTTCAACGACTGGCCAAGCTTCGCCCCATGCCGGGTGGAGGCATCAGCAGTGATAGCGCGGTCGATCCTTGCCGAAATCAAAAAACACAAGTAACAAAACGACATTAAATGGCAAATATAAGCAAAATAAAGCACCGGTTTCTCAACGGAGGCGATATAGTGACTACTTTTCTGCGCTCATCGATATCCTCACAGATAGCATCCTGGATCGACATGGGAGTGGGGTTCGTATTCTTCGCATTCGTCCATCTCGCGCCATGGATATCCACAGCCATCGGAGCGATGTGTGGCGGCATAGTGAACTGCTGCATCAACTACCGGTTCACATTCCACGCCTCGGACATCCCGGTCAAGGCTGTAGCAGTGAAATATGCCATGGTGTGGTTCGGATCTCTCATGCTTAACGTGTACGGCACTCAGGTGGCTTACGATCTGCTTGACCAGTTCACCTTCCTTCAGGATCTCGGATTCAAGCCCAACGGCTACTACGCAGCCGCACGCCTCAGCGTGTCACTTATTGTATCGATATTCTGGAATTTTCTGATGCAGAAGAACTTTGTGTACCGTCACACAGGATTTGACCCGCATGCCATACGCTTTGTCAACCTCTTTCTCCACCCGGCAAAATCCCCAAAAAGCATATCCAAAGAAAAGTAATAACAATTAGTCCTCTACCCTATCATCATCCATTTCAAATATGCCTGAATCAGATATAACAATGCAACCCAAGACATCAACATTCAAGAAGATGCGCGATGCTCTTCAGCAGGGCATCTATTGCGTGATCAACCCGTTTGTACGCCTTCTCATACGCATGGGAGTCACCCCTAACATGGTCACCACCATCGGACTTCTCGGCAATATAGCAGCAGCTGTGATACTCGTCTATGCCGGCTACACAGGATCGCCCGAACATATGAATTACGATCTCGTGACCTGGGCGGGAGGTGTGATAATACTCTTCTCCCTGTTCGATATGCTTGACGGACAGGTAGCACGCCTGGGCGGAATGTCCTCAGTATTCGGTGCCATGTACGACTCGGTGCTTGACCGCTACTGCGAGCTCTTCACACTCGGAGGCATCAGCTACTATCTGATACAGACCGGCTATGTGGGCGGAGCTCTCATCACATTCGTAGCACTCGTAGGCTCGATCATGGTGAGCTACGTGCGCGCCCGAGCCGAAGGCCTCGGACTGGAATGCAAAATAGGTTTCATGCAGCGTCCTGAACGAGTGGTTGTGACAAGTGCCGGAGCACTCGCCACAGGCATTACAGGACAATGCGTTGATCCGGCAAGATTTGACGCCACTGTAATCCTCATCACAGCTATGGGAATAATAGCCGTGTTTGCCAACCTTACAGCATTTGCACGCGTCAGCCACGCACGCCGCCAGCTTATCAAATAACCGCACTGATGAACGTGACCCATAATTCAAAGCTCGGCAACGGCATCATACTGCCTTCGAGAAAGGAGGCGACAGTCATCATCGTGAGCCTCGCAGTGTGGCTTGCCGTGACAGCTACATTTGTAGGATTCCGCCCCGAGCATCTCTATATCGCCGTATTCCTTGCCTTCATGCTTCTGGTGACAGGCACCACAAGGCGTCTGGTGGTAGCTCTCATGCCATTCATTGTATTCGGCATTTCATACGACTGGATGAACATCCTGCCCAACTACGAGGTCAATCCGGTCGACATCTTCGGGCTATACTCCGCCGAGTCAAGCCTATTCGGCATCACCCTGCCTGCTGCGCCATCCGAAGTTGCAGGTGTGATCGTCACTCCTAACGAGTGGTGGGCAATGCATGCCTCCCCGATACTCGATTTCCTTGCCGGATGCTTCTATCTGTGCTGGGTGCCTGTACCTATATTGTTCGGACTGTGGCTATACTTCGACAAGCAGCATGAAGTGTATCTACATTTCTCACTCGTATTCCTGTTTGTCAATCTTTTAGGGTTCGCGCTATATTATGTACACCCTGCCGCCCCGCCATGGTATGTGGCAATGCACGGTTTCGATTTCATTCCGGGCACACACGGCGAGACAGCCGGACTGGGACGCTGGGACGAAATGATGGGTATAGGGATATTCGACGGGCTTTACTCACGAAACTCCAATGTGTTCGCCGCACTCCCGTCACTACACGCCGCCTATATGCTCATTGCGTTCATATATTCGCTGAAAGCAAGATGCGGAGCATGGCTGAGAATATTGTTTGCCATAATATGCCTCGGCATATGGTTCACAGCCGTCTACACCTCCCACCACTATATTATCGATGTGCTTGCCGGCATCGGTGTCACCCTCATCGGCACTCTTATATTCGAACAAGGGCTCATGAGGCTCCGTGGATTTCGCAAGTTCATCAGCTCATATCAAAAATATATCGCAGAATGAGCAAATGGAGTGATGAATACCGCAAGTCGCTCAAGTCGATGGATACAGAGGAACACATCGACCTGGCTTTCTACCGCCCCATAGGCTTTATGTGGGCGCAGATAGCCGCACGGTTAGGCATCACTCCAAACGTCATCACCATAGCCTCGATATTTCTCGGAATAGGGGCAGGAGTGATGTTCTATTATCAGGATCTGTGGATAAATATTGCCGGCATGCTCCTGCTCATATGGGCAAATTCTTTTGACAGTGCCGACGGTCAGCTCGCTCGTATAACGCACCAGTACTCCCGGCTGGGCAGAATTCTCGACGGACTTAGCGGCGATTTTTGGTTTGCCGCCATATACATAGCCATCATACTCCGAGAGAATCTTACAATCCCCCTGTTCCAAGAACACCCATGGTTGCTGTGGTCAATAGCCCTGCTTGCGGGAGCATGTCATGCCAAGCAAGCATCCATGGCAGATTATTATCGGCAGTTCCATCTCTATTTCCTTAAGGGTGAAGGGGGTAGCGAGCTCGACAATGCCGAAGATCTCAACCGTCAGCTCAAAGAGTCGGGAGTAACGTGGAAAAATAACTTCTGGAAATGCCTGACAATGAGAACCTATCTCAACTACACTGTCCAGCAGGAGGCATCCTCTCCGTCCATGCAACGTCTACGCCGGGAACTCAACCGCCGCTTCCAGGACGGCAAAATCCCCCTAAAATTCCGTGAGGAATTCCGCCGGCTCTCACTGCCACTTATGAAATACACTAACATACTGACATTCAATTGGCGAACCATCGGATTGTTCATAACACTCTTTATCGGACAACCATGGCTATACTTCATATACGAGCTAACCATACTCAACATCATTCTCGCCTATATGATGTACCGACACGAACACCTGTGCAAGCAACTGACCATCCAGCTTAAGGAGGGAAAATACTGAATTCATCCCAAACAGTGTAAGGAAAATTATCCCATACAAACAGTGTAGGGAGGGGGCGTGCCCCCTCCGCTGAACGAGAATACACACCATCAAATCAGACATAAAAACATTTATATATCAATGACCTGTCTTCCAAAAAGAAAATCGCCTCGTTCATATTGGATCGACTATAATTATGGAGCTTTTTTTGTCACTGTTTGCTCAAAAAATAAAAAACATTATTTCGGACAAATCCACAATAATGAAATATTATACTCAACTATCGGTCAGTTTTTAAATCAAGAACTGTCATCACCAAATATCAGGCATGCATCAATCGAAATACCATATCATGTTGTAATGCCAAATCATTTTCATGCCATAATTCTCATAGACGACAAAGAACGTTTTAATGAGAATCCAACAATAGAGGATCGTCTAATCAGACATCATTCACCACTCCTCTCCAATTACATAGGCAGAATCAAATCCGCAGTATCCAAATTCGCTCATGAAAAAGGCTATTCATTCGAATGGCAAACGAGCTTTCATGATCATGCGATCAGAGACATAAACGACTGGAATCGGATTGTGGAATACATTGAAAATAATGTCAATGTATGGGGCAATGATATCTTTAATGAAGAAAAATAACATTCCTATTTCTTACACCGACAGAGGGGGCACGCCCCCTCCCTACTTTTTAATTCATAAACCCCATGAGCGATATAAACGGAATCATATTCGACTATGGCGGGACTATCGATAGCCGTGGCGACCATTGGAGCGAGGTTATATACCGTGCTTATGAGACTGAGGGCGCGGATATAGACCGTGACAACTTCAGAAAAGCATATGTATATGCCGAAAGAGCTTTGGAAGGGTCGGGAATCATAACGCCGAATGATGACTTTCTCATGTCTATGAGAAAAAAAGTGTCACTGCAATTCCGATATCTCGGAATTGATGCCCCATATCTTTCCGACGCGATTGCTATGCGATGCTACGAATGCTCACGCGAGTGTGTGACAGATGCCCGAACCGCCCTTGCCTACCTTGCACAGAGTTATCCATTAGGAATCGTATCTAATTTTTATGGCAATCTCAGAAGCGTGCTCAGGGATTTCGGTATCCTCCACCTGTTCCGGACCGTCACTGACAGCACTGAAGCCGGGATACGCAAACCCGATCCTGAGATATTTCTGAAAGGAATCGCCGACATGGAAGGGTCCGACATGCTTGCTGCCGGATTGGCCGCTCCAAAATACATGGTAGTGGGCGACAGTGTGAAGAACGACATCCTACCTGCCGACTCCATAGGATGCGTCACAGTGCTGCTCCCAGGCACTCCGTGGGACGCAGACAAACCTCAGCCCAGACTGCCGGACAGGACCATAACAATCCGTTCGCTAAATGAGCTTCCGGATATCCTGCTCCACCTGTGAGCGTCATATTAATTATTCCGCATGAAAGTCAGAATTTTGAAAGATTATATATCAATTTTGCAGGATTTTGAGTAAATTTGCGGTACTATGATTTCGCAGATTGGACCACTCTTGAGAATGCCGGCCATCACTGAACCGGTGCCCATCTTCCTCACGGTGATGGCAATAATCCTTGTGACTCCACTGCTGCTCAACCGCCTGAAAATACCTCATGTAATCGGGCTTATCATAGCAGGTATCGCAGTGGGGCCCTACGGATTCGCCTTGCTGGACCGAGACATGAGCTTCGAAGTGTTCGGTCAGGTGGGAATCCTTTACCTCATGTTTCTTGCCGGCATAGAGATTGACATGTACCACCTGAAGAAGAATCTTCCCAAGGGGCTTGTATTCGGGGCATTCACTTTCTTTATACCTCTGATCCTCGGAGCCGTCGCAGCCATTGCCATACTTGGCATGAGGCTGCCTGAGGCAACATTGCTGGCATCTATGTTTGCCGCACACACACTGCTTGCCTACCCGATAGTAGCACGTTTCGGAGTCACACGCTCTCCGGCGGTCATCATAGCCATTGCCGGCACAATCGTAGCCGTGCTCGGCTCGCTCATTGTACTTGCTGGAGTGGTGGGAGTAGTCCGCGACGGCTCGGTAAGCTCATTGCTGAGAGTACTGATATCGCTCGTAGTGTACTGCGCTGTGATATATTATGTCTACCCAAGGCTCACACGCTACTTCTTCAAGAAGTACCACGATGGCATCCAACAGTTCATCTACATAATGGTGATGGTGTTCTTTGCTGCAGCCGTCGCATCATGGATAGGGCTTGAAGGGGTGTTCGGAGCGTTCTTTGCAGGACTTGTGCTCAACAGTTTCATACCCGGACGATCCACACTTATGGGACGGCTTGAATTCGTAGGCAATGCCATCTTCATCCCCTATTTCCTGATAGGAGTGGGAATGCTTATCGACGTCAATGTGATCACCCACGGATGGGACACCCTCTACATTGCTGCTGTGATGTCGGCAGTGGCAATGTTCACCAAATGGCTTGCCGCCATGGTGACCCAACGGCTTTTCGGCCTGACCCCGGTGGACCGTTCCATAATGTATCAGCTCACCAATGCCCACACAGCCGTGGCTCTCGCCGTGGTGATGATAGGCTATCGTATGGGGCTCTTCGGGGTAGAGATCCTCAACGGCACGGTGGTGATGATACTCGTCACATGTTCGGTGTCATCAGTGGGCACAGCCCGCGCGGCATCCAAACTTAAAGTACAGATGCTCAAACAAGCCGATGAAGAGCTTTCCAAGGATGAGTCAAGCACACGCCCGCGCACCCTTATTGCAGTATCGAATCCACTCACAGCCCCGGGTATTGTGGATCTCGCGCTCGCCATGCGATTTCCCGATTCATCCATACCGGGAGACTTCTATGCCCTGCATGTGAGAAATGATAACTCGGCATCGGCACGCTCAATAAGCCGCAACTCACTTGACGTGGCCGAACGCGCTGCCGCATCAGTAGAAGTATCGCTGACCCCCATAGAGCGTTACGACCTCAACATCATCACCGGCGTGCTCAACACTATGGAGGAGCGCGACATCACGGAGGTGATCATCGGACTTCACCGACGCAACGCGCTTCTCGACACATTCCTCGGAGACAAGATAGAACGTCTGCTCCAAAGCACCAACCGCATGCTGGTGATCACCCGCTGCTTCAACCCTCTGTCTACGATGCGCAAGATGGTGGTGTCACTCCCTAAGAACGCCCAGTTCGAGACCGGATTCCGCCGCTGGGCTCAGGCAATAGGCAACCTCGGGCGGCACATAGGGTGCAAAGTCGAGTTCTGGTGTGAGCACTCCAGCATCCCCATGATACGCACCGTGCTGTCACAAGCCAAGATCGAGATCCCGATGAGCTTTGACAATGTGGAGAGCTTTGATGATTTCGTGGTGAAATCCAAGGACATCGACGATGATGACCTGCTCGTTGTGGTAAGCTCCCGAAGAGCCGCAGTATCCTTTGAAAGCGACATGGACGCCATGCCCGAATTTCTGCACAGATACTTCTCCAATACAAACCTGATAGTGCTCTACCCAAGCCAGTTCGGCACCGAAGCACCTATGACCATGGCAGAGACCATGGCTACCGATATGGCAGCAACCCCATCAAGCATATACCTATGGGCCATGCACATACTGCGCTATCTGTCGGGCAAAGGACGAAAATAATTTTGCTTTTTTGAAGCAAAAGGTTTACCTTTGCTATTGGGTGTATCATACGCACTAAACATCAGGATCTAATTACAATAAATAATCATAATAATTTACCTTACAACGATATGGAAAACGACCAGTTGTTACAGGAGGTCACCGCGAAAGCCAATGTCTGGCTGGGCGAAGGATACGACGCAGAGACCCGCGCAGAGGTTCAGCGTATGCTTGACGCGGACGACAAGACCGACCTCATCGAATGCTTCTACCGCGATCTCGAATTCGGGACCGGCGGTCTACGCGGCATAATGGGCGCAGGCTCCAACCGCATGAACATATACACTGTAGGCGCGGCCACCCAGGGGCTTGCCAACTACCTTAAGGAAGCGTTCAAGGACCTTCCGGAGATCAGTGTTGCCGTAGGCCACGACGTGCGCAACAACTCACGCAAATATGCCGAAATTGTTGCCGACATCTTCTCTGCCAACGGAATCAAGGTATATCTGTTCGACAGCTTCCGCCCTACTCCGGAGCTCTCTTTCGCAATCCGTCACTTCGGATGCCAGAGCGGCGTGAACATCACCGCATCACACAACCCCAAGATCTACAACGGATACAAGGCATATTGGGAGGACGGCGCACAGATCATCGCCCCCCACGACGTCAACATCATTGACCACGTGAACCGCATCAAGGATGTGAGCGAGATCAAGTTTGAAGGCGACAAATCAAAGATCCAGATAATTGGAGCCGAAGTCGATCAGGTATATCTCGACAAGATAAAGGGTCTTTCACTCAGCCCCGATGTGATCGAACGTCACAAAGACCTCAAGATTGTCTACACCCCCATCCACGGCACAGGCGTAGAACTCATCCCCGCCTCCATCAGAAACTACGGATTCTCCGATACCATCCATGTACCTGAACAGGACATCCCGAGCGGCGATTTCCCCACTGTAGAGTCACCCAACCCCGAGGTCCCCTCGGCAATGGCACTCGCCATCGCGAAAGCCAAGGAAGTGGGAGCCGACATTGTTCTCGCATCCGATCCCGACGCCGACCGCATAGGCTGTGTGATACGCGACAATAACGGTGAATATGTGCTGCTCAACGGCAACCAGATATGCATGATACTTCTTTACTACATCATCTCCCGCAACAAGGAGCTCGGGCTCATCAAGGGTAATGAATTCGTGGTAAAGACCATTGTCACCACCGAGACAATAAAGAGCATATGCGACGCCAACAATGTGAGGATGTTTGACTGCTACACCGGCTTCAAATGGATTGCAGCCGTGATGCGCGACAACGAGGATGTGCTCCGCTACATAGGAGGCGGCGAAGAGAGCTACGGATTCCTCGCCGAGACATTCGTGCGCGACAAGGACGCTGTATCGGCATGCTCACTCATGGCAGAGGCATGTGCTTGGGCCAAGGACAAAGGCATGGACTTCCAGGGAATGCTTGCCGACATCTACAAGACCTACGGCTTCAGCCTCGAAGTAGGCATATCAGTGGTACGTCCCGGCAAGAGCGGAGCCGAGGAGATACAGGCACTCATGAAACAGTTCCGCGAGAACCCGCCCAAGTCGCTTGCAGGAAGCCCTGTAGAGGTTGTCAAGGATTATCTGTCGCTTAACGCAACCCACGCCGACGGAACAGTAGAGAAGCTTGACTTCCCCACCACATCCAACGTGCTACAGTACTTCACCGCCGACGGTTCAAAGGTGTCAGTGCGCCCCTCAGGCACAGAACCAAAAATCAAGTTCTACATGGAGGTACGCGTGCCTATGGCCAATGTCGAGGACTACAATGCATGCTCCAAATCTGCCAAGGCTAAAGTCGAGGCTCTTAAGAAAGATCTCGGAATCTAATTTGACATCATGAAGTGAAGAGGCTGTGTCATACCCGCGATGGCACACCCTCCTCACTTTCTGCTTTTTCCACCCTTCCACTCCATTAAGATCATGAGACTCGTTATCCAGCGAGTGAGCCGAGCATCGGTCACCATAGGCACAGAGCTCCGCAGCAGTATAGGCGCGGGGCTCATGGTGCTCGTAGGGGTAGCCGAAGGTGACAATCCCGATGATGCCAGATGGCTCGCAGCAAAGACTGTGGCAATGAGGATTTTCCCTGACGACAAAGGGGTGATGAACCGCTCCGTAATTGACTGCGGCGGCGACATACTTGCCGTGAGCCAATTCACGCTCAACGCATCCACACGCAAGGGGAACCGTCCCAGCTACATACATGCGGCAGGTCACGACCTCGCCGTACCGCTCTACGAACTTTACTGCTCGGAATGCTCACGCCTTACAGGAAAAGAAACTGCAACAGGAGTATTCGGAGCCGACATGCAGGTCGAACTCATCAACGACGGACCGGTGACCATTATAATAGACTCAAAACTACGAGAATAGCACATGGCTTGCCCTACAACAGAGACTCACATATCCCCAACTCTCTCAGAGATACAGGAAATAGTGGACCAATGGATCCGCTCAACCGGCGGAGGGTATTTCTCACCGCTCACAAATGCCGTCATACTCGCAGAGGAGACCGGAGAAGTGGCGCGCGTAATGGCCCGGAAATATGGCGACCAAAAAGCAAAGCCGGGAGACAAGAGCAATCTTGCCGACGAGCTTGCCGATCTGCTTTGGGTGCTCACGGCAATAGCCAATCAGACAGGCATCAGCCTCACAGAAGCCTTTGCCGCCAATATCGCCAAAAAGAATACCAGGGACAGCCAACGATTCAAGGGTACAGAGCGTTTAACAATTGAAAAATAATTGAATTATGGATAAATATAATCAGGCTATAGCTGAATCACAGGTAATCACCGACGACACTCTTGTCGCCGCTAAAGTCAACGAGATCCTTGAGAAACATCTTGAGGAGAACCGCAAGCCGGAAGTGCTGCGCCACCTCTTCAACACCATCGATCTCACCACGCTGAAATCAACTGACTCGCAGCAGTCCGTAGCCGACTTTACCGAGAGAGTGAACGCCTTTGAAGAGGAGCACGGAGATCTCCCCAATGTCGCCGCGATATGCGTATACCCCAACTTTGTGCCCATTGTTCGCACTGTGCTGGACGTCAGTTCGGTCGATATTGCAGCCGTAGCAGGATGCTTCCCCTCAGCTCAAAGCTTCATAGAGGTGAAAGTTGCAGAAATCGCACTCGCTGTCGAGGCAGGAGCCGACGAAATAGATATCGTATTCCCCATGGGAGATTACTACGACAAGGACTACGAGGAGGTCGCTGACCAGATATCAGAAATGAAACATGCTTGCCGCGAATCTCTTCTAAAAGTCATCCTTGAGACAGGAGCATTGAAAAACGCTCTCGACATACGCAACGCATCAGTGCTGAGCCTATACTCCGGAGCTGACTTCCTAAAGACATCCACAGGCAAGGAATATCCAGGAGCATCACTCGAAGCCGCCTACGTAATGTGCCAGTGTATTAAGGAATACTATGCAAAGACACAGCGTATGGTAGGCTTCAAGGTTGCCGGAGGCGTATCCACAACCGATGATGCCCTCAAATACTACACCATAGTCAAGGAAGTGCTCGGAGAGAAGTGGGCCGACACCAACGAATATTTCCGTATCGGAGCATCACGCCTTGCCAACAATCTCCTGACCGATATCCTCGGAAAAGAGACTAAATTCTTTTAATTAAATGAAATACTGGATCATCATCAATGACACCCGTCTGGGTCCGATGGATCTGGAGCAACTCATCGCCACACCGGGATTCGGTCCTGAATCCCCGGTGTGGAGGGAGGGGCTTCCCGATTGGGTATCGGCACGCAATCTGCCGGAACTTGCAGACAGGTTCACGCAGCCGGTGCAGCATGCCTACAATCAGTTCAGACAACAGCAACAATACTGGCAACAGCCCACATACGCTCCGGGGATGCCTCAACCGGCACCACAGGAACCTATGCCGTCCACTTATCTGGCATGGGCCATCCTCTCCACCATATGCTGCTGCATCCCGACTGGCGTCATAGCCATAATATACGCCTCCCGGGTAAGCCCGCTATACATACGAGGCGACATATATGGGTCGCGCAGAGCTTCCGAAAAGGCAGCACTGTGGACGATAATATCTTTCGTTGCAGGATTGATATGGACCCCATTCTCCATTATATGGTCGCTCCTGACAATGTGAGAAACCGCATACTCTTAGTCCTTGCCATAACGGCGGCACTTGCAGCAGGCACCGCCTATTATCTCATAGAGCCAAGCTCAGGCTTATATCCCCGGTGCATGTTCCACCAACTCACCGGACTTTACTGTCCGGGGTGCGGATCACAGCGTGCCATACATGCCATGCTCCACGGAAACTGGTCTCAGGCATGGAGCTACAACGCTATCCTTCCTTTTGAGATAGTGTTCGTAGCCATAATCGCTGTGGCATGGCGACTCCGCGACAGATATCCGCGACTGCACGGAATCCTGAACTCAAGGATTGTGATAATATCATTTCTCATCACCATAATAGGCTGGACCATCATACGCAATATACAATTCTAAAGGATTATATGAACTCTCTTACCAGGCGAAAACTCTCTCTGCGCGCACTGCTGTTTGTTGCGGCAGTGACACTTATAGTATATTTTCTTCCCCGGACCGACAAGAACCATTTCATCTATGAGGTGAACCGTCCATGGAGCTACGCACTGCTCACAGCCCCATTCGACATACCGGTGCATCTCGACTCGGCGAGCGTGGCTCTGCTAAAGGACAGCATAGACACTAATTTCGAACCGGTATACGTACGTGACCTTGCTGCCGAAAAAACCCTCATCTCCGACTACACTCTGCGCCTGAACTCTACACAGGGACTGAACATTACCCCTGCACAGAGGAATCAGATAATCAAAGCCATACGCGACATCTACGACAACGGCATCGTGGACCGCGACACATATCAACGTATCTCGGGAGGCAACCTACCGGCTGTAAGATTCGTCCACGACAATGTGGCGATCTCCATGCCCACTCACAACTATCTGTCAGCCTTCCGGGCATACGAACATCTCGACAGCACCCTGCGCGACCGGGACGTGAGGGTGGCCCTCACAGCTACACGCCTGTCCGATATGCTGCAACCCAACATATATCTCGACACCGTGACCACCAAACGTCTGCTTGAGGAGGCATATCAGAAGGCAATGGCACCGGTGGGTGTTATACAGCAGGGTGAACGCATCATCGACAAGGGGGATATCGTAAATATCCGCCTCGCTACAATCCTTGACACCTATGAGGAGATGATCGAGGACCGTGGAGACGGAAAGATCTCACAGAACCACTACCCCATGGCGGGGCAGATACTCTACATGGTGATAATATTCTGTGCCATATACGCCTATCTCTACTTCTTCCGTCCCGACTATTTCGATGACGACCGCACAGTGGTGTTCCTCATATCGCTCATCACCATCTTCACCCTCTTCTCGTTTGCAATGCAGGCAACATTCAGGTCGGGACTATACATATCGCCATTCACCATAGTCCCCATACTTGTGCTGGTGTTCCTTGACTCCCGCACAGCCTACTTCACACACCTTATTGTGGTACTTGCCTGCGTCATCATCTCGGCATATCCACTTGAGTTCGTGTTCCTACAGTTCATAGCCGGCATAGTTGCCATAGACTCGCTCAAGGACCTGTCACGCCGCAGCCAGCTGATACGCACGGCAGCATTCATATTCGTGGCATATTCCCTATGCTATATCTCCATAGAAGTCATGCAGACAGGCTCATTCTCAAAGCTCCAGGGACGCACATTCGGCTGCTTCGGGATAAATGCCATACTCATATCATTCAGCTATGTGCTTATGTTCCTGGCTGAGAGAGTTTTCGGATTCACATCACGCGTGACGCTCGTAGAGCTTGCCGACACCAACAACCCTCTGCTCCGCGAACTGTCCGAAGAATGCCCCGGCACCTTCAATCACTCAATGTCCGTGAGCAACCTCGCATCGGCCGCCGCTCAAGCCATAGGGGCAAACGTACAGATGGTACGTACAGGCGCACTGTACCACGACATAGGCAAGATCAAGAATCCGGCATTCTTCACCGAGAACCAGCACGGCATAAACCCTCACGACGCCCTTGACCCCATACAGAGTGCAAGAGTGGTGACCGGACATGTGCGCGACGGACTAATGATGGCTGAGAAGGCAAAACTTCCTGACAAGATACGCGATTTCATAGTGGAACATCACGGCGCAGGAAAAGCCAAATACTTCTACAACACATACTGCAACACACACGAAGGGGAAAATGTAGATGCCGCCCCCTTCACTTATCCAGGACCAAACCCTCAGAGCCGCGAGACATCCCTGCTGATGATGGCCGATGCCGTGGAAGCAGCATCCCGGTCAATGAGGGAGCATACCCCTGAAGCGATATCCGCATTGGTCAACAAGATCATAGACAGCCAGATCGCAGATGGGCTTCACAATGAATCGCCACTATCATTCCGCGACGTGCAGGCTGTCAAGGAGTCCTTCATACAGCGGCTGCGCACAATGTATCATTCCAGAATCTCATATCCGGAACTTAAAAAGAATATGGAGCAGCAGAAGTCGGAATAACATCACACCTCCGCGCTCCATTATGTCCTTGAAACAATTACTTTTGCCAACTTATCACATCATGTAACCGCATTTTTCAAATAGCAATATTATTTTGCAAATTAATAGCAAAATGTTTTGCGGATTCGCAAGTATTTAATAAATTTGCAGAAATGATTAATATTTGAAATTACAGCTTAACATTGATGATTGGATATTAAATCTTATCCACACACTCTTTTTAAAACTCCTGCAAGCCGAGCGGCCCCGCGGGAGTTTTTTCATAAATACACGATGGTTAATGCTGAATAAACCGGGCTGAAATGCCCGACAATCATTGCCTGACTGACCTGACATCAAGACCTGACGGCGACTGATAGATACGAAGACCGAACCTCTGCACAGAAGCTATCACATGGTCCATAATCTCAGCCTGGAAGTGCTCATACGGCTTCCACGATGTCAGAGAGGTGAACAGATAGAGATCAAGAGGTATCCCATGAGGTGTAGGCTGCAACTCACGCACCATATACAGCATATCATCACCGGTCTTTAGCTGTGGGAGCTGCGAGATGTAGTGCTCCAGATAACGTCGATAAAGCGTAAGATTGACATACGGACCTCCGGCATCAAGACCATACCCCCAGGGCTCTTTGCGGAATTCCTCAATCTGTTCAGGCGTACAGAATGTCACTGAGTTGACATCGATTGTGACAGACCGGTTGATACGCCGGCCTTTTGAATCGGACATCCCGCGCCAGTTCTGAAACGACTCCGTGACAAGTGAGTAAGGAGGCACGGTGACAATCGTCATATCAAAGTTCTGCACCTTTACAGTAGTAAGTCCCACTTCGAGCACAGTGCCGTTTACATTGCGGGCAGGCACGGTGATCCAGTCGCCCGGACGGAGCATGTCATTAAGAGTGAGCTGCACGCCTGCCACAACCCCCATTATAGAGTCCTTGAACACCAGCATGAGCACCGTAGCGGCAGCCCCAAGCCCGGTTATCACCGTAAGAGGGTTCTTTTCTGCAAGTATGGAGATAACGATTATGACACCCACGGACACCGATATGACCTGAAGCATCTGACGGATACCCTTCAGTGAGGTCACCCTGCTTGAAGAATTAGCCTCAAGAAGATTGTAAAGAGCAAGGATGAAACGGTTGACAAGATGCACCGCCACTGCTACAAGCAGCACACGGCACGCAACGGAAACAATGCCTCTGACAGCCTCATAATACACAAGTGCCGGAGGCAGCGTGGTCTGCATAAGAATCACCACCAAAAGCTCCGCCACAACACGCAACAGCCGCGGATTGAGAAGTATATCGTCCCACTTGGCAGAAGTGAAGTTAGTGAACTTCTCAACTACAGGTATCAGATAATGCGTAAGCAGCCAGAACAGCAGCCACGCCACAAAAAGCGCGCATGCCACTACCATGCATGTGGAAAGCAGGTGTAGCATGTCGCCTGCCACTCCGGCTTCACGGAGCAGCGTTGTGGCAATATCAATAAAATATACCTCCATTCAGAGAGACCTGAGGCATTATTTAACTGACCATTCGGCACCGTCCTTGGTGTCCTTGATTACGAATCCGGCTTCGGCAAGACGGTCACGTATAAGGTCGCTTGTGGTCCAGTCCTTGGCACCCTTGGCTTTCGCACGGATGTCAAGTATGAGTTCCATAGCCTTCTCGAAGGGCTTCATGGCATCGGCATTGTCAGCACCGCCGACAATTTCAGGACGTATGCCCAGAATATCGACAAGGAATGTATCAAAGACGGATTTCAACTCGTCTATGTCCTCCTGCGTGGCAGTAGCCTTGCCATCCTTGACCGAGTTTACGAGCCGTAGGGCATCAAAGAGATGGGCTATCACTACAGGGGTGTTCATATCATCGTCAAGAGCCTCGTAGCACTTCTCACGTATCCCCTTCACATCAATTGTCGATGATTCTGAGGGTGTGAGCTCCTGCAAGCGACGATACCCTTCCTGTATACGTCCGAGGGCCTTCTCCGATGCCTGTAATGCCTCGTTGGAGAAATCGACAGTGCCGCGGTAATGAGCCTGAAGGATGAAGAAACGGATGGTCATCGGGCTGTAAGGCTGAGTGAGAAGCGGATGCGAACCGCTGAAGAACTCGTCGAGCGTTATGAAATTGCCCAGCGACTTACCCATCTTCTTGCCGTTGATAGTGATCATGTTATTGTGCATCCAATAATTCACGGCCTCCTGACCATTGTGAGCCATCGACTGGGCGATCTCACACTCATGATGAGGGAACATCAGGTCCATTCCGCCGCCATGTATATCGAATGTCTCTCCGAGGTATTTCTCACCCATTGCGGAACACTCAAGATGCCATCCAGGGAACCCCTCGCTCCAAGGCGATGGCCAATGCATGATATGCTCCGGAGAAGCTTTCTTCCACAGAGCGAAGTCAGCAGGATTGCGCTTCTGCTCCTGACCGTCCAGCGTTCGCGTGGTGGCGAGAAGTTCGTCGATATTGCGCCCGGAGAGCTTACCGTAACGATGATCCCTGTTATACTTCGGCACATCGAAATACACCGATCCGTCCGAGATATAGGCATATCCGCTGTCAAGGATTCTCTTGACGTACTCGATCTGCTCTATTATATGCCCGGATGCATGAGGCTCGATTGACGGAGGAAGCACATTGAGAGCCTCCATAGCCTTATGGTAACGTGTCAGATAGTGCTGGACCACCTCCATCGGCTCAAGCTGCTCAAGGCGTGCTTTCTTGGCTATCTTATCCTCGCCGTCGTCAGCGTCATGCTCAAGGTGGCCCACATCAGTGATGTTACGCACATAGCGCACCTTGTATCCGAGATGGCTCAGATAACGGAAAAGCACATCAAATGTGATGGCAGGGCGCGCATGCCCCAGATGTCCGTCACCATATACGGTGGGACCGCACACATACATGCCCACACGCCCCTCGTGAATAGGCTTGAAAGGCTGCTTTGTACGTGTAAGGGTATTGTAGATATTCAGCATACTGTCAGGCTTTGCCACCCATTATGAATGGATTGGGGATCTCTCCGTTGTTACCTCCGTTGTTGACAGGGCGTTTGGGAAGGATCGGACCGAATGTGCTCTCGTACTTCTTGACATTCTCCATAAGCGCGCCCAGAAGGTTCTTGGCGTTCTCAGGGCTCATGATGATGCGGCTCTGCACCTTGGCGCCCGGCATGTTAGGAGCCATGGTGATAAAGTCGATGAAGAACTCGTTGGCACCATGAGTGATGACTGCGAGATTGGAATATATACCTTTGGCCACCTCCGGGGTAAGCTCTATCTTGATTTCCTGTTGCTGGTTGTCCATGATTATATTTTATAATTTATTTTTCTGATTATTTTTTCGCGACATATATGGTGCATGTCCCGAACGTAAGAGATATCGCACGTGCCGACGAGAAACCTGCTTCAAGCATTATAGCTGTCATGTCGTCACCCTGCGGCACTGCTGCAATGGACTCCGGAAGATAGCTGTAAGCTCTGACATCCTTCGACACCAGGCGTCCCACTGCGGGTATTACATGGCGTGTGTAGATATCGTAAAGAGGCCTTACCGCACGCGAACGAGGAGTCGACAGTTCAAGTATCACAGCTGTACCTCCAGGGCGCAACACCCTGTGCATCTCGCGATACCCTCCGGACAGATCGGCAAAATTACGCACGCCATAAGCACACGTCACTGCATCAAACGAGCCGTCGGTAAACGGCAAAAGCAGACAATCCCCTATCCCGAGGGTGACAATCTCCTGCAAGCCCTCCTTCTCCACCTTCCGGCGGCCGATCTCCACCATACCCTCCGACAGATCCACCCCTGTAACAGAGATAGGATCCAGCTCCCGGGCGAGCCTGATAGCAAGATCACCTGTGCCGGTGGCAATATCGAGAATATCATCATGCGGCTCCTCTTTGAGGAGCTTTACTGCCCGCGAACGCCACATGCGGTCAATGCCGAGAGTCATCGCCCGGTTCATAAAATCATAAGCCGGGGCAATGGAATCAAACATCTCGCGCACCTGCCGGGCCTTGTCGCCCGAGCCTTCGCCATAAGGGGTGATATTCTCGACCTGCATTCTGTCTCAGAAAGTTAATAGCGTGTATGGGAGGGACCGGGAATATCAAGGGTTCAGACGGTTGAGGCAATCAAGGACATTAGCGGCGATACGCTCGTCGAGATGCTCTTCGGGTGCTTTCTCGAACTTCTTGCCTGTGATGTGCTCATACAGCTCGATGTAACGCTCGGAAACCTCCTCACAGAAAGCATCGGTCATCTCGGGCACCTGCTGCCCCTCCTTGCCCATGAAGCCGTTAGCCATAAGCCACTCGCGCACAAATTCCTTTGAAAGCTGTTTCTGGGGCTCGCCTTTGGCAAGACGCTCCTCATAACCTTCGGCATAGAAATAACGAGAGGAATCGGGAGTATGGATCTCGTCAATGAGTATCACTTTGCCGTCTCGCAGGCCGAACTCGTACTTGGTATCGACGAGGATAAGCCCCTTCTCGGCAGCCATCTCTGACCCTTTCTTAAAGAGAGCGCGTGTGTAGGCAGCCATTGTGTCAAACTGCTCGGCAGTGACGATACCCTGAGCGATAGCCTCTTCGCGAGAGATGTTCTCATCGTGTCCTGCATCAGCTTTAGTGGTGGGGGTGATTATAGGCTCGGGGAAACGCTGGTTCTCCACCATACCCTCAGGAAGTTTCACTCCGCAAAGTTCACGCATGCCGGCCTTGTACTCACGCCATGCGCTTCCGGCGAGATAGCCTCGTATGATCATCTCCAGGCGAAGACCTTCGCAACGGTAGCCAACAGTGACCATAGGGTCGGGCACAGCGATCTTCCAGTTGGGGACAAGATCGGCTGTAGCATCGAGCATCGAAGCGGCTATCTGATTAAGTGCCTGCCCCTTGTAAGGTATACCCTTGGGAAGAATCACATCAAATGCCGAGATGCGGTCGGTAGCGACCATCACGAGAAGATCGTCACCAATAGAATAGACGTCACGTACTTTTCCATGATATACAGCCGTCTGACCGGGGAAATTAAAGTCGGTGTTAACCAGTGTAGTTGCCATAATTTATACCGTAAAATAATTATATGGCAAAATTAGTAATATAATTCAATTTTCGCAAGCAAAAGTTAAGTCTTAAAGGCTACTCGGGGCTATTCTGATACGCTCCGGGGCGAGGAGCGGGGAAGCGCGGGCAGCCCCAATAGTCAACGGCGGCATCCGGAAGCGTCAGTGATGCATCGGCATGGCTTAGAGCCGGAGACACGTCAGCCAGACGATAATCGAATATATATTCCTCTCTCACAACGGCATACATCGGATCTGTGTCCCACATGCAATTGACGAAATTCTCGTCATCCCTGCCAGCGCTTTTCATCACACACGATCGCAACACGACGTCCGTACCCGAAAGATCCCCTACAGAGAAATCGGTGCCGAGCCCATACAGGATGCTATTCGTGATCGAAGCCTTGAGATACGGCAACCCCGATGAGTCGTCGCTACCCGGACTGTAGTGATATATCTGCACCACAGGCCCGCGCGGAGCTGTGAAAAGATAATAATTGGCAAATGTGCAATGGTTAGCCTCAATCACCCCTCCGGTCGCAGACAATGCTCCTAACGACGCATCCGCCACCTCACATCCCACGAGCCTGACCCCGGCATGGCGCGCAGAAAGCGCATAACCTGCTGAATTTCGTATACGGCAATTAAGGAAATCGGCTTCGGCAAGAGAATCGACCAGCACTCCCCCGACAGTGTTGCGCACAATGGTATGCGACAGCCGGTTTCCAGAGCTTTCGGGAGCGATATGAAGTCCGTCCCATTGCGAAGCCATAAGATCAAACGGTATGCCCCCGACCACATTGCCCATACGGTCACCTGCCATCTCGACCCACGCCCCGGGGACACCCTCCGTGACAAGCGAGCCATAGACACGCATATAGGACTTGTCATGGAAACAAAGCTTCGTGCCGGGCAATAACCGCAGTGTGGCTCCGTGAGCCACCACCAACGAATCGAAAATCTGATAAGGATATGTGGCATCCCACGTCTCATCCGACACCACCTCTACCCCATTCTTACGCACCACATCCTGCCCTGACGCCTTAAGCACCACTGTTGATGTCACGCCATTGGTGACAAAATCGACATGCCCCTCCACCGTGACAGGCCTGGGATCGGAATTAGCAGGGAGCATTGCATCGACAAACACATAAATCGAGTCGCCTGGACGGATCTGAACATCATGAAACTCAACTCCTGCATAACCGTCCACATTAACACGGAACAGACCGGAAGATTCTCCGCGCAAAGAGATATCACTTATATTCAGCACCTTGCCACAACGGTTATACACCATAAATCGGCTTGTAGGGGTAAGCTGTCCTGTAAAATAATGACCCATATCGAGGGTGTCAACCGAAAATACAGGCTGAGAGGAGGGCGAACTGTCAATACCGTCCTCGATACAGGATGAGGATAGGGACAATATGAGAATTACGGCGATTGCCGCGAACGACGTCTTGACCATACCCTAACAACGTGAAAAACACGTTGATTATTGCGGCATGACAGACACAGAATCCTGTCTTACAGAATCCTTGACGGCGTTCAGTCCGAAACGTGAGCGAAGCAGTGTGTCGGCTCTATGGAATGACGAACCGCGGTAGCACTGACGCCCCACACTGTCAGCAACAACATAGAACGGCGTGCGAGGCACCGCAAGACGACGGATATGAAGCGAGGAGGGCCCTCCGGGCAACCATCCCTGATGCCATGTGGAGCTGTCATTGTCAACCATTCTGTGCCACATGGACGAGTCGGGTGCCAACGAGATCTCTATCAGCTGGAACTGACGTTTCGTAAGGGTGTCACGCAGCTCTCTTAAACGACGGCTTATACTGTCGGGGGTACGCTTGTCGTTGAACACGAGGAGGGCATAGCTCTGCATGCCGGGCGAATACCTTATGATAGAGCCTTTGCCATTGTATATGGTGAAAGGCTTGACCTCACCACGCGCCGAGGTCGACACCTGGTCACCTATCGGAGAGGCAAACGACCTCACCACCAGGAACGGACGCGCCTCAGGCGATATCTCGTTCAGAAGAGAGTCGGCGAGCATCTCATATCCGTTAGGGCGGAAACGTGTCACCATAAGCATTGCCGACATCATGCTTGACGGATTGCTGCGCACTGCGTCCGCTATCATACTGTTGACCTCGGCATCGTCACCATGGGTGAGAACTGAATCATGCTCCACCACATAAGCCGTGTAATCGCGCGAAGCATCCTGTCCTGTGATAGTAAGTGTAGAGGGATCATCAAGTTTCATCTTGACATCCAGATGATCACCGTTGCACGCCACACATGTGAACAGCAGACTTCCATCAATCGTATAGACCTCCACAAGAGTGGGCTGGACCGATGACGCACGCATATCCACCTTGCCGTCAACAGGATGAAATGACAATCGCGATATACCGCTCCGTGTCACATACACCATCTCCAGTCCGCGGGTTCCGAGCCCCTTGATGTCGCACCGGATGACAAACTCCTCTTCACTGCCGCATGCCACAGTCAAAAACAGTACGCACAATAGTGCAAGTATGCTGAATAGTTTTCTCATTGCGTTCAAAAATAGCTGTTTCAGGGACAAAATTAGGCAAAATTTCTGCTAATAGCCAACATATTTAGAGTAAATCCTTAAATTTGTACCCTTAAAGCTTCAATCATGCGATTCATCACCATACTGCTTATCATTTTCGCCATATCCGTGCCCGATATGCGCGGACAGATAGTCAACATAACCCCTGAGGGGGAGACTGGCACTGTCAATTCCGACAGCATACGCCAAGCCTTTGACTCAGGACCGTTCTTCGGTCTATACAAGGACAACTATTTCATATTCGGGCCACCTGTCGGGCAGAAGATCAGGAAAGACAACACAAACATAAAATTCCAGATATCCATAGCCCAGCGACTCACCAAGACCACTCTGCCGGGAGGCACCTATCTATTCCTGTTCTACACGCAGAAATGCTTCTGGAATGTGCTTGAGAATTCGATGCCTATGACCGACCTCAACTTCAACCCCGGCATAGGTCTTACCAAGCCGCTGTTTGTACGCAACCGCTTCGTAGGCAAAATCAATTTCATCCTTGAGCATGAATCCAACGGACGTGACGGCACAGCATCCCGCTCCTGGAACCGCATATCGCTCGGAGGCAACATAATGATCGGGCCGCAGCTGATAGTCCACGGCAAGTTCTGGATACCTATCATCGACGGAATGGAGAACAAGGACATTCTTGATTACTGCGGCATCTATCAGGTAGGCACCCAGTTCTACACCCCCAACGAACGGTTCGGAGTGGCAGTGACATTGGTGAAACGCAAAGGCTGGGAACTAAACTACAACACTATTGTGGAACTGAACTACCGGCTTTTCAAGCGTGACAACCAGTACCTTTTCGTCCAATACTACAACGGCTACGGCGAAGGCCTCCTTGACTACAAACAGTACCACTCCAACATCCGCATCGGCCTCGGCATAAAACCGAGACTGTTCAGCGACTACTGACAAGCCGCTCCGGTACCGATACACACAATCCACCATGCGCGGCAGAACTTCGTCATAAAAACAATCAGAAAATTGTTGATAATAGTTGTTAATCGTAGCGGCACATCCCCGATTGTTTGACAAATTTTAGTTAACTTTGCGGTGTTATGAGAATAGCTATTATAGGATATGGTAAAATGGGTCACGCCATCGAGCGCATCGCTCTTGAGCGCGGCCACGAGATCGTGTCGGTGATTGATGCCGGCAATACCGACAGCTTTGACTCGGAGGAATTCGCCTCGGCTGAAGCAGCCATAGAGTTCACCACCCCCTCCACCGCCCCTGCCAACATAATGCGTGCGGCATCCAAAGGGGTCCCGGTGGTATGCGGTTCCACCGGATGGGCCGAACGCCGCGCCGAAGTGGAGAAAGCAGTCCTTGACGCAGGCGGAGCACTCCTTGCCTCAAGCAACTTCAGCATAGGGGTCCATGTGTTCAACAACATCTCCCGCCGTCTTGCCCACATAATGGGTAAACTCCCGCAGTACACCCCCCATCTTGCCGAGACACATCATATCCACAAACTCGACCATCCCTCAGGGACAGCAATCACCATAGCCGAAGGGATCATCGATGAATGCCCCAGAATATCAGGATGGGAGGATGAAGGCATACTGTGGATGAACGCCACCGAGCAGGAACAGGAAAAAATGACCGCCGACATAGCCCGACGCGCCAAAGAGATTCCGTCGGACAAACTGCCGGTGCTTGCACTGCGTAAGGATGAGGTGCCGGGGATACATGTGGTGTCATGGGAATCGCCAGTCGACGCCATCACCATCACCCACTCAGCCAAGTCACGCGACGGATTCGCACTCGGAGCCGTAATGGCAGCCGAATGGATCGCTTCCCGCAAAGGGATCTACACCATTGACCAAATGATGGACGACATACTTTAAGAGTCTATCGTACAATAAAGTACGCTTAAATACAAATATGGATAAAAATCAACTTGCAGCCGACTTCAAGCGACGTGTCAGGGACAATTCACGGACACGCTGGATACGCTTCGGCATTGTGTCACTCATATTTTTCCTATGGGTAGCCTGGCTGGGCAACTGGTGGGTAGCCCTGGCATGGATACTTCTATTCGATATCTACATCACCGGATATATACCTTTCACCTGGTGGAAGAAGAGCAAGAGTGCGGCTGTGAGAAGTGTGATGAGCTGGGTAGATGCAATAGTATATGCCCTGATTCTTGTGTACTTCGTGTTCACATTCATAGGGCAGAATTATCAGATACCTTCATCATCACTTGAAAAATCCCTTCTTGTAGGCGACTATCTTTGGGTCAACAAGATGGCTTACGGTCCGCGCGTGCCCAACACACCGGTCCATTTTCCGCTTGTGCAGAACACATTCCCTATCATCAACACCAAGAGCTACCTCGACTCTCCACAATGGAAATACCACCGTCTCAAAGGGCTTGGCAACGTTAAGCGCGGCGACATCGTAGTGTTCAACTTCCCTGCCGGCGACACTGTGGCTCTCAAAGTGCAGAACCCAGACTACTACACCCTCTGCAAAATGTACGGAAAGGACAATGTACACGCAAATCCGCAGACATTCGGCGAGATAATCTATCGTCCGGTTGACCGCCGCGAGAACTATGTGAAACGAGCCGTAGGGCTTCCGGGGGAGCGAATCAAGATTGTCGACGGTGTGATATACATCAACGGCAAAGCCATCGCGCAGCCCGATAATGTACAGTTCAATTATTACTATCAGCTCAAACCAGGGGCCACCCCTGCTGAGATATGGGAAGATTTAGGCATCTCAGCCGACGACCGTCACGAGGTGCCGGTAACACCCGAGGACACCGAAGCCCTCGCAAGCCTCGGATTTATGGTGAATCCCGACGGCTCCGTTCCAGCCGTATACGTATCGCCACTCACCCCTGCCATGGTGAAGTCTCTTGAGGAGAATCCTCTGACAGCAAAGGTAATGAAAGTACCCGCCAACCATGGAGAGGTGCTGTATCCCTCGGGGGTTGCCGATTCATGGACCCGCGCCGATTACGGAGAGCTCTGGATACCGGCAAAGGGGACAGCCCTCCGGCTTACTCCCGAAGCCTGGGACAGATATGCCCGAGTGATACGCGACTACGAAGGGAACCATGACGCCACCATGCGCGACGGCAAGGTATATATAGGGGGAGAACCTGTCGACTACTACACTTTCAAGATGGACTATTACTTCATGATGGGTGACAACCGAGATAATTCACTTGACTCCCGCTATTGGGGTTTCGTGCCTGAGGACCATATCGTAGGACGCCCTGAGAAAGTGCTGATATCGTTCGACAAGGACCGTTCTCTCTTCAACGGCGGCATACGCTGGGACCGCATACTACGTGACGCAAATCCTGATAAAGTAAAATATTAATCCGGCATACTAATCCCGGGAATCCCTCAGGAAAATCAAGACATGCGCCCTGTAATATATCCAGACAGCCATATACAACTCCCGCCACGATTATGTGGCGGCATAATGGATTATGTACATGCTTGGGCATACAGATGGTCTGACATGGACTGGACCGGACAGTTCGACAAGCGCGACAAAGGTACCCACCGCTTCACTATAGCGGACGTCAGAGGCACATTGCAGCTCACAGTCCCCATTGCCAAACCGTCAACAAGCCGTTGCCGGTGGGATGAGGTGAGAATATCGACCCATGGAGCATGGTGGGACGTACATCGGGTGGCACTCGAAAGCGCGTATGGACGTACCCCCTACTTCGAATTCTACATCGACCGTTTCCTACCAATGCTCACCACAGGAGTGGATGACCGCTTCCCCCTGCTTCACACTCTCGCAAAAGCCTGGGACCACGAGATCCGCGACATACTCGGAATGGCTGTCTGCAATACGGAATCCCCGACCGAAGGACCGATTCGGGAAGACCACCCCGGACACAATATCCCCGACATCACCGCCGACAACCTGCTCCCCTACCGCCAGGTCAGACAGGACAAACTCGGATTCCTTGGAGGACTCTCAATCCTCGATCTCATATTCAATCTCGGACCCGAGGCTCAGATATACCTCAACAACGCAGCCAAAAAGGCGTACAAACAAGACACATGCCAATGCGAGTAATAGACCAACTCAAAGCCACACAAGGGCACACTGCATTCTCATTCGAGATACTGCCACCGCTTAAAGGCAACGACATCACACGTGTATACAGCATTATCGACAAGCTCCGCGAATTCGATCCCAAGTACATCAACATAACCTCCCACCACAGCGAGGTCCAGTATCAGGAGATGCCCGACGGATCCTACATCAAGAAAAAGATACGCAAACGTCCCGGCTCGGTGGCGATAGCATCAGCGATACAGAATAAATACGGCATAACCGCAGTGCCGCATATCATATGCAAAGGTTTCACACGCGATGAAACCGAATATGCCCTCATAGATCTTAACTTTCTCGGTGTGCACGACCTCCTGCTCCTGCAAGGCGACGCGAAAGGACCGGACAAATCAGCCGATCCGACAAAAATAAATCAGCACGCCACCGATCTGCAACAGCAGGTCAATGACTTCAACCGCGGGATATATGCCGATGGTGAGACATTCGAGGCAAATGCCACGCCATTCAGCTACGGCATGGCATGCTACCCCGAGAAACACGAGTCCGCACCAAACATGGAAAGCGACATACGGTATGCTCGCATGAAAGTAGAGCAGGGAGCATCCTATCTGGTGACCCAGATGTTCTTCGACAATCAAAAATACTACGACTTCGTGACTCGATGCCGTGCAGAAGGCATCACCGTACCCATAATTCCAGGCATAAAGCCCATAGTGCTCAGAAATCAGCTGAATGTGCTCCCGAGAGTGTTCCGCACCGACATCCCAGAACCTTTCGCCATAGAGCTTGCCCGATGCTCAACCGACGAGCAAGCCAAAGAGACAGGAATAGAATGGAGCATCGCCCAATGCCGTGATCTCATAGCCCACGGAGTTCCATCCATCCACTTCTATACGCTTATGGCAACCGACTCAGTGCGCCGTATTGCCAAAGAAATATACTAAAACACACCGGAGCCCAAAGAGGCTCCTCACCAAAAGTGCCATCAGGCAGCATACATGGTTTATGTCTGCCAAACCGCCCCAAAAGCAGCAAAAGTTTCTAAACAATTGCCTGTTTTCGCAATTATAATTAACTTTGCGTCATATATTTTAAACTTATTTTACCATCGCATGGCACTTAAGAACAATATTATGATTGTTCGACACAAATTGCTGACAGAACTTGTCAAATTGTGGAAGAACGGTACACTAATCGAAAAAATTGACAGACTCCCCATCGAACTGAGTCCTCGTAACTCGGGGCACCCGGGCCGGTGCTGCATTCACAAGGAACGTGCCGTGTGGAAATATAAATCACTCCCTCTTCTCGGACTTGACATGACCAATGAATCCGACGAGCTGACACCACTGTCGGAATATGCCCGCATGGCAATGGACCGCTCAAAGAACGGCGTGATAAAGGACAATATAATGTGCGTCATCGACGAGGCATGCTCATCGTGCGTACAGATCAACTATGAGATCACCAACCTGTGTCGCGGATGTGTGGCGCGCTCCTGCATACACAACTGCCCCAAAGGCTGCATTTCGCTCGACGAAGAATCGGGCAAGGCACGCATTGACCATAACACATGCATAAGCTGTGGCATATGCCACAAATCATGTCCATATCACGCTATCGTATACATCCCTGTGCCCTGTGAGGAGGCATGTCCGGTAGGCGCGATCACCAAAGATGAAAGAGGCATCGAATACATCAACGAAGAGAAATGCATCTATTGCGGCAAATGCATGAATGCCTGCCCATTCGGAGCAATCTTCGAAATATCGCAGGCTTTCGATGTGCTGGAGGCTATAAGACGCGGGGAGAAGGTGACTGCAATAGTAGCCCCGTCAATACTCGGACAGTTCGACACCACCATCGAACAGGTGTACGGTGCCCTACGCAAGATAGGCTTCACCGATGTGATAGAAGTCGCACAGGGCGCAATGATGACTGTAGAGCATGAGGGACACGAACTACTCGAACGCATCGAAGGCGGAGCTCCGTTCATGACCACATCATGCTGCCCATCGTACATAGAACTTGTACGCAAGCATCTCCCAGCCCTACAGAAATACGTATCCGAGACAGGCTCCCCCATGTACTACACAGCGAGAATCGCCAAGGAGAAAGACCCTGAAGCGAAAGTCGTGTTCATGGGACCATGCGTAGCTAAGCGCAAAGAAGCCCGCCGTGACGACGCAGTGGACTATGTGATGACTTTTGAAGAGGTCGCCTCCATATTCGATGCTTACGAAATAGACTTTGCGAAGGAACAGCCCTATGCCATGGAGCATACATCCGTACGTGAGGCACACGGATTTGCGGCTACAGGAGGTGTTGCAGGAGCTGTCAAGAGCTATCTGAAGTTCGATGCCGACCGTGTAAATGAACTTCAAGTGTCCGACCTCCACAAGAAAAACATATCTCTGCTCGGCATATATGCCAAAACAGGCAAAGCACCCGCCAACTTCATAGAAGTCATGGCATGCGAGGGTGGCTGCATCACCGGTCCAAGTTCGGGCACAACAGTATCCGACGGAAAACGGAGATTCGCAAAAGAACTGACAAAGCAGAAGAAAACATACTAAAGTGGCATTCGTCCCCGCCATCAATCATCTGTGGACAACGACTTTATACTGAAAATTCTCGACAAGGACGCGCCACGCGCCTTGATCGGGAAGCTACACGCCGATGCCCGACGCCTCACCGATGAGGTGTTCGGGCGCGATGTGTATGCAAGGGGGCTGATCGAGATCACCAATGTGTGCCGCAACAACTGTCTTTACTGCGGCATACGCTCAGGCAATACATCGGTGAGCCGTTACACACTCTCCACCGAACAGATTGTAAGCTCATGCCGGACTGCCCATTCAGCCGGACTGCGGTCCTTCGTTCTCCAAGGAGGTGAGAACCCGGCTCTTACAGCCGATCGTATAGAGTCTATCGTAAGAGAGATATCCTCGGAATTCCCGGATTCAGCCATAACACTCTCTCTTGGAGAATGGGACGACAATGATATACAGAGGTTCCGCGAGGCAGGTGCAACACGCTACCTGCTCAGGCATGAGACACGCTCGGAAACCCATTACCTCAGGCTGCATCCGGAATCAATGTCGCTCCACAACCGTATCAGATGCCTCCGCACACTTAAACGCACAGGCTACCAGACCGGTACCGGAATGATGATAGGCACACCATTCCAGACACTCGGCAATATAATCGAGGATATTGACTTCTTGAGGGAGCTGCAGCCCGAAATGATAGGTATAGGGCCTTTCATTCCTGCCGACAACACTCCGTTCTCAACCTTCCCGGCCGGAAGCGTAGAGCTCACACTGCGGCTCATATCAGTGCTACGGCTCATATTCCCCAAAGCCAACATACCTGCCACAACGGCACTTGCCACACTTGACCCCACACGCGGACGCATTGCCGGGCTGAATGCCGGAGCAAATGTCGTGATGCCCAACATATCTCCACCCGATGCGCGGAACGCCTACAGGCTCTACGATAACAAGGCGGCTTTCGGACTTGAATCAATCGACGGAATTGACGGACTCGCCCGATCATTAGCCGAATCCGGTTTCAATCTGTCATTCGACCGCGGAGACTACCGCGGCTAACGCTCTACCACACAACAATCATGTCAGCGACAAAATTCATAAACCATTCAGAAATACTTGACACCATACGGTATGCGGCTGAAAATGCCAATAACCGCCATCTTGTGGATGCGATCCTCGACAAAGCCAAGGACTGCCGGGGGCTCACCCACCGCGAAGCCGCCGTACTGCTCGAATCGACCGATCCGGAAGTGACAGAACGTGTAAAGGATCTTGCCCACGATATAAAGAAACAGTTCTACGGCAACCGTATTGTGATGTTTGCCCCCCTATATCTCTCCAACTATTGCGTGAACGGATGCACATACTGCCCCTACCACGCCATCAACCGTGACATCCCACGCCGCAAACTCTCACAGGAGGAGATACGCCGTGAGGTCACAGCCCTTCAGGACATGGGGCATAAAAGGCTGGCGATAGAAGCCGGAGAGGACCCTCGCAACAACCCTCTCGAATATATCCTCGAATCCATCGACACAATCTATTCAACACGCCACCGCAACGGAGCCATCAGACGTGTCAACGTTAACATCGCCGCAACAACCGTAGAGAATTACCGTCGCCTTCGTGACGCCAAAATAGGGACATACATACTCTTTCAGGAGACCTACCATAAGGACAACTATGAACGGCTTCACCCGAAAGGTCCAAAAAGCGATTATGCCTACCATACCGAAGCCATGGACCGAGCCATGGAAGGGGGCATAGAGGATATAGGTCTGGGTGTTCTATACGGACTGTCGACCTACCTGTATGATTTCATAGGGTTGCTCATGCATGCCGAACATCTTGAAGAGCGTTTCGGGGTGGGACCTCACACGATCAGTGTGCCACGAATATGTTCGGCTTTCGACATAGAAAAAGGTAATTTCAATGACGGCATATCCGATGAACTGTTCTGCCGCATTGTGGCAGTGCTGCGTATAGCCGTGCCGTACACAGGGCTCATAGTCTCGACTCGTGAATCACCGGCGGTAAGAGCAAAGATTCTTGATCTCGGAGTATCACAGATGAGCGGAGGCTCAAAAACAACAGTCGGGGATATATACCGATGAACCGGAGGCTGAGGACACCGCACAATTCGATGTTTCGGACCACCGTACACTCTCCCAGGTGGTGGAATGGCTCCTTGACACAGGGCATATCCCATCGTTCTGCACGGCATGCTACAGAGAGGGGCGCACAGGCGACCGCTTTATGTCGCTTGTAAAGTCAGGTCAGATAGCCAACTGCTGCGGTCCAAACGCGATTATGACCCTCAAGGAGTTTATGGTCGACTATGGGTCACCATCGCTCCGAGAGAAAGGCGAGGCACTTATAGTGCGGGAACTCAACTCGATCACCAATCCTAAAGTGCGAGAAATAGCAATAAGGAATCTTGCAATGATCGAACAGGGTCAACGAGATTTCAGATTCTAAAAACTGGCGACATGAACCGACTGCACATAATAATACTCGGAGCCTGCAACAGCGGAAAATCATCGTTAGTCAACATGCTGACCGACCAGTCGACATCCCTGGTAGCGGACACTCCGGGGACTACGACCGACCCTGTCCGCAGGAACATGGAGCTGCCCGAAGCCGGTCCATGCGTTTTCATAGACACTGCCGGATTCGACGATGACACAGAGCTGGGCAGACAGCGCATCAGCCTGACTCTTAAGGCTCTTGATGAAGCCGACATCGCACTCCTGCTTGTGGGAGAGAACATGGGCGAAGAGGCACACTGGCAAGAAATCCTAAAACAGCGCGGCATTCCATATGCAGAGATAGCCAACAAAGCAGACCTCAACAGAACGGTGCCCGACAATGCCATATCCATAAGCTCCATACGTGACAGAGCAAAGAACCGCACCATCCTGATTGAAGCCATTCTACGTATACTTCCATCAGATTTCGGCACCCGATCTATCACCGGAGGTATGGCCAAGGAGGGTGACACTGTAGTGCTTGTGATGCCACAGGACGATTCTGCACCCAAAGGCAGACTCATACTGCCTCAGGTACAGACCATACGCGAACTTCTCGACCTGAAAGCCATCCCGGTATGCACTGTCCCGGAAAAACTCCAAGACACACTCTCCACCCTTAATTCAGCCCCATCGCTTATAATTACCGACTCACAGGCTTTTGCAAATGTATATCCTCTGGTGCCCGAAGGTACTATGCTCACATCATTCTCGGTGCTCATGGCTGCACACAAGGGTGACATCAGATTCTTCGCCGAAAGCGCGCAAACAATATCAAAACTTACAGAGAGTTCTCATGTGCTCATCGCCGAGGCATGCACCCACGCACCTCAGAGCGAGGACATAGGCAGAGCAAAGATTCCAGCTCTCCTGAGAAAAAGAATCGGTCAGGGACTGCGCATCGACCATGTGTCAGGACGCGACTTCCCCGACAATCTGACCGGATATGACCTGGTGATCCACTGCGGAGGATGCATGTTCAATCGTCAATACCTGCTTTCACGCGTGGCAAGAGCCAAGGCACAAGGGGTTCCGATGACCAACTACGGCATCACGATAGCCCATCTGACAGGAGCACTCTCAAAGGTAACTCTTCCCGAGAAATAAGTCTTTAAAGTGTAAATACTTACCACCATTCAAAGATAAGGGCGGGAACATGTTCCCGCCCTTATCTTTGAATATATGTTCTTTACTTCATTAGCCCGCGAATCTTCGCCGGAATGGATGTATTGTCATTCAGGGATGAGAAACATTCGGCTCCGACTCCGATTGCATAGAGCGGGACAAGACCGCCAGAATGTCCGTTAGTGGTAAATCCTATGCCAGTGACACCATCAATAACACGATACACTTTCTCAGTAAAAGTATTGAACGAATTGTACAGCGTGTGATGATCGGATGCCATATCACCTTTGAAACAGCGGTTGAATTCCTCTTCAAGCTGAGCCGTCTGCTCGTCAGTCACAGGGACATGACTCCAAAAACCGAGCTTGTCAGTCAATATCTCCTTCATATCCTCCCATTCGTATATACGGCGTGACTTGCGCATGGCACGGCACATATCGGCGAAGCGATCCTTTGATATCTTTTGATAATCCATATAGCCGAGACGCAGGTCGTAACCTACATTATTGTTGCCGAGCCCCATGCCTCCGGTCTCGTGATCGGCAGTCACAACGATAAGAGTCTCATCGGGATGTGCAAGATAGAAATCATACGCATGGCGGAGAGCCTGATTGAAGTTGAGGACCTCCTTGACGATAGTGCCGCCGTCATTTGCATGACCGCCATAGTCGATATTTCCACCCTCAACCATCATAAAGAAACGGTCTCTGCCATTCTTCTGCAAGTGGCTTATAGCAGCTTCCGTCATATCGGGAAGGCTCATAGCCCCAGGGACAGAATCTATGGTAAAATTGATCTGCCCTAATGTGATCTCCTCAGGATTGAGCAGAAGCACACGACGCGACCGGATACCATCAAGCCCTTCAATACCATAAGCAATATCCACACCGTTATCCCGGAATGAATCGATGAGATCATTAGGGTTCCCGTCCTTATCTTTTGTGCCGCGCAGATTGGACCCAGCAATAAAGTCATAGCCTGACTCAGCAGCCTGTTTCCCTACCTCATAGTACATGCCACGGTCCGGCACATGGGCGTAGAATGCTCCAGGCGTAGCGTCATCAGGCGGGACAGAAGTCACAAGAGCCACACCATATCCACGGTCAAAAAGCTCCTTGGCTATTGATGTGACCGCAACAGTATCAGGAGTCACGCCAAGCATCCCGTTATCGGTCTTATGTCCGGTAGCCAGAGCTGTGCCGGCGGCGGCAGAGTCTGTGACAGGGGATGATGCTGAGTGTGTGGTGACCTGCGATGCGACAGGAAACTGCATCATAAGAATAGGATCGGTATTGCCGAGCACAGTACGGTTGTACACCTGTGCGGAAAGCACCTGCGCCATCCCCATACCGTCACCGATAAAATAGAATATATATTTCGGAGCCTGGGCACCATAAACATGTGCCACAGACCATAAGGCAACGATAAGGGACAATAATCGTAGTTTCATATCATCTGTTTAATTTAAGGATATCATCAATAGGATTACGGGTATTGGAAAGACGCGGCACCTTACGCTGCCCGCCAAGCTTGCCTGTCGATGCAAGCCAGTCATTGAATACGCCGCTCCGCCCTTTGACCACAGTTAACGGATCAAGAAATATGCCGTGCGCGCGCTTTGCCTGATAGTCGGAGTTGACATCCTGTAGCGCAATATCAAGGGATGCGGCGAAAGCTTCGATAGATGCCGGCTCCCGGTCGAATTCAATGAGCCATTCATGGCGGCCGCGGCTATTGTCAGAAGCATAGACAGGGGCGGCGGTATAATTGACCACCGAGCAGTCCATATCACGGCACACACGCGTCATGGCAGCCTCAGCGTTCTCTACCATAAGCTCCTCTCCGAATGCGTTGATAAAGCATTTTGTACGCCCTGCAATTGTGATGCGCAGCGGATCGACGCTCTCAACGCGCACAGTATCGCCTGGAGTGTAACGCCACAAGCCGTTGCACGCGGATATGACTATCGAATACACCTTGCCTTGCTCAACTTCCCAGGACGGAATGGTGGAATGGCGGTCAGAGTCAATCTCCGAAAGAGGGATGAACTCGTAGAACACACCACTGTCAAGAAGCAACAACATGCCGGGGGAGTCGATGGTGTCCTGCACGGCAAAGAATCCTTCAGAAGCGTTGTAGCTCTCCAGATAACGCATACCCTGACGTGTGATATGAGCATATTGCTCACGATACGGAGCCATTGAGATACCGCCGTGAAAGAACACTTCGAGATTACGCCACACATCATGTATACAACCTACTCCAGCCTTCTGCATAACACCTTTCAGAACCGTAAGAAACCATGACGGCACGCCTGAAATGTTTGTTATATCCTCACACATGGATGCCTCGATGAGCCGGGGCAATTTCTCCTCCCAGTCAGCCATCAGAGCCACTTTCTTGGAGGGGACACGCACAAGATTGGCGAAAGGATTGATGCAGTCAATTAACGTGGCAGAGAGATCACCCACCTTAACCCCCGAACGCAATGACAATTCATTGGCATAGCTGCCTCCGAGTATAAAGCTCTTGCCGGAAAACAGCCGGCTGTCAGGGTAGAGCGACAGATACTGCGCAACCACCTGAGAGCCGCCATCGTAATGGTTGACGCGAAGAGAATCATCGGTGACAGGTATATACTTGCTTTTACCGTCCGAGGTTCCGGAGCTTTGAGCAAAACGCCTTGTGACACCCGGCCACAGCACATCAGCCTCTCCGCCTACCATACGCATCACTGACTCCCTGATATCAGGATAGGACTGCACCATAGGGACAGCCCTGCGCAACTCATCGTACACCCTGTCGATGTCACGGTCCGACGAAGCATCAAGACCATGTTCCTGCCCCCACTTTGTAGAGGCTCCACGAGACAGCAGCCATTGCAGCTGTCGCAACTGCACCATGCGTATCCGCCCTTGCCACGAACGCACGTTCGCAGCCTTGTGCAAAAAGAACGGTCGTACTAACGGAGTAAGATTCATGGGTTTTTCCTTACATGCAACTCCATCACCCACAAAGCATTAAAGCTCATCCGGGTGTTTGCGATAGTATTCTTCAAGAAGAGGTCCAATATTGAAATAGAAGCCTCCGGAGTCCTTGCCATCCGCATTCCTGACCGTGATATACTCATAGGAAGGATCGTAGAACACATGGTCGCTCACAGAGTAGTCCATCATGTTGAGGAGCACATATTCATGCTGAGGCTCTATCACATACCATGCATTCTCCTCATCAAGACCTGTGCCGGTCGACACTATCGACATGAGGATATAGTTGAGCTTGTACTGCCATATGTTGGCAAGATTAGTCTTTCCTTTCCCTCTCAGAGCATTTATGAGCATCACCATCTCACCCAGGTTGAAAGGGTTGTCGGAAAGTGCCTGCTCGGCATATGCTATAACAGAATCGCACTCCTGACGAGTGAGGTTCTTGGACCGGTTAAGTGTTGCATCATATGTTATGGTACGCTCGCTGGACCTGTAAGGATTATAGTCCTCCTGAAACATATATCCGAGATAGAGGTGCCTGAACTTGTCGATCTTCATCAGCGTATCATTACGCTGGAACTCCTTCATCAGCCGTGGATAATAGTAAGGAGAGGTGTGGTCAAGTGTGGCACGGCGAATCTCTTCAAGGTCAGGCTTCTCTCGCTTGAGTTGTGGAAGCACCTGAGCCTGAACACCTATGGATGCCGCTATGGAAATGAGCAGTAGAGTGAGGATTCTTGGCATAAGCGATAGGTTTTAGAGCAAAGTTAATAAAAAAATCCATATCCATACGTAAATTAGGATATTTTGACACACACTCCGCGGGTTTCATCCCCGCTCTTATGGCGCATCAGTCCCATTCATACCTGCCGATATAATGGTGGAACAATCTCAACACTGAAACGCCGGACCGATCGGAATTGTTTCCGCGCAACAAGCCATCAGATGCTCCATACCGCTCAGACAGCCCTCCTGCTACTGCTTCGCCTTGAATGCAAGCGCATACAGGCGCATCTGCTTAAGCATCGCGAGAAGCCCATTGGAACGTGTGGGCGACAGATGCTCGCTCAATCCGATATCGTTGATGAAATGAAGATCGGCGTTAAGGATATCATCGGGAGTCTGGTCATCAAGCACCTTGACAAGAAGCGATATTATGCCTTTCACTATTATTGCGTCCGAATCGGCCGTATAGCGGATCCTACCTTCAGGAGAAAGCTCGGCATTGAGCCACACGCGGCTCTGACATCCCTCGATAAGATGGTCAGGGGTGCGATATTTTTCTTCAATAGGGGGGAGAGAATTTCCGAGATCGATAATCATGCCGTAACGGTCCATCCAGTCGTCTACTTCCGAGAACTCGTCTACGATCTCTGCCTGTATTTCGTTGATTGTCATTTTTAAGTTGAATTTTATTGGGGAAGATTATATAAATTCAAAATGAGCAGGTCCGAGACATGCTGCGGTCCTGCTCACGTATATAAAACTATTTTTGCGGACGTGGACTCTCGTTGGCATTCTCGGCAGGCCGCACCTTGGCTATGGAGTTGACCGCATTACGGAGCACGATAGAATTGCCGCTTACACTCTGTCGAAGCTTGCGCGCATTTCCACGTTCATTAGGGGAGCCAATAGCACGCCAAGCCATATCGGCTATCTGATTTGCATCCCTGTTGGTGCAACGCCCCTTGACCGCGAAATAATCGTTCTCCACAAGAGCTTTTAGATCTCCGTCGGTAAATGCCTTGGCGAGAGATCGTCCCATAGGGCTTACAAGCCTGGAGAAATCCCATTCAGAATTTGCGTTGAGATATTCGGCATCGGCAGTCTCCTCAGTGGTCATGGGCTGGGCTTGACGAGCTATAGAGTCGGCAGCGGCATCACCTGAGGCAGCCAGTTCTGTAGGATCTGACAGAACCGTATCAAGACCCTCTCCTTCAGGAAGCAGAAGTGCGACAATCACAACGATGGCAACACCGAGCAATCCGAATCCGAGCCACTTGACAGCCTTGCGACGAGAGAACGCTGAACCGGAATCGTCATCTCCATCATCGGAGCCATCCCAATCATAAGTTGCGGATGTTTCATCACGACGAGCATCAACAGGGACTCTGGCATCGATGTGCGGACGTTCCTGCACAGCCTCGTCGGAAACATTTACAAATTTCGGAGCTGCCTTCTTGGCTTCGTCGGTATCTTCAGTACGTGATTGTTCGGAATTGGCCGATCCGGCAGAGGCATTGCCTGTACGTACATCCACATTATATACCTCGGTATTGTCTCCTGTAATCTGACGATTGGCACGGAATCCATGAAAATTGCCGGAGTGAAGCCTGTTGTATTCAGGCGTATTCTTCTCAATGGATATCTGCTGCTCGAACACGCGTCCGTCACCGAAATCAAGACGCAGCGTCACACACTGCTCCAATGGCTGTAATTCGAGATTTAGCTGCTCAGTAGTAAGCATCTCGGCACTCGGCATAGAAAGTTTCAAAGGACGGTAATTATTGGAGGCAACCTGAATCTCCACATCTCCGTCAGGATCAAGATCACGCTCAGTGAAGTCAATGAAAGGATCAGCCGTGCTCACGGAACGGCCGTTGACCGAGATGGTGTAGCCATTAACAGTGACACCTTTCACTGATGTCACGCTTATAGGCACGCGACGTATGAATCGAATGCCGGTCTGCGCAGCCGTGCGCACAAGTATAGTGGAGCCTTCATACTTTGTATAGGCGGCAGGCGAACCAGCCACCACAGTCTCGGAGTGAGAATTGAATCCCTCCTTGGAATAGGTGAGCACCAGACGGTCTCCGTCATACACAAGAGTGGAGGATGCGGAAACACCTTCGGGACACACGACCCCATACTGCTTACGGATAGGCACTGTGATGCGTGGCATCTTTACGCCAGGACGCAGTGAGGTGGAAGCCGAAACTATTATGATGCAACGATAGCCGTCATATTCGGGCTGACCGGGAAAAGAGAATATCGACTCAAGCTCCTGATGGGAAATATAGGTACGGTAAGCCGCCTCACCGACAATCTCTGCCGAGGATTCAGGCACGGCATATTTCCATGCCTCAAGCCTAAGTGGCTCCCGAGGCACACCCGCCTCAAGAAGCACAGTCTCTACAGCTTCATCAGAGAGATTTTCCTCTTCGATAAACACTCTTTTGAGACCTGCAAACATGCCAAGCACCTGCCTGCCGGTGAGGGCACAGCCATTGTCGATGAGAATGGATATCATCACATAGCCACGCTCAGGAAACACGGTGTTGCGGGTGATAAGAGATATGTAGTGTCCGAGCTCCGAGTCCTGGAGCACATAACATTCATTAGTGTTAAGGAAACGTTTTATGGCGGCAGCCGGCTCTACCATAGCAGTGTCCCATTCAGGATTGACATTGGTATCGTCAGGAGCATAGGTATAAAGAGTGCGGGTAGCTCCCTGTATCTCTCCGCGAAAAGCTATATGGATATAATTGAAGTCAGTCATTTGGGTTTGTTTCGTTGAGTTATTTTACAACGTGTTGGTTCAACAGGGCAAAATTAGTGAAAATACTTTTTTCGCCCAAATGTTTTTCAGAACAGCCATATCACGATCACAGCAATATTTCACAACCCAGGCTCACAAAACAGCTACTAATTACTTCGTTTTCACACGCGCCTTCCTTTCCTGAGTATACTCATAAACACATGCAACGCCTCAGCCAGCCGGGCTCGATGAGGCGAATTTTCAGCTATGCTTTTTGCCTCGATAAGCACTAAAGAAACGGCTCCGACTGTAGTAAGATATGGGAACGGCGGCAAGAATGATTTGCCCAAGGATGACAAGGTGATGATAGCTGCTACAATCATGCCATCCACCACCGTGAGGCAGAACAGGGAGAGGAAATAGGACGAGAGCTTGGCTACGCTGCGGCGAAGTCCTCGGGATGTGCATGACTGTCCCTCGCGACGAGCGCGACGCACACCGCTGACAAGATCAGCGAGGACCGACAGAAGCACGCCGGAATATTCGACACACAACAGCACAAGAACAGAGGAAATGAAACGAGAAGTCATAATTGCGGAATTTAACATGAATAATCCCACAAAAATATGACTCCGGAATGCTGAAAAGATGCGATAATATCGTCAGGAATGCAAGGCTGCATAGACCACCGATGCCTTGGCGGGACCCACCACCTCAGCTATTGCGTCAAGATCTGCCTCACGCAGACGCTTGACACTCCTGAAGCGTGAGAGAAGGGCGGTGCGGGTCTTCTCGCCGACACCTTTTATACTGTCGAGTTCTGACACAGCCTGACCCTTGCTGCGACGGTTGCGGTGATGTGTGATGCCGAAGCGGTGGGCCTCGTCGCGAAGCTGCTGCACCACACGCAGACTTTCGCTGTTCTTGTCAATATACAGCGGTATGCTGTCACCGGGGAAATAGATCTCCTCAAGCCTCTTGGCAATTCCCACCACAGCGATGGTGCCACGAAGCCCCATGTCGTCAAGAGCCTCCACGGCAGCGGAAAGCTGCCCCTTGCCGCCATCCACAACTATCAATTGAGGGAGAGGCTGACCTTCATTGACCAGACGTGAGTAACGGCGAGTCAGCACCTCTTTCATCGAAGCGAAATCGTCGGGCCCTTCCACTGTACGGATATTGAAATGACGATAGTCCTTCTTTGATGGCTTGGCATCCTTGAACACCACACAGGAGGCGACAGGATTCGTCCCCTGGATATTGGAGTTGTCAAAGCATTCGATATGACGCGGAAGTTCGGAAAGGCGGAAGTCTGTGCGCATACGTTCAAGTATACGGTCAGTACGTGCCGAGGGATCGCGCTTCTCAATGGTCTTGACCTTATCTACACGATGCTGCCTGGCGTTCTTCTGCGAAACCTCCAGCAGTTTCGCCTTATCGCCACGCCTGGGGATACTGAACCTGACATCGGGCATCTCGCAGTCGGGCATTTCCGCCACCACCACCTCGTCATAAACCACACCGAGAGTCTCGGATATCTCCGCCATGGCATAAGCCAGAAGCTGGGGCACCGTCTCGTCAAGACGGCGTCGATACTCAAGTGTCACCGATTTCACCACGGCTCCATGACGTATATGCATGTAATTTATATATGCCTCATCGTCCTCGTCATGTACGCCAAACACATCCACATCCCCTATAGTCTGCGACACTATGACACTCTTTGCCTGATAACGCCTGATGAGATCATACTGCTCCTTTAGCACCTGCGCCTCCTCGAAACGAAGCTCTGACGACAATTTCTCCATCTCTCCCCGCAGATAGTCGAGAAGCTCTGAGACATCGCCACGGAGTATGGCACGGACCCGGTCTATATCCGAGCAATATTCCTCCGACGAGACAAGTCCGGTGCAGCACCCGCCGCATCGTTTTAGATGGTAGTCGAGACACAATCTCCCCTTGCCGGCCTTTACATAATCGGGAGTGATGAGATGACGGCACGAGCGTATGCGATAGAGATGCCTCACAAGGTCGAGTGTGGCCCGCGCCGACCCGGCGTCGGTATAGGGTCCATAATACTTTGACCCGTCCTTGATGCGCTGGCGGGTCATGAACACTCTGGGGAAAGGCTCGTTTGTCACCACTATCCATGGATATGACTTGTCATCCTTAAGGAGCACATTATAGCGCGGCTGATGCTCCTTTATCATAGAAGCCTCAAGATTGAGCGCGTCCTGCTCCGTAGGCACCACAATATAGCTCATATCAGCTATAGCACGCACAAGCAGATTGGTGCGAAGGGAGTCATGGGTGCGGTTGAAATAGGAGCTGACGCGCCTCTTGAGATTCTTAGCTTTGCCTACGTAAATCACCGTCCCCTCGGAGTCATAGTACATATACACTCCGGGGGTGTCGGGGAGGATGGATATCTTCTCCTCAAGGGCGGCTGACTTACGATGCTTAGGCATTTCTTATCAATATACCAACAGGGATGACACTTCAGCTTCAGCCGGAAGATTCGCCCGGCCGTTAAGGGCTGACAGCTCCACAATGAAGTTGATGTAAATCTTCTTAGGATTCATCTGCTTCACGAGCTCATAGGCGGCAGCCATAGTGCCCCCTGTGGCGAGAACGTCGTCATGTATCACCACCACATCGTCAGGCGTGATGGCATCGCGGTGGATCTCGATTATGTCCTTTCCGTATTCCTTGTCATAGGATGCCTTGATAGTGTCGGCAGGAAGCTTTCCGGGCTTACGTACAGGCACAAATCCGGCACCGAGTTCAAAGGCAAGGATAGAACCGCCGATGAATCCTCTGGACTCGATTCCCACCACTTTAGTAACGCCTTTGTCGCGATAAAGCTGAGAAAGGTCCCAACCAATGATATGAAGTCCGCGAGGGTCCTTGAACAGAGTTGTGAGATCACGGAATATGACACCCTTCTGAGGGAAGTCATACACATCACGAATGTGAGATTTCAGATATTCCATAGTTTGAAAATATTATGTTTGATCAGTTAAAACATGAGTAAACAAGTCACAGAAAAGCCGATTTGTTCCACGTGGAACAATGATCCGCTATCTGCCTAACAACAACAGCAGTATATTGACATCAGCCGGAGATATACCAGGTATCCTTGAGGCCTGCGCCACAGTCTCCGGATCAATACGGATAAGTTTCTGACGCGCCTCCGTCGACAGGGATTTCACGGATGCGTAATCAATCTTGCCGCGGAGCTTCAGGTTCTCAAGGCGGTGAAGCTTGTCGGCATTCAGCTGCTCCCGCTTTATATAACCCTGATACTTCATGAGGATCTCGGCTGCCTCAATGATCTCGTCACGACGAGCCTCCTCAATGTGTTCGGCGATGAACAGAGCCAAAGGATCTATAGCCACCACGAGCCGTTCGATGTCAAGACCGGGACGGAGCACAAGGTCCTCCAGTTTTACTCCCTGCTTCAACGGCTGTTCCCCTATCTGTTCAAGCCAGGGATTAATCAAGGATGCCTTGACCGAAAAACCACGGCAGAAATCTATCAAAGCGTCACGCTGCTCCCGCTTCGAAAGCATGGCTTCATAACGCTCCCGGGAAGCAAGACCTATATCATGTCCACGCGGAGTGAGACGCATGTCCGCATCATCCTGACGCAAGAGTATACGGTATTCCGCCCTTGATGTGAACATGCGGTAAGGTTCGTCGACCCCCTTTGTCACAAGGTCATCAATGAGCACTCCTATGTATGCCTCATCACGCGCAAGAGTGAATGGCTCTCCACCCTTCACACTTATGGCGGCATTGATTCCGGCAACGAGACCCTGACCCGCTGCCTCTTCGTAACCTGTGGTGCCATTGACCTGCCCGGCAAAAAACAGTCCTTTCACCATCTTTGTCTCCAAAGTGTGATGCAACTGAGTCGGGTCGAAGAAGTCATATTCTATAGCATATCCGGGACGGAAAAGCATCACATCTCGCAGCGCGGGAATAGTCTCCAGAGCCTCAAACTGAATGTTTATGGGAAGGGATGAAGAGAATCCGTTGAGATAATATTCGGTGGTGTTCTCCCCCTCCGGCTCAAGGAACAGCTGATGTTCATTCTTGTCGGCAAACGTCACAATCTTGGTCTCGATGCTCGGACAGTAGCGGGGACCTATACTCTGTATCTGCCCATTGAAAAGCGGAGATTCAGGAAGTCCGCGGCGCAATATCTCGTGAGTTTCAGCATTGGTGTATACAGTGTGGCACGGTCGCTGCTGAAGTTCACGTGACACACCCGGCAGATATGAGAATTTATGGAAATCATCATCTCCTTCCTGAAGGATCGTCTTGGACCAGTCAACCGAACGTCCGTCGATGCGCACAGGGGTACCGGTCTTCATACGATCGGTCACAAACCCGAGTCCACGCAACTGCTCTGTGATGCCATAGGATGACGGCTCGGCAACACGTCCGCCCTCCACTTTGACCGGACCAATATGCATAAGACCATTAAGGAATGTCCCCGCTGTAAGTACCACAGACTTGGCTGAGAATGTGACCCCGAGAGCTGTCCTTACACCAGTCACGGCACCATGCTCGATCACAAGTTCAGTGACAGAATCCTGCCACATGTTAAGACCCGGGGTATTCTCAAGCACTTCGCGCCATAAGCGTGAGAAAGCCATGCGGTCGCTTTGTGCACGCGGACTCCACATAGCCGGACCCTTCGACCGGTTAAGCATGCGGAACTGTATGGCAGAACGGTCAGTGATCACACCCATCATCCCGCCCAAAGCATCAATCTCACGCACTATCTGCCCCTTGGCTATACCACCAACGGCAGGATTGCAGCTCATCTGCGCAATCTTATTCATATCGATAGTGATGAGAAGCGTACGCGCCCCGAGCTTGGCGGAAGCATGAGCAGCCTCGCACCCGGCATGGCCGGCTCCGATCACTATCACATCAAATGTGAATGTCATATTATAAAATGGATCTATAGCAATGAGAGGGCATCGTTTTCATGCCTCTCCATTATTTCTCGTTCACCGGGGCCCTTGTCGTTGATACCGCACAAATGAAGCACCCCATGTATGATCACCCTGAGCAACTCGGCATCATAAGTGGCTGACACCTTCTCGGCATTTGTAGCCACGGTGTCGAGCGATATGAACATGTCTCCGCTTATCATGCGTCCACGCGAATAGTCAAAGGTGATGATGTCAGTATAGTAATCGTGCTGAAGAAACTGACGGTTGACTTCGAGAATCTTCTCGTCGTTACAAAAAATATAGGTCAACGGTCCGACTATGCGGTCGTGCCTGCGCGCAACCTCAGTGATCCACCCTGCAAGAGCGGAAGTGTCGATCGCGGGCATTGGCATCGGTCCGTCAGTGAGCCATTGAATGTCGTTCATACCACAAAGTTAGTGAAAATTTGGAGAGCTGAAGTAGAGTGCGGATAAAAATTTTTATTCAGTATGTTTTAGATACACAAAAATTTTGCCATAATAAACTGAAATATAGTTTATTATGGCAAATTTCACCCTCTGAGATTTGCATATCCGCCCCCGATGTGTGGGACAGGACGAAATTTCTCACTGAAAAACGGTTGTCTTTTCAAGTTCAATGCGTCAATGACGGAGACTTGTCCCCTACCCTACCCCACAATTACCGGTCAAAAAATTTCACACCGGCGAGGCAGTCACAATCCTTGAAAAAATATTTCGACTATTTTTTATACAACACAGGATTAGTCGCCGGATCATTATACATCTTCATCTGGCGGTACACCTTCATATATTTTATGCCCGCGGCGATATCATCAAGCAGAGTGTCGATCGCAGTGGTAAGATCCGCCTGCTGCTGCAACAGTATATTGAGCTTCGCCTCACATTTCTCCTTATGTTCCGGCGAAGCGTCAGCGCGGCTGACCTCGGCAGCCATATGGAAAATCTTAAGCGCGAGAATTGACAGGCGGTCAAGAGCCCAAGCCGGCGACTCGGTATTGATAGTGGCATCCGGGCGTGGGGTCACGTCCGAATACTTCTCACGGAAATAAGTGTCGATCTCCTCTACCATATCGGTGCGGTCCTGGTTAGAGCGGTCGATACGACGCTTAAGCGCAAGGGCAGCCACAGGGTCGATATTCGGATCACGTATGATATCTTCGAGATGCCACTGCACTGCATCAATCCAATTCTTGGCAAACATCGTATGCTCGATCGTACCCTTCTCATAGGGATTAGCAACGATAGCATCCACGTCGTCAGTCTCATGATATTTCTGAGTCGTGGCATAAAAAATGTCGTAAAAATTCTGAGCAAGTTTCATGCTGGTAGCTTTGAAAGGTTAAGTGCACAAACCGCTCCAAGACGGTTCATATTGCAAATATGGGAAAAATATTCCAATATCCAAACTTATTTCCTCTTTAAAATTATTACCTTTGTAGAAACACTTCTCAAATGCAGACCGTACTCTTTCACTCCACAATCTTCGGGCCTATACATTCACGCCGGCTCGGGGTATCGTTAGGGGTAAACCTCACCCCCGACGACGGCAAGATATGCACATTCGACTGCCTGTATTGCGAGGCGGGGTTCAACGCCCAGGGGACTGGCACCACAGGACTCCCGCCACGCGAGACCGTGGCTCGCCTGCTCGAATCACGCCTCTCCGCCATGAAAGCAGCCGACCAGCCTCTCGATGTGATAACATTCTCCGGCAACGGCGAACCGACCGTGCACCCCGACTTTCACAATATAATCGACGACACCCTGCACATCCGCGACAGGTACTACCCAGATGCAAAAGTAAGCGTGCTCAGCAACTCCACACGCATCGACCGCCGGGAAGTACGCGAGGCTCTAATGAAAGTCGACAACAATATACTTAAGCTCGATTCAGCCATAACCGATACCATACGCCTTATCGACCGCCCTACCCTATCAAACTTTACGGCAGACAAAGTGATCGGCGAATTGGAAAAGTTCGGCAAGGACTGCATAATCCAGACTATGTTCCTGCGTGGTGAACATGACGGCAATCCCATCGACAACACCACCCCCCGGGAAGTGACCGCTCTCATCGAAGCCTACCGGCGCATAAACCCACGCGAAGTGATGATCTACTCCATTGACCGCACCACCCCGGCAGAACATCTTGAGAAAGTATCCCATGATGAGCTCAATGCCATCGCCCGACGCATCACATCCGAGACCGGAATACCAGTGCAGGTGGCATAGACCTGTACCCCCCAAAAAATCATTCAGGAAACCTCCGGCTATCCCCCTGAAGCACTCCAACTCTGATAACTTAATTTATGGAAATACTGACCCCGGCTCCCCTCAAGCATGGCGACAGGGTTGCCATAGTCGCCCCGTCCGGCATCATTAAACCGCAGACTGTTCATGACGCAGTCCCTGTAATCGTAGGGCAAGGATGGACCACCTACGTTGGCGAACACACTTTCGACCGTCGGGGCACATACGCAGGCTCCGACGACGACCGTTATTCCGATCTTGAATCAGCCCTGCTCGACCCTGCCACACGCGCCATAATATGCGCCCGAGGAGGATACGGAGCAGTACATCTGCTTGAGCGTCTTGACAAGCTGCCACTGCGCGACGACCCCAAATGGATAGCCGGCTACTCCGACATATCAGCACTCCATGCCCTCATGACAAAACATGGAATCCGCTCGATCCACGCCCCGATGTGCAAGCATCTTGCCGAAAACTCAGGTCGCGACGACGATTCCCGGCGGCTGTTCTCGATACTCCGCGGAGAGCATCAGGATGTGCGGCTTCCAAGCAATCCCCACAACCGCTGCGGCACAGCCACAGCCATCCTCACCGGAGGCAACCTTGCCGTCATAGCCGGACTCATATCCACCCCCTTTGACGTAATAAAGCCAGGCAATATCCTCTTCATCGAGGACATAGCCGAGCCTATATATAAGGTGGAACGCATACTCTATAACCTCAGGCTCAACGGCTCTCTCGCCAATCTTGCCGGGCTGATAGTGGGACGGTTCACTGACTATGACCCATCGCGCAACGACGACACCATGGAGGATATGATAGCCCGGATGGTGAGCCCCTACAGCTACCCCGTAGCCTTCGGAGCGCCCATTGGCCATGTGAGCCACAACATCCCCATGATATGCTCATCTACGGTCACACTTAACGTCACCTCCTCAGGTGGAAGTGTGACATATCACACATAAACCTCCCAAAACAGAATAGAAAGCAGAAACCGAATACAGGGATTATACCAAGCTGCCAATTGTCCTGACAGTCCATACGATCCCTGTATTCGGTTTCTACGTTCTATCCTGTATCTACACAGTCAGAATCTCCTTCTCCTTTGCGGCGAAGAGATCGTCAATCTTCTTGAGGAAACGGTCATGGAGCTTCTGAGCCTGCGCCTCCGCGTCCTTCTCCACATCCTCGCTCATGCCCTGCTTCACAGCCTTCTTCAGACCCTCTATTGCATCACGGCGAGCGTTACGCACCGACACCTTGGCGGTCTCAGCCTCAGCCTTCGACTGCTTTACCAGAGCCTTGCGGCGTTCCTCTGTGAGAGGCGGGATGCTCAGACGTATCACCTCGCCATTATTCTCAGGCGTGATGCCGAGCTCCGAGTTGATTATAGCCTTTTCGATCTCCTTGAACATCGCTTTCTCCCAAGGGGTGATAGTGATGGTGCGGGCATCGGGGACAGACACATTTGCCACCTGAGAGATGGGCATGGCAGAGCCGTAATACTCCACTCGTATTCCGTCAAGGATTTTAGGATTCGCCTTGCCGGCACGGATGTGGGCAAGAGACTCGTCGAGATAAGCCACGGCGAGTTCCATTTTCTCCTCTGCCGGGTTCAGATAATCGGAAGGTTCCATTGTCATGCTATATTTTGATGGTTTACAATTTAATACACTCTTGTGCCTATGTTCTCTCCGGCTATGACCTTGAGAAGATTGCCGGGGGTATCCATATCGAACACAACTATAGGCAGACCGTTCTCCCTGCACATAGCAGTGGCAGTGACATCCATCACTTTCAGCCCGCGTGCGAGCACCTCATCATAGGATATCTCGTCAAACTTCACCGCTGTGGGGTCCTTCTCCGGATCGGCAGTGTAGACACCGTCCACACGCGTGCCCTTGAGCATCACATCGGCACCGATCTCGATGCCGCGGAGCGCGCTCCCGGTATCGGTGGTGAAGAAAGGATTCCCGGTGCCTCCAGCCATAATGGCAACCTCGCCACCCTCGATAGCCTCGATGGCACGACGGTTGGAGTACTGCTCACCTATCGGATACATATTTATTGCCGTGAGCACTCGTGCCGGCTGTCCTATGCTTTCCAACGCTGACGAAAGAGCGAGCGAGTTGATCACCGTGGCAAGCATCCCCATCTGGTCACCCTTAACCCGGTCAAAGCCCTTTGCGGCTCCGGAGAGACCGCGGAATATATTACCGCCACCTATCACGATACCCACCTCAACACCCATGCCGACTATCTCGGCTATCTGGGCGGCATACTGCCCGAGGCGCACTGTGTCGATGCCATGGCCCTGCTCCCCCATAAGCGACTCGCCGCTGAGCTTGAGAAGGACACGTTTATATTTTGTCTCCATAAACTTTTTTATAGTTGTTGATAGGAACAAAGATAGGCATAATCCCTGAAACCGCATAAAATTTTATCCATCATTTTAGGATACGGAGCACATGCAATTACAATTCCGATTCAAAATTTATACAATTTTGTTACAGATGTAGGATATTTTTACAATATCTCGTAATTTTGCATTAAACATAAAGGTTCTAACATCTTGCAACAGACTCATTCACCTCTAATATTGATAATTGACAGCGACGCATACATAAAATCGCTGCTTGCCGACAACCTTAGAAGCGAAGGATACACGGTAGAAACCGTAGAATCTGCTTTAGAGGCTCTTGTGCTGCATCTGGACCGCTACTCCCTTATCATATCAGAAGTGGAACTCCCCGGCGAGATTGATGGCTTCGAACTTCTCGAACGAGTCAAGGACGACCCAATGACCTCGACCGTCCCCCTGATATTCTGCACTGTACGCGACAATGAGAACGACATTATAAAAGGGCTCAACGCCGGAGCCGACGACTATATAATACGACCTTTCTCCCTGCGAGAGATGCTTGCACGAGTGCGATCGGTGCTACGCCGCCACCGCAACATGGCTCCCGCATCCAATATGCGCACCATAGAGTACCGAACCCTCATACTCAATGTCGATTCCCACGGACTACTCATCGACGGAGAGTCCGTATCGCTATCACCCACTGAATTCTCCATACTCACACTCCTGCTGCGCTCTCGCAACAGGATGTTCAAGCGCGAAGAGATATTAGCCGCCGCATGGCCTGGCGAAGAGCTCAACAACCCGCGCCTGGTAGACGTGAACATATCGCGCCTGCGCAAGAAACTTTCAACCTACTCCCGACATCTCGTCAACAAGTCGGGTCTCGGATACGGTTTTGTCGATGAAGCGTGAGACACAGGGCAAAATGAAACGCCCACCCGAAATCCTCCCGACAGCCACCACGGCATTCATCCTCGAAGCCGGATGCGACGAAGCCGGGCGCGGCTGCCTCGCAGGTCCGGTGTGCGCTGCTGCGGTTATACTTCCCGATGGCTACACCAATCCCCTGCTCAACGACTCCAAGAAACTCACCGAGCATCAGCGCGAGCAGCTCCGGCCTATCATAGAGCGCGACGCCCTGGCATGGGGTGTGGGATGGGCAACAAACGAAGAGATCGACGACATCAACATCCTCAACGCATCCATCCTTGCCATGCATCGTGCCCTCGACTCACTGGGCGTGCAGCCGGGACAGATAGCCGTTGACGGCAACCGGTTCAAACCTTATCGCGACATCCCCCACGTCACCATAGTCAAAGGCGACGGCAAGTACGCCAATATCGCCGCCGCATCGATACTCGCCAAGACCCACCGCGACGAATGGATGCGCCGGGCTGCAATACAGCACCCAGGCTACAGATGGGAAGTCAACAAGGGATACCCCACCGCCGACCATCGTGCCGCAATAGCCGAGATCGGCACCACCCCCCTGCACCGGCTCACATTCCGCCTCTCCTGACATAATGCCTGAACCATCCGGCAGTCACCAGAATCCAACGTCAGAACTGTACTCAATGCCAGTATGTTAAAAAACGCTAATCATACTTAATCTAATTTGCCGAAAAGAAAAAAAACTGTAATTTTGCATAATGGTATATCAACGTGTTCAGACCTTAAAACATCGGGACACAACAATCTGGTTTCTCTGATATTTACCCCTGCATATCCAATCATTTTTTAACTTAACTCTACTGGGGGTATTGACATTCTAACCTTAAGATTATATCTTCGTTTACTGAACCTATCGTTCACCAAAACAGTTGAAATGAAAACCTATCTTGACATAGACTGTATAAGGCTAATTGCGGTTGCAGGAGTAAAAATCACCCCCCCCCAATTCGCTAAACACTTCATTTCCAAAAAGTTACACATCCTACATAAACATCAGCTCACCTGACACACGGCAGATAGCCGCTTCAACCACAGAAGCGCAGTCTGACCGTGCAGTTTGTCATATCCGTACCCAAAGTACCGGACACAACCTCTGCGACTCGCTCCCCGCTCGACCGGCCCTCACCCTGCTGCAACATTACACATGTAAGCCGGGTCTAACCATCAGTCACATAGCTCTCTCTGAAATTTAGTTCTAACCGCACAGGTCTCCTCATCCACAACGATTAACATAGATCTCAATCATACAATCCATATCAACGCTTGTTATATTTATACAGCAAAATAGTGTCACCATATGCTATGAAACTAAAATATCTATTATCAGTAATCCTACTGAGCCTAATTGGCTTGGTGGAAGCCAGAGGGCAGGATGTAGCAATCAAGACCGATCTGCTCAAGGACATTGTGCTTACCCCAACGGTAAGTGCCGAATTCGGCATCGCGCCTAAATGGACCATTGAAGGTACCGCCGAGCTTAACGCTTGGGCTGTCAACGACCACTACTGGAAGCACTGGATGCTCATGCCTGAAGGCCGCTATTGGTTCTGCCAGCGGTTCGCAGGTCATTTCGTGGGTGCACACATCCTGGGTGGACAGTACAATTTCGGTAACCTTGACAACGACATCAAGTTTCTGGGCACCGACTTCTCCAAACTCTCCGACGAGCGTCACCAGGGATGGATGGCAGGAGCAGGCATCGCCTACGGCTATTCATGGATACTCGACAAGCGATGGAACATCGAAGCCGAAATAGGCATAGGATGGGTCCACACATGGTATGACGTATACCCGTGTGCACATTGCGGCAAAAAGACACGCACCAACCAGCAACACAACTACTTCGGTCCCACCAAGGCAGCAATCAATCTTATATACACATTCTGACAGCCTCCCGGGCAAGAAACTTTACAGCTTATGAAACGTAATCATTTCATTTCATCACTCATGCTCCTCGCAATGGGGCTGACTGCCTATGCCGGGGAGACAGCGATCAACGCCTCACAAGCCTACACCCCGCTGAAGGTCTACGACATGGCGGCTCGTGTGGACGAGTCGTCACGTTCGATCGCCATCACAATCGATCTCAACATGGCTGACATGCACCTGTCGCGCGACCGCGAAATGGTGTTCACCCCCATGATTATCAGCGAAAACGGAGCCGACAGCCTCGAACTCAGCCCCATAATAGTAGCCGGACGCAACCGCTACTACTGGCACATGAGAAACCCCGAGTTCGATGCCCCCGGCACCAAAGTGTACCGCGCAGGCTCCAAGGAGCACGCACAGTACAAGGAGCTCATTGACTTCCAACCCTGGATGAACCGCTCCACCATCGAGATGCGCCAGGAATCCGCCACATGCTGTGACGACCCCATACCCTACCCCGGACCTTCGCGTCACGGCAATGTGGAGCTCGCTGTCATCGACACCAGCCGCCCGGCAGTCGAAGGTGACTTCGTGTTCACACCGCCGGTCGATGCCGGACCGGTAGTCAAGAAGATCGAAGGCTCGGCATTCGTGACATTTGTAGTCAACCGCACTGAGCTTAAGCCCGACTACATGATCAACCGCCAGGAGCTTGCAAAGATCATCAACTCCATCGACTTCGTGCGCAAGGACAAGGACGCGACCATCACGCACGTCCACATCAAAGGCTTCGCATCACCCGAAGGCCCCTACCTCAATAACGTGCGCCTCGCCACCGGACGTACCGAGACCCTCCGCCGCTACGTGCGCGACCTCTACTCATTCCCCGACACCACCATCACCTCATCCTTCGAGCCTGAGGACTGGGCAGGACTGCGCACCTGGGTAGCCGACTCCGTAACCCCGGCACTCGCCAACCGCCAGGGACTGCTCGCGATAATCGACGGCACACTTGAGTACGATGCACGCGACCACGCGCTCCGCACCTACTACCCTGAGGATTATGCTGTCATACTCAAAGAGATATACCCATGGCTGCGCCATTCCGACTACACAGTCACCTACTCGATACGCACATACACCACTATCGATGAGATACGTGCCGCCTACAGCAGCGACCCAACACGCCTGCGTGCCATCGACTTCTACACCCTCGCACAGAGCTATCCGGTAGGGAGCCGCGAATACTGCGACGTGTTCGAGAAAGCTGTGGAGATCTATCCCGACGACCAGGGATGCAACCTTAACGCTGCCAATATCGAGATGCGGCGCGGCGAGTACGACAAGGCGCAGAGCCATCTTCTCAAGGCAGGCAACACCCCCCACGCCACCTTTGCCAGAGGGGTACTTGCAGCCCGTCGTGCCGACTACCGCGAGGCTCGCAGCCTGTTCGAGAAAGCACGCGAAGCCGGCATACCTCAGGCACAGACCTATCTCGACAAGATATCCGACATTCAGAACCACAGTGCAGTAACAGTAACAGTGCCACTGACCAAGAAATAAACATCGACCCTTAATAATAGTAACTAAACATCACATAAGATATGAACAAACTACTCACACTTTTCGTCAGTGCAGCTGCTATAGCCATGTGCTCCTGTTCCGACGACAAGCTCACAGGTGACGTACCCTACCAGCCGGAAAATCCCGACAACGGACAAAGCGTTCAGTTCACACTCTCCATCGACCTTCCTTCCGCAAAAGGATCTCGCAGCGAGACCACCGATCCTGACAACAATAACGGAAGCACCAGCAACGACGGTGTAGAGATAGGCAAGGACTATGAAAACATGATCTCCAATGCCATCGTAGTGATAGCCGATGCAACCAACAACGGATATATCACAGCAGCAGAGATCAAAAGCAACAATCTACATGCAAGCGACGACAAGACCCGCTACACAGCATCGTCAAGCTTCTCACAGTCACAGCTCAGCGAGTACTATCAGAAACTGCCGGGCAATCAGCAGGTAAAAGCCAACATATTTGTGTTCTGTAATCCCACCCAGGAACTTAGAGACATCCTTTTCGGCAATGACACAAAAACAGTCAAACCAGAACTGGGATCGACCGAGTGGATCAACTCTGTGCTGAACCACACCTCCAAGACAGCCATATGGAACAAGAACGGATTCCTTATGAGCAACAGCACCATAAGCACCTGCGAGCTTCCGAGAACAATTCAGGACTGGAACTACTATACCTCCGAGGACAAACCATTCAATCTCTCAGGCAACAATCCTGACCTTAACATTGACAACAATCAGGCTATACGCGTGGAGCGAGTTGCAGCACGCTTTGACTTCCGCGACGGTTCTGTCGACGGCAAAAACGATGCCACCCTCAACGGTATCGGCGACTTCACATATGAGGTAGTCACTGACTGGGCTACAAAGGACCCGATTGTCAACGTGACTCTTCAGAAAATGGCGTTTGTAAACATGAACAAGACGTTCTACGCACTCCGCCATGTGTCAGGCGACGGCCGTCCCGTCAACAGTGAGATATGCAAGCCTGAGCTGCCATGGGTATTCCAGAACGGCACTATAGTAGAACCTTACGGCAACTATGTGGTCGACGGTAACTACACATGGAAAGAAGAAGCCCTCGCAGCCTTCGCCAACATCTCCTCATCCAACACCTACAATTTCAGCGAAGGACTTGAATATCCGCTCTTCAACCCCGACGGAAGCATCGACAATACAGGTGACGGAACGGACAACTGGGGCACATCCATATGCGCAGAGGTGATCAACGGCGAACAGGACAATGACCAAGAGTGGAACAAACCCGGCAACAAGGGTGACTACCACATATGGCGATATGCCACCGAAAACACCATCGCCGGAATATCCGACCAGAAGAACGGCGTCTCGACCGGAATCGTGTTCAAAGGTAAAATGTCTGCTCCAAAAGCTCTTGAAAGCAGCACTGACGAGGCACTAAGGACCCTCGCAACCATCCTCAACGACAACGGAGCCGGCCTTGGCGACCACGAAACAGCACCAATCCTCTACAGCTTCGCCAACAACCTCTATGTGAGCTGGCACAACATCTTCAAAGCAGCCATCAAGGAGGCGATTCCCGGATTCAAGAAGATTGAAGGCACCGACAACTGGCAGCCCACAGAAATCACACGCAGCACAGGCCTGTTCAAGGCCGTGTTCGGAGAAGGCGGTTTCGGCACTCTTAGATTCCAGATTGTCAGCAAAGATGCCAACGGCAATGTGACCGACTACAATATTGTGACCGACAAAAACGCCACCAATTTCGAGACAGCTATCGACACGGAAGTAACATACAATGACAAATGCGCCGACAAGGCATGGAATGACTGGAACAACGCCGGAAAGCCTGCCAACGGAGATATAAAGGACGCCTTCAAGGCTGCTGTCACCGGAGCTGACATCACCATCTATCAGCGCAGCAACGACAACAAGTTCGGATGGGGCTACTACTGCTACTATTACTACTGGAACCGTCACAACGACAACAGAAACAACGGCGTGATGGGTCCGATGGAATTCGCTGTGGTCCGCAACAATGTCTACAAGATCGCTGTCACCAAGCTCAGCCGTCTCGGACATCCGCGCATCTCTGAAAACGATCCCGAGAACCCCACCCCCGACACCGACGATGAAGTAAACAACGTATACATCACCGTCGAGACTGAGACCCTCCCATGGGTAGTACGCATCAACAACATAGAATTCTAAACAACAGCAATGAAACTGTTCGGACGAAATATCATCAAATCAATCATCTGCACGGCAATAGCAGCCGTGCAGGGGATTGCCTTCACCGCATGCGACTCCATAATCTACAACGATCTGGATCCATGCCCCGAAGGGCTCAGGCTGCGTTTCGTCTATGACTACAACATGGAGTTTGCCAACGCATTCTACTCTCAGGTCGACTGCCTGACACTCCATGTGTACGACAAAGACGGGAACTATGTGGCAACACGCACCGAAACTGCCCGCGACCTGCTCTCCGACGAGAACTGGCGCATGACACTCGACCTCCCGGCAGGGGAATACAACCTCATAGCCTACGGAGGCATGGCCTGCACACAAAGCTCTTTTGCCTACAGCACCGTACCATCGACCGGAACGAAGATGCAGGACATCAACGTGTTTCTAAAGCCTGAGAGCATCACTCAGCCCAATGGCACCAAACTCCACGACCTCTTCTACGGCAACCTCAACATCACCATTCCCGAGGCGAGCGACGACTACACCGAGGCAACAGTGGAAATGATGAAGGACACCAACAATCTCCGCATCGTGCTCCAGCATCTCAGCGGACGCCCTGTCAACCATGAGGACTTCACCTACACCCTCACAGCCGACAACACCCGCCTCGACCATGCCAACGATGTTGTAAGCACAGGTATCACCACCTATAATCCATGGGCGACAGGCAATGTGCTCGCCGGAATCAACGGATTCGACGGCAGCGACGTGCAGGCAGCCTATGCCGAGTTCAGCACATCGCGCTTCATTCACGGAGCAGAGCCGCGCCTCACCATATGCCGCGCCTCCGACGGCAGGCAGGTGGTGTCGATACCCCTTGTCAACTACCTCCTAATGCTCAAGAGCCAGGAGTTTGCCGACATGGAATCTCAGGAGTTCCTCGACCGTGAAAGCCGGTGGAAAATGGTATTCTTCCTTGACGAAGGCAATACCTGGATAAACACCCAGATAGTCATAAACGACTGGGTGGTACGTATCAACGACACTGAATTATGATGACCAAACTATTAGGACACATATCTCTCACAGGACTCATTGCAGGGATGATATTGGCATCGTGCTCAAGCGATGACAATATCACCCAGGCAACCATGCCCGCGGAGGACGGTCCCATTGTCAACCTCAGCTTCTCGGTTGTGGTCCACGATGCTGCCGACAACTCATCACGCTCAAGTGTAGTCACCATCCCCGACAAGGACAACTTCTTCGAAGGTGTGGACTCGAAGTACGAGAAGATACGCACTCTCCGTGTCATAATCCTCCATCAGGACGATGAGACCGTGGAGCACAACAAAGTGTTCACCCTCAGTGAAGACGGAGATGTGCGCTACGACTATATGAAATTCAAGGTGAGAGGTGGCGAAAAGAAGAGAATATATCTCTTCGCAAATGAGCAGAGCATCGACTACAACTTCGACAATCTGAAAGTCAATTCCAGATTCCCCACCTCGGAGATAGCCGACCTTACCATACAAGCCACCGACGGACTGCTCATCGACAACACCGGGACCGAGAAACGTTACATACCCATGAGCGAAGTGTGGAGCGACATCGACATAAAGATGCCACAGAACCCTGAGGACTACAACCAGACACTCTCGCCTCTGTTCCTCACCCGCGCCGGAGTCAAGTTCACATTCACTGTGAAAGCTCTCGACGGAGCCGGACTCGCCCTGTCGAAAATAAGCTTCAACCGCCTTGCCGACAAGCAGTATCTACTGCCACGCGACACGAAGTACTCACCCGAGAAAGGAAAGCCGTCAATATCGAATTTCCCTGCCGATCCTGATGCGGATATTCCGGGACGCTTCATAACCGAATACAAAGTGCCTGCCGACACAACCCACAGCACCTACGATTTCACCGTCAATAATGTGGAGCTTGATGGGCTCGACGGTACCACTCCCGAAAAGACCTACACCTGGTATAAGCCTATGTACTTCTGTGAAAGCGGATATGACAAACCATATTCCGTAGCCATCACAGTAGCGTCGAAAAGCACCGACAAGGATGGAAAGGTGATTTACACCGATCCCTATACATTCACCCCCAAAGAGCTTGACAACCTTCCCATCCTGCCGCGCAACACTCACGTGAAAGTGAATATAACACTCGGCAAAGCCGGTATAACATGTGATGTCAAGCTTATACCCTATACCGAAATAATTCTTAACCCTGACTTCGGACTTGACGTACGAACAGTAAGATAGTATTAAAATGATTGACAGACTCATAAAATACATTCTCATCTTTACACTTGCCTCTGCCGTGGCAAGCTGTACCGACGAGATACTGCTTGACAACCAAGGCATTGTCGAAGGCGATGCTACCGTGAGCAGCACAATCATATTCAAGGACTTGGCAAAGTCCAGCCTTGGAGGCAGCAGGTCAGCCGGCAACGCAGTGAAACAGATAAGCAATCTCTGTGTCCTCGTCTACAGTGCCGACGGCTCCGAACTTAAGCACCATTATTATGCCGATGCCGAGAACGGCTCCCACAATTTCGACTCATTCTCGATCGACAAGGAGGGCAACTCCGGACGTCCTGACGGCGACAACGGCACAAGCGCGGAGGGCACTACCCCCTCAGCCCGACTGACTTTCAAGATACCCAACGGCAAATACCAGATGTTTGCCGTTGCCAACATGGGTGATATCACCCGCGATCCTGATCTTGGTGAGCAGTGCAAGACTGTGGACGGACTCAAATCCATCCGCCTGAACTGGATCGACAAAGGTGAAGGCGACCTTTACGCCATCGACAGCAACACCAACAATCAGATGCTCGGGTATTTCACCAAGGACAATACCGCCGACCGTAATTTCACAGCCCCGGCTGTTGCTGTAGTCGGCAACACGCAGCTGCATTGCTGGCTGCGCCGTGCCGCCTCAAAGGTCACAGTCGCCTTCGACGGCTCCAGACTTGTCAACGGCGTGCGAATATATCTCAAATCGGTAGAAATAAAGGATATACCCATATCCTGCCCCCTGGGCAAGAAAAACACGCCCGATGCTGATGACCAGGTGAAGCAGGGTGAGATAATCTACTACCCCAATGCATCCGCCGATGCCACCAACTATGAGGAATGGCCGGTGATCAACCTCGGTCACCCTAAATATCCTGCTGAAAATCCCCATGGAGAAACGGTGCCCGCACTGTTTTTCTACGAAAACATGCAGGGTAACGAAACCGACAACCCCGACATCAAGGACAAGCGTCAGGATCATGACAAGGATGGTTCCCTCGACGCTCCGGGTCTCCCCGGCGATCCCGGATACATAGCAAAGGACGACGTAAAATACGGTTCCTACATTGAAGTCCACGCCCACTATGACGCACGCTACAGCGACCGCCCGAGCAATGGCGACATCATATACCGCTTCATGCTCGGAAAGGATGTGATAAAGGACTATGATGCCGACCGCAACCACCATTTCAAACTCACTCTCTGCTTCAACGGCTATGCCAACGACGTGGACTGGCACATCGAATATGAGGAGGAAGTTGATCTGATCGCTCCTGACCCCTACTACATCTCATATCTCTACGACCAGGAAGCTGTGCTGCCCATACGCCTTAAAGGCACCGATTTCAGCAACGTCTATCTCAAGGCTGAAATCATCGAGAACAACTGGCATCCCGACACTGACGACAATGTATATTGGAAAGGGACTGTACATAATGACGGACCTTGGCACGGATTTCTCTCTCTCACAGATACCAAAGAAAAAATAATCGGTGACGGCCTGCATCACACTAATGATGCCCTATGGAATAAGAATGAATATAACAAGGTCCTCGCAACCATCGACGGAGATCCCCAAAGCCGAGGAGTCCGCATCTACCGGAATCTCAGTAAAGGCGAGTATCCCAACGATGAAGTGGGAGGGTATACAGTTGACCAGAACGATAAAGGCATTGTGGTAAACGTGCCGTTCTATTCGCGCGCAAAGCAGATGGTACCCACATCAGGATACACGGGAAACAATCCATATGAGGCATACCGTCGTTCCGCAAAAGTCAAACTGACATTGTACGACAATACAACCAATAAGCCTGTCACCGGTGACGACGGTTCTGAAAAGTCCCAGACCGTAACCATATATCAGGTGCGACGCTGTGTAAATCCCAAAGGTGTATGGCGCAGCTGGAACAACAGCGAATCATTCCATGTGCAGATGAAGATTCTTGAAAGCGAATATGCAACCAGTTTCACAGGCTACGAGTCCGACGGTCCGTGGAGAGCTAAAGTGGAGACCAATCCAACCGGACTGATCTCGCTCCGTCCATCCAACGGCGAAAACTTCAAAAACGGATGGCTTCAGGGCAAAGACTTCACCATGATGGATTTCCACATTGATTTCAATGGCACATGCACATCCAAAGAAGAAGTGAGATGCGCAATCGTGCTCGTGGAATACAACAACTACACCTGCAAGCACCGTATACTGGTACGTCAGGGCTATGCCCCCATAGCTCTTAATGATGCAAATATCAAATGGCACACATGCAACATGTACAGCGCGACAGAGGAGACCCTCTCTCCGCTTGAAGAGGGCTCCATGTTCCGCTTCGGAAACTGGAATGATGCCATCCTTGCATCCAACAACAAGACCTATGGATTTCAAGCACCTGTGGGGGATAATACTCTTGCTCTCGCAGGAGGTAATGATAAGAAATGGTCCGATATAACATCCCAAGAGAGCACTGATATTAATACTCCTGTCAGCTTCGCCGATACCAAGGTCAAAAATGTGATCGGCTACGACAATAATACCGAAACTAACGTCAGGGTAGCCACCATAGAGGATTACGAAAACCTTCGAGATGCTACCAACCGAGAGTTCGCCTACGGAGTTCTTTATGGTGACGGTGCTACTGAAACAATGGAAAGCATTGAAGATGTATATGAATATTACCGCATAGAGAATGGTGGTAGAGGTTATCCTGAATCCAATCGCGGTATGAGAGGCTGTTTCGTATTCAACACAGAAAATGGCAACAATCTGTTCTTTCCCATCGGTGCTACCGGTTACGGACAAAGGAGGACTGAACATGCATGGTATGGAGAAACTCAACTTGGCGCAGGACGCCTGCAATACGCATGGCGAAATGAAGAATACAAGAAGAAAGATGAGTTAGGCTACCGACCATTGTTCCTTGACGTATACCGCCGTCCGGGTGCGATATATTGGGTACGCACCATACCGACGAATCCGACGAATAAGAACAAAAAATATTGCTTCCTTGACATCAACTATTTCACATTCGACTTTAGTCCTGGTGAAACAGAACCGACCTTGGGCACCGGCACAAGCGCATGCTTCATCAGATGTGTTGAAGAAATCCCCTAAGTATTCATTCGGCATAACTAACTCATGCCCCCGGGACTATAGTACTGAAGTCCCGGGGGCATGTGATTTACATTAGCCTTGGTCCGCTACATACCTTTCCGTCGGAGATAATCCTCGCGCTGGTCATCGCCGACAGGTCCGAGGTTGAAGTAATGCGCTTCCGGCGCGGCGATATACAGTCCGCATATGCTTGACGACGGATTCAGTGCCCCCGGCTGTGTCAACGATACCCCTATCTCATCCATACCTGTAAGCACGGCTATACGATGGTTGAGCGACGTGTCGGGGAGCGAATTGTAGCCCATGGCGGGACGTATCCCCTGATATCTCCCCTGCAAAAGCTCCTGAAGCGGCATGTCAGGCTCCTCTGCGGCATACCTCCACAGTTCTCGCCTCACAAGGCGGTGAAGCCATTCCGAGGCAGCCTCGGCAAGACGGTCGGCCAACGCCTGAAGAAGCAATGCGCGATAATCATCCCCCTGCGACCTCAGGACCTCACACTCCTCCCTCACATCAACACTCACTGCAAATGCCCCTATCCAGTCCCCGTCACGGCAAACAAAATCGGCAAGAGCCGGAAATCTGCCGGAGGAATCGGGCTGCTGACGGCGCATTGTAGGTATCCTCACCTCTGTGCCATCAATCTTAGCCACTATATCATCACCCTCCGAACGTGCCTCAACAAGATTGACCACTCCCCTCACCTGCCGGTCGAACGCCCTGATAGCATCAAAGGCATCCCGGGCGAGTGAAAGTGCGGCAGATGCCTTGTCACGCCCTTCATTGCCGGAATGTGCTGTGATATAGCTCTCCCTGCAAGAAGGACAGGAATGCACGTAAAAAGCATCACAGAGGGTAGCCGGGAGCTTCCAGACATTAAGGAACGGACGCCAGTTGACAAGCGGGACAAGCTCCTCCACAGGTATATCCACAACCCTGCGCCCCCTGCATGCAGGCATTGCCGACGGAGCCGCCACACAGGCAGGACGAAGCCGAGCCTCGGCAAGCGGGACAAGCGGATGAGCCGACCTCTGCTCCATATCCGTGCGAAGCAGCCTGGCATTCTCCTTGAGCTCCCTTATATAAGTCTCCCGGGTTGAAGGGTTGAGCAGACGTGAGGCAAGCAGCGGGTTCTGTGCGGCATCCGGGACATGGATCACAGGTCCGTCATACACAGGGTCGATCTTCAGAGCCGTGTGGAGCCCGGAAGTGGTGGCACCACCCACCATAAGCGGTATCGACACCCCTGCACGCCTCAGCTCCCGCGCCACAGTGACCATTTCGTCAAGCGACGGAGTGATAAGCCCCGAGAGGCATATTATGTCAGGACGTTCCCTCAGCGCGGTCTGCACTATGGTCTCAGCCGGCACCATCACTCCGAGGTCGATCACCTCATAGTTGTTGCAGGCAAGCACTATCGACACTATGTTCTTGCCTATGTCATGCACATCACCCTTCACGGTGGCAAACAGTATCTTGCCGGCACTACCCACAACTTTGGATCCCCCACAACTGTTACAGCGGTCGATCTCAGGCTGCAATATAGCCACGGCACTCTTCATGGTGCGTGCCGTCTTGACCACTTGAGGCAGGAACATCTTACCTTCGCCAAACAGCTCGCCTACCCTGTTCATACCCTCCATGAGCGGACCGTCAATGACCGCTACCGGCTTCATGCCTCCGGCTATAGCCTCGGATATATCTCCGGAAAGATGAGCCTGGATACCGTGAACGAGAGAATACACAAGCCTCTCCCCTACAGGCAGTGACCGCCATTCCTCCACGCGCTTCTCCCCTGCCGACTCCCCTCCTTTGGATGAGGGGATGTGGGATGAGGCATAAGCCGCAAGGTCATCGGAAGCTCCCTTACGCCTGCACAGTATCACATCCTCAAGCAAGCTACGCAGCTCAGGCTCAATGTCGGGATAGCTCACCGAAGCGGCAGGGTTTACTATGCCCATATCCATCCCCGCCTTGACAGCGTGATAAAGGAACACCGCATGCATAGCCTCGCGCAGAGGATTATTGCCGCGGAACGCGAACGAGAGGTTGCTCACACCGCCGCTCACTTTCGCGCCCGGCAGATTGTTCTTTATCCACTCCACAGCACGTATGAAGTCAAGCCCGTAACGGTCGTGCTCCTCTATGCCAGTGGCAATGGATAGTATATTGGGGTCGAATATGATATCCTCGGCAGGAAATCCGGCAACCTCCGTGAGAAGCCTGTAGGCGCGTGAGCACACCTCTATCTTCCTGTCGAACACATCAGCCTGCCCTGCCTCGTCGAAAGCCATCACCACGACAGCCGCTCCCAGGCTCCTTATCCTGCGCGCGCGCCACAAGAATGCCTCCTCACCCTCTTTGAGAGATATGGAATTGACTATACCTTTCCCCTGAGTGCATTTCAGCGCGCTCTCTATCACATCCCATTTGGATGAGTCAATCATCACCGGCACGCGTGCTATGTCGGGTTCGGATGCAAGAAGATTCAGGAAACGGCACATCTCATGGCGAGCGTCAAGAAGACCGTCGTCCATATTTATGTCTATTATCTGCGCTCCGTCCTCCACCTGCTTGCGGGCTATTGCAATAGCCTCGTCATAACTGCCTTCACTGATAAGACGGAGAAATTTTCGCGAGCCTGCCACATTGCACCTCTCCCCTACATTTATAAAATTCCTTTCGGGAACCACAGCAAGCATCTCAAGTCCTGACAGCCTCATCTGCCGGCTGACAGCCGGCGGTATATGCGGGGACTTCCCCTCGACTATCGCAGGATATGCGGCTATATGTCCGGGAGTGGTACCGCAGCATCCTCCTATTATATTTACAAGACCCTCGTCCACGAGTTCCGCCATCACCTGTGCCATGCTCCCGGGTGTCTCGCTATAGCCGCCCGAGGCGTCAGGCAACCCCGCATTGGGATGACAGGACACAGGATAAGGACTTATGCGGGCAAGTTCTGCCACCCATGGTTTTATATCCCTCGGACCGAACGAACAGTTCAGCCCTATGGAGTATATGGGAGCATGGCTCACAGAGGCGATGAACGCTTCAAGGGTCTGTCCCGAGAATGTCCTCCCATCCTTTCCGGCTATGGTCACCGAAAGCATCACAGGCACTTCACGCCCTGTATCCCTCATCACACTGACAGCCGCATCAAGCCCTGCCTTAAGATTCAGAGTGTCGAATACAGTCTCGAAAAGCAACAGGTCCACACCACCTTCAATCAGCCCCTCTATCTGTTCGGTATAGGCATCATACAGCTCATCGTAAGTGACCGCCCTCATCCCCGGATCATTCATGTCCGGACTCATAGAGGCTGTCTTGTTGGTGGGTCCGATGCTTCCCGCCACCATGATCTCACGTCCCGAGGCATCCGCCACCTTACGCGCTATCCTCGCACCCTCACGGCTTATCTCACGCGCCAGGTCCTGCATTGAATAGTCGGCAAGCGATATGGCATTGGCATTGAAAGTATTAGTGGAGATGATATCGGCTCCGGCATCCACATATTGCCGGTGAATATCCTCGATCACATCAGGACGTGTAAGGCACAGCACATCATTGTTGCCTTTGAGGTCCACCTGCCAGAAAGCAAATCTATCTCCGCGGAAATCCTTTTCACAAAGTCCCCTGCGCTGGATCATGGTGCCCATAGCACCGTCAAGTATTCTTATTTTTCGCAAAACCGTTCTGAAGAATTAGAGATGAGAGTATAATGATTGCATATCAATATAAAATGGAAAAAGTTGTCTCGGCATAGAGAATGAATCCTGATAATAATTCATTTCTATACAGAAACAACTTTATGTCAGATTATAAAAAATTTACGGACGCTGATATCCGTCCTTGGTGGCACGTTTGGTCATACGCTCGATACGTGCCTTTGTCTCGGGATGAGAAGAGAACATGCGGTCGATATAGCTTGATGACCCGCCTGCCTTGTTCTCCATATCAAGGAACTTCTCAAACGCCTTTACCATACCCCATGGATTGCGGCCATTGGATACGAGGAACTCATATCCGCAGTCGTCAGCCTCATGCTCCTGCTTCTGAGAGAACTTTGCACCTGCGAGTGACTCGCCGAGCTTGCCGAGCTGCGAGTCGGTGAGTGCGGCAGCAACATCGCTTGTGGATGCTATCACATCCTTGGCGGCTCCGGTAAGAAGTTCCTGCTTGAAAGCATTCTTGCTGTGATGCTTGCCCACATGACCTATCTCATGACCTATTATGCCCATGAGCTCGTCATCGTCCATGATATCCATAAGCGATGAGAACACGCGCACACTTCCGTCAGGGCAAGCGAAGGCGTTCACATCGATCACCTCATACACCTTGAAGTTCAAGGGTATGCCATTGATATCATTGATACCCTCTACAAGCTTGTTGAGACGCTTTGTGTAAGGGCTGTCGGCATCCGATACCTTATTGTGGGTATCCATCCAGTCCACCGACTCCTTTACATAAGAAGCCATCTGGGCATCGGTCAGGGTAAGAGCCTTTACACCCTTGGCGGCTGCTCCAACGAGTTTACCTACCTTGAACTGGGCATTAGCTGTGCCGGCCATACACATAATCAGCACGGCAGCGAGAATTGCTGTAATTTTTTTCATCGTAAAATATACAATTAAAGATTATGGTTAAAGATGGCAGCAAAATTACTCAATTTTTTCCTATGCAGCGCGACATTACCGCACTTTTTCTCCCACCACACGCAAGTAATTTTGCAATGTCAATCAAAATAACAACAGCACTGCTATGAATGAAGAGAAACTGCCACCCGACGAGTCCCCCACTCCAACAGCAACCCCACAGCCAGGACCCGCTCCAGGCTCTCCGCCCGATCTCTCGCTATGGGAACTGATGAGAGCCTCCGGTACACCAACGGAGAAGGATGACACATCATCCCGCGTACTGACCAATATCCGACCCAGCATATGGGACATCGCATGACAAAGCTCACACACCAAAAAATCCTATAACCATAAATCCATAAGACATGTCAGCAACAATCACAGAAGGCACAATCAACGGCACACCGGTCACCACCCAGATCACCGCACAGGTATCACCGTCACTCCTGCGCAGCGAGATCGACGAACGCATCACCAAAATACGCCCGTCATCCACACCTCTCGATCAGATATCACGCATGGCGGGAGCACGTAAGGCAGGCTCAATGAAAGTCGAATACTACTCGGTGGACCTCAAGCCCGGCAGCGCGCACACCCAGGGAACGATAGCCGCCAAGACCATCACAAAAGATGACCCCATCGAGATCACAATCGATGCGAAATCAGTATTGTCAACATCCGATACCGTGCTCTTGCCGACTATAAAGAACTCCGACGGTGTGCCATTGGTGGCTTATGTAATCAAGACAAACGGAAAGAAAATCACTCTCCTGCCTGTCAATGTCAATTACAACGAGGATGGCGAATTCCTGTTTCCTGCCATCCATGAAAACACCATTATAGTGAGAATGGGGCGCGCCGCCGGAGAGCTTGATGTACAGACTCCTCAGTTTGCCACTCTACCCACCAAGGACTTCAACTTCTGTCAGATATTCAAGGCACAGATAGAGGAGTCAATGCTACAGCGGCTCTCCGATAAGGAGGTGGGATGGACTTTCTCCGACCAGGAAGAGGTAGCTATACTGGATATGCGTATGTGCATGGAACGAACATTCCTATTCGGCAACAAGAGATGCATAAAAATCAATGACAACTCCGACATACTGTTGACCGGAGGCATATGGAACCAGACCTCAAAAGAATTTACCTACAACAAAGATACCCTCGACAGCAGGATACTGATCAACATGATGCGCAAAGCGTTCTCCGACTCCAACGGATCCACTCGTAAAGTGCTTCTCGCGGGATCAGGTCTCATCGAAAGGCTGAATTCACTCGAACACAACCGAGTGTTATCGGGCAACGAGCGCGTCACAAAATGGGGTGTCGATTTCGACTATGTTGTATCCAAATTCGGCTCTCTCTACGTTGCCCGCTGCGAAGTGTTCGACCTGTGCGGTATGGAGGACTACGGAATGATCGTCGACCCCGAGTACATCACCAAATACTCTCATGTGCCATTCTCGGCGGAGCGCATCAGCTTCCACAAGCAAGGTGTGCGCAACACTGAGGCTGTAGTGCTCACCGAAGCCTCCTGTCTTGTGCTACGCTACCCCAACGCCCACATGCGCATCGTGCCTCAGAACTGATCCACAGAGACCAAAGCTACGTAAAATATAAGACAGGAGAACAGGAGCACTCTTACCTGAACAAAAAAATCCAAGACCATAGAACCCGAGGGGCTATATCTTTAGTCCTCTGGTTCTATGGTCTTTTTTGTGTCAGGTAAGATTATTACTGTTCTCCTGTCTTTATTATCAGTAAATACTACTGGTGCGATAAAAATCGCGTTAGTTTAAAAATCATCAAATAAAGAGAGTTCTTTGACATTTTGGTCTGAATTGGTTGATGGGTCTTGTTTGGTCATAAGCCATCGCAGGTCGACACGCTCCAAGGCAGAGATTCTGATCAAGGTCGCCACCTCGGTAATAGAATAGCAGCTGTTATAATTGGCTTTTATTCTTGCTACCGTCAGATAGGCTATGATGGCAGTCCAAATGTGGACTTTAACGGCATTTTCGGAGAATCCCCAAAGATTCTTGACGACGATGTTCTGCTTAATCCACTTGAAGAAAACCTCTATATCCCAACGGTGACGATAAAGATTGGTGATTTCCAATGCGCTGACTTCAAAGTTATTGGATATGAAATCAACAATGGCATCATTGTCCATGTCATATACTCTTACGAATCTCATATCCTCAGGATAGAGCTTGCAGGACTTGTATCCGGTGACACGAATCCGAGAGTCTTCTATGATACTTGGGGTCGTATCGGGGATAGCCAACTGCTCTATGGTTGTGAACTTCATGTTCTCTTTTGGGCGTGACACCCAGAATGCCTGCGACTGATGGAATCTGAACAGTGCCTTGAAGTCAACATACGCCTTGTCCATTACATAAAAAGCGAATGGTTCCGGTGTGAGCATGTCGAGTTCGTTACTGTCATGCCATTTACCATCAGTGATATGGATGTTGGTGGGTATACTTCCTCGTAAATCAAGCAAAGTATGCATTTTAACTGCCCCCTTGCTGTATTTGCCCAACGCCCACGCTGCGAGTTTTATGCTTGTGGATATGGTCGTGGAGTCCAACGCATAAATTACGTTGTCTATGGTTATCTCTGAGAGTTGAACCTTTGAATACATTGGTCTAACCAATCCGATAAGATAAAACCCAAGTCCCTCAAAAATACGATAATCCCTGCTTTCGTTTGCGCGAGACAATGATGTATGGTTCACTGTGTTGCGAAAACCGAGGTGATATAGGATTTTCGAGTGGGCTTCCAAACATAGACAAATGTCTCTAAGTGAATCACACCCTGTCAATTGACCAAAGAGCAGATGAAGGAGGTGGTTGTAACTGGTGAGATTCTTTACATGCCAATCGCCTTTATATTGCTTTACCAGCTTATCGAACCAGTAGCGCGGTATAAACTCGATGACTTGGGAGAACACGAACTTTCCTTGATTCATAATCTTGATGCTTCTGAACAACAAGACTAATAAACCAAATTCAAATCAAAAAATCAATGTACTCTTGTATTTGACTAAATACTAATATATTAATCACAGTGGTTGGATTTTTATCGCACCACTACTAATCAGTAAACAATAATCTCTCCGGGCTTTGTAGCTGGAGGTATAAACGGCTCAAACCTCTTATCAGGCAACAGCCTGCGGAACTCATCATAACTCGGATCAAAGTGAACACTTCTGTAAATATCATCTTGGATAAAAATAGGTTCTAATGTTTCCTTGTGCATATATACCTGAATGACAAACCTCGGAACTATTCTTACTTTCCTAAGACCAGGTTTTCCTCCATATCTTCTAATTTCTCCCATCCTATGACAAATATAATCAGCCGTATCCCTCATGAATTTAACTGTTATAATATCATTCTTAAATATAGGATGTTCTTCTTGTTTCGGAAAACTGAATATAACAGGAACAAGAGTGTCAGACCTATATTTTGGAGCTACATCATCACACACTTGCCGAGCTATTTCTAAGATCTTAGCCTCTGTATCTTTAGAGAAATAGAGTCTATTAAAAGGCTTCTCTACAGGAACATCTTCTGGGATATCAGCAAGGATATCAGCAGGCACGTCTCCGAATGTCATCACTGCAGATGAAATCAGACTAACCATAAATAATGTAATACATTTTTTCATAATACTGTTTATTTTGTCATTAAAAATATCTATTTGGTCTACGCATATAACCAAAAAAATATGGCATAGGCAATGAGTCCTCATACGGAAAAAACCACGAAATGCTTTCAGCATTGTAATCATACAAAATACCTGGTACTCCTAATATTTGAGCAGCCTCTTTATCTTTATCAGACGGTCCAGTACCACGACTACCAACACCATAATATGGCGTATGACAATGAAAAAAAGCACATAGAGCATTTTTATTTTCTACATCACCATATTTAATTATTGGTGATATCTCTGATTCATAGGACGTATTTGGACCATAAAACCATTCACTAAACCAATAATCACCTTTATCATAATAAATATAAAATCCAATTTCAAGTCGTGAATTGTCATTTACATATGATAACATCCTATCCCATGCACGACACATTTCATTATCAACCCTTAAATTGTTAACTATATCATATACATGAGGATACTGAAAATCTTCCGTACTTCTACCTTTATATTCAGATGGCTCTTCAATATCATCATTGCACGAAGTCAAAAACAATGAAAGTAATACAAATGGAACTGACAATATTTTTATTGGTATACGCATAACATCTACTATGTGATAAATTTATAAATAACTATTATGAACACTATAAACAGAATAGCATCCATACAAAACTGGCAACTGACTGTTCCGACTGACTTTTTAATATAAATATAAAATCAGTCGGATAGACAAAGGTATTTCAGGTTATGCGTATGTGGGAGAGAGGATGAATACATAATTTTGATAATTGATTGATACGATTGCAATTTAATTTTTTTATCCAATAAAAACAAATACAATTTATTATATTATATAATTTTAACTAAAATAATTTACTTTTCAAGAAAATATCAAATTAAAAATCTAAGACCATAGAACCAGAGGGCTATATCTTTAGTCCTCTGGTTCTATGGTCTTAATTTGGATTGCATACAAATTATTACGAACTTTGAATCGCCTAAATGAAAAAGGTGAAAAGTACAGTATCGCTGAGATTATAACACCTTTCCGACTCAGCTAAAGCCACTCTGCCCTCTGTGCAGAACTAAAATAAAGAGACAGGAGAACATATTATAATCCATGATTATTTATCCTTAAAAATTCACCAGTTCTCCTGTCTCTTCTTCATAGTTTTTTATGGTATCAGAGGTACCATCCCCATATCAATATCTTTTCAAAAGCTGATCTTCATTCCATTCTTGCTGCCACCGGATTCGAAAGAATAGGATCCCACAGCCGACACAGAATCCACACAATTGATGGTGAATCCTCTTCTCTTCGCACCCATTTTCAACATCCCCACCGTGCTGCCATTGAGTTTCAGCTCTCTAATTTTTGTGCTCTTATTCTCAAGTGTATCAAAATGAGAATTATTAAGCACTATACGGTGGCATATATCAGTCCTGAGACTCCCGGCACGCAAGGAATCGAGATAGATTGTCACACCCTTGAGTGAGGAATTCACACTACTCAACTTTCCGCGAGGCACCCTGATGGTTGCAATAATGGAACTATCGGCTTTTACCTTGTAGTGACGGTCCTTCGAAAATGATCCGTCTGGGCTCAGACATCCCTTTACTATGGAATCCCTGTCGATGCTCACTGACAATACCCCATCCTCTACATCACGCTTTATATAGGGCATCCAGTCAGCCGGTGCGACCAATTCCGGTCTTTTCACACAATCGCTCTCAAGTATAGCAAAACCTTTGAATCCGCCAATGCCGAGACTCGACACATCATCGTTACCATAAAACTTCACTTCCGAAAACTCCGGCAGAGTGTCCGTCATCTCAGGCATCACACCTATCACCGGTCTGTTTTCATACTCCATCCGTTCATTTCGGTCAGCCTTGGTGACGTTATAGGATATGAGCATCGAAAACGCCACCAAGCCCAAAAAGAACAGGGCGATCATCATATAAGTAGTCTTTTTCATCGTCTATCTTCCTCCTCTAAATATTTTTCATATCTTTCTCTCAATTCATCCGGTGTGACACCAAGCAGACTCAAATGGCGGAAGAACTCCTGAATCTCACCATTGAAGAATGATTCGTGTCTCATACCGGTAATTATCGCTCTTGCATTCTCGGCTATAAAGAACCCTATTCCACGCTTATTGAACAGAACCCCCTCCTGAGTGAGATGGTCATAGCTTCGCATCACGGTATTGGCGTTTACCTGTAGCGAGGCGGCATATTCTCGCACCGATAGTATCCTCGCTCCCTCTTCAATGGTGCCGGTCATCACATCATCGCATATGCGGTCGGCTATCTGGAGATAAATAGCCTTATTGTTTTCTTTGAACACCATGACTCACCAGCGGTTAATGATCTCACTTTCACGCAATCTCATATACACGAGCACGTAATTTATCAATATGGTCACCACCGACATTATCACCATCGGGGTCATGATGAAATATCCTACTCCATGCCATGACAGCATTCGTGTGATAATGACTGCTACGAAACAATATATACCGTATATCACACTCAGCACAAAAAAAGTCTTCAGGAAATGATTTCTTCTCCACACTATTGCACCAAGGAAAAAGAACGACTGCAACAGCATGAACACAATCACAATGTGATAGAAAGCATTCTCAGACCACATCAACGGTCCACCATTTCCGGTAAAGACATCACACCATGGCGTAAAGTCGGCAACACCGTGCAATATAAACCGTGTAAACACCACTCTCATGCTGTCGGCGAATAAAGCACAGAGCACCGACCACAGCATAAAACCTGGCACGAGCGCAAGCCATCTCACAAGGAATTCTTCCAGCTGTGATGTAGGCAGCGTAAGTGAAGCCAACGCTTCTTTAGGCTTCGACATAGACAGGAATGCACCTGACGACAGTTTCATACCGAATATGAATGTCATTATTACAAAGAATCCGAGTTCATTATTCACACCGGTATAATACCCCTCACGGCTGTCACCATCCGACATCAGCAAAGCGAATATAGTCATAGCAACAAGAGGTGTGGCAAGTATCAGCAACAACCGCGAACGGTTCTCGACAATATATTTATTCACAAGTCTGCCGAAACGCACAGGACAGAATATATTATTGGCATCCATTATCTATCTGAGTTTTATAATCTGAGAAAACCGACTGAACAATATACGGCCGCTCCGTGGCAAGATTAAACAGCATCTCTACGTCAATCTCTGTCTCACGTCCGTCCTTGTTAGGAAGTACCACAGCCGTTCCCCCTATCGATGGAGAGGCATAAAGAGCCGAAGAGATAACTGCCGGAGAATCGGTCAGTGTGAACTTAAACCGCCTGCCGATCTCGCTGATCCCGGCATTAAGCAGTATACGCGCGTCATCCATTATGATGATATGATCGAGCATCTGGTCCATATCTCTCACCTGATGTGTGGATATTACAAACGTACGGTCATCCCTCATACCTCCTGCAATGAAACGACGGAAAGCATCCTTGCCTGGAATGTCAAGACCGTTGGTAGGCTCGTCCATTATCACAAGGGGAGTATTGCAGGCAAGAGCGAAACTCATTAACGCTTTCTTCTTCTGTCCCATGGATAGCTCGCCGAGATTCACACCTTCATCCATCCCGAAAACATCAAGGTGACGCCTCATGTCATCACTGGAAAAATCGGGATAAAACACAGAATTCACTCTGACAAAATCCCTGATACTTATCGTAGGGAGCACAAACTCTTCCGGCACTATGAACATATCCGAAAGCGTGGAGGGGAGACGCAGGCGAGTGTTGACTCCGAGATACAGCACCTCTCCTCTGGAAGGTGTCAATGCTCCCGCCATAAGATATAGAAGTGTGGACTTGCCCACTCCGTTTTTCCCAAGCAAACCATACACGCCGCCAGGTTCTATATCAAAGGAAAAATCCTTGATAACCGGACCGCGCCGACGGCTGTAAGAGAATGAGACATTATCAAACTTTAGCATTCTAAATGTATTAGTGTATTAGTACACCACAAAAGTATAACAATAAATTCAATTCACAAAACATTTTTATAAATATTTTTTACCATTCTTAAATCAGGGATTTCACATGGAAAAAATATACTTTTTTACAGTGTTGAAAACAGTGTAAATAACTGTCAAAAACTTTTCAATAGCTTTTAATAACTCTCTATTGACATATATATGTGAATAATTGTATAATCAACACTCTTTCTAAGCCAAAATAGTTATTGATTTACTATCACTCTGTTTTCAAGCCCCTTTTTCAACAAATTGCATTGTAAAACTACGGAAAATTTATTAACTTTGCACATTATTAACACTATGTTAATAACTATATGAATGAGTTGTATTACAACTGTTTACGATGTCAATAACTCAGTTATATATGTAAGTATGGTTCAATAACCCATATATGCAATGAAACACCGATAAAGTTATTGTATATATTTACAGTTAATATTATTCTTCTTAATAAATTCTTTTTCAAAAAAATTTTTCAAACATAAATAAATGAAAGTCGATAACGGCTACGTCCAGGCTCCGGTGCCGGAAGGCATTGACTTGAAAGAAGAGATTCTCAGACTCAAAAAAGAGAAGAACGCTATCATCCTCGCCCATTACTACACGGTGGGTGAAATCCAGGAGGTGGCTGATTTTGTAGGCGACTCCCTCGCTCTTGCCCGGATCGCAGAAGGTCTCGACAATGACATAATCGTGATGTGCGGAGTGCATTTCATGGGCGAGACTGTCAAGATTCTTTGTCCGGAGAAGAAGGTGCTGGTGCCTGACCTCAATGCCGGATGCTCTCTTGCCGACAGTTGCCCGGCTCCCGAACTTGAAAAATTCATAAAGGATCATCCGGGTCACACTGTGATCTCTTACGTCAACACTTCGGCTGCCGTCAAGGCTCTCACCGATATTGTCGTCACTTCCGGCAATGCCATGAAGGTGGTCAATTCTCTGCCTGAGGATGAGAAAATAATTTTTGGTCCCGACCGCAATTTGGGAAATTATATCAATTCTGAGACCGGTCGTGACATGGTGCTGTGGGATGGTGCATGCCATGTGCACGAGAAGTTCTCCCTTGAAAAGATTCTTGAACTCAAGAGACAGCATCCCGGAGCCAAGATACTCGTTCATCCCGAGTGTCCGGCTCATGTGAGAATCGTCGCCGACAAGGTGGGGTCGACAGCTGTGCTTCTTGACTGGGCTTGCGAGACTGACGCCACCGAGTTCATTGTGGCTACCGAGAGCGGAATCCTTCATGAGATGCGTCGCCGTTGCCCTGAAAAGACATTTATACCGGCTCCGCCCAATGATTCCACATGTGCATGCAACGATTGCTCTTTCATGAAGCTCAACACTCTCCGTAAGCTTTATCTCACCCTTGTGCACGAGGCTCCCGAAATCCATGTGGATGCGGCAATCATTGACCGTGCTCGCCGTCCCATCACAAGGATGCTTTCTATGAGCTGATTTTTATTAGAGGTGGCGGGATTGACTGAGACAGTCAAGACTCAGCCCTGACTCTATATGAAACATATAATAAAGAATTATGGAATACAATCATAAAGAAATAGAGGCGCGCTGGCAACAGTATTGGCGCGACAACAAGATCTACAAAGCCGAGATAGATTCGGCTCGCCCAAAGTTCTATGTATTGGATATGTTCCCTTATCCTTCGGGTGCGGGATTGCACGTAGGACATCCTCTGGGTTACATAGCTTCCGATATATTCTCGCGTTACAAGCGTCTTTGCGGATTCAACGTGCTACATCCCATGGGCTATGACGCTTATGGGCTACCTGCCGAGCAGTATGCTATACAGACGGGGCAGCACCCTGAGAAAACCACTATGCAGAATATCGCTCGCTACCGTGAGCAGCTCGACAAGATAGGGTTCTGCTACGATTGGGACCGTGAGGTGAAGACCTGCGATCCTAAGTTCTACAAGTGGACTCAGTGGGCATTCATGAAGATGGTGGAGAGTTATTACGACACCAGCCTTGAAAAGGCAATGCCTATAGCTGAGCTTGTGAAGCATTTCGAGAGCTGTGGCTCCGAAGGCATAAGCGCAGCATGCTCCGAGGAGCTCTCTTTCTCAGCTGACGAATGGATGGCGATGTCGGCAAAGCAGAAGAGCGACACTCTCATGAATTACCGCATAGCTTATCTCGGCAATACTATGGTGAACTGGTGTCCGGAGTTGGGCACAGTGCTCGCCAACGATGAGGTGAGCGAGGGGCTGTCGGTGCGTGGCGGTTATCCTGTGGAGCAGAAACTGATGTACCAGTGGTGCCTGCGAGTGTCGGCATATGCCAAGCGGCTTCTTGACGGACTTGACACTATCGACTGGACCGACTCACTGAAGGAGACCCAGCGCAACTGGATAGGCCGCTCTGAAGGTGCCGAGATGCATTTTCCGATATCAGGCAGCGATGTGGTGCTTGATATCTTCACCACGCGCGCCGACACTGTGTTCGGTGTGACATTCATGGTGCTTGCGCCGGAGAGCGAGTATGTGGCTCAGGTCACCACTCCTGATCAGGCTGAGGCTGTAAAGGCTTATCTTGATTCTATAAAGCATAAGACCGAACGCGAGCGTATGATCGACAAGAAGGTGTCGGGTGTATTCACCGGCAGCTACGCGGTCAATCCTCTCACCGGAAAGAATATCCCTGTATATGTGAGCGACTATGTGCTCGCAGGCTATGGTACAGGTGCAATTATGGCTGTTCCCGCCCATGACAGCCGTGACTATGCGTTCGCAAGGCATTTTGATCTTCCTATAATACCGCTTATAGAAGGGTGCGACGTGAGCGAGCAGAGCTTTGATGCCAAGAGCGGCAGAATGATCAACAGTGCTTCCGATGAGCTCAATCTCAACGGCATGGAGGTAAAGGATGCCATTGCAGCCACAAAGAAGTTTATAGAAGGGAAGGGCATAGGCCGTGTAAAGGTCAACTATCGTCTGCGCGACGCCATCTTCAGCCGTCAGCGTTACTGGGGTGAGCCGTTCCCTGTGTACTATAAGGATGGTATTCCCACTCTCATGGACGAGAGCAAGCTCCCGCTTCTGCTCCCCGAGGTTGACAAGTATCTGCCCACCGAGACCGGAGAGCCGCCTCTGGGGCGTGCTAAGAATTGGGTGACAGAGGACGGTCATCCCATAGAGCTTAACACTATGCCGGGCTTTGCCGGTTCGTCTGCCTACTATCTCCGTTATATGGACCCACATAACGATGAAGCTCTCGTAAGCAAGGAGGCTGACGAGTACTGGCGCAATGTGGACCTTTATATAGGAGGTACGGAGCATGCCACAGGTCACCTCATATATTCAAGGTTCTGGAACAAGTTCCTCTACGACCTCGGGTACGTGTGTGAGTCTGAGCCGTTCAGAAAGCTTATCAATCAGGGTATGATCCAGGGACGAAGCAACTTCGTTTATCGTATCCAGGGTACAAATACTTTTGTCTCCCACGGTCTGAAAGGACAGTATGATGTCACACCTATACATGTCGATGTCAACATCGTGAGCAATGATATTCTTGATATTGACGCTTTCCGTGCATGGCGTCCGGAATATTCCGATGCCGAGTTTGTGCTTGAGGATGGAAAGTATGTGTGCGGATGGGCTGTTGAGAAGATGTCAAAGTCGATGTTCAATGTTGTCAATCCTGATGATATTGTGGCACGTTATGGTGCGGACACTCTTAGGCTCTATGAGATGTTCCTCGGTCCGCTTGAGCAGAGCAAGCCGTGGGACACCAACGGTATAGACGGTGTGAACCGTTTCCTAAAGAAGCTTTGGGGACTCTTCTACAAGGGAGGAAGTCTGCTTGTAGATGACAGTCAGCCATCGGCTGAGGCTCTTAAGTCTCTTCACAAGCTCATCAAGAAGGTTACAGGTGATATAGAGACATTCAGCTATAACACCTCTATAGCAGCATTCATGATATGTGTAAATGAGCTTACCTCTCTTAAGTGCCATTCAAGGGCTGTGCTCAGCGATCTTCTTGTGATACTCGCACCGTTCGCTCCTCACATCACCGAGGAACTATGGCACTCGGCACTCGGCAACGATACCACCATATGCGATGCCAAGTGGCCTGAATGGGATGAGAAGCATCTTGTGGAGTCAACTGTGAACTATGCTGTGTCTTTCAATGGCAAGGCTCGTTTCAATATACAGGTGGCTGCTGACACTCCTAAGGATGAAGTGGAGCGTCTCGCCCTGTCAAACGAGGGAGCCGCAAAGTGGATCGATGGCAAGACAATACGTAAAGTAATAGTAGTCCCCAATAAGATTGTCAATATAGTAGTCTCATAGAGATAATTATTGTAGATAAAAACAGACGTTCCTGATATTGATGAAAAAATCAATATCAGGAACGTCTGTTTTTGTATCTAATAGATTATTTTGTTTTCCGTTTGGGGTTGTGGGGGAACCAGCCTTTTTCTACACGGCGTTGCTGTTCCTTGATTTCTCCGATGGTCCAGAAGGAGCTGAATGCGAATACTCCGAGCAGGGATGACCAGAATGCGTCTCTGACCCATATGGAGCCAGCTACAGCTATGATTCCGAGCACAAGGAACCACCATCGGCAGCCTGCACCGAAATAGTATTCACACTTTATGGTGATGGGATGGAATATTCCTATTATAAGGAATGTGCATAATCCTATGACGAGTCCGAGGATATGATATTCCGAAAGAAAATCAGTCATTTTTTTCAGGTTTAAGGGTTATGAATTCTACACGGCATGATATGTCATAGGGGGTGACATTAGCTGTGCGCGGACGTTGTCCGCGATGATAATAGTAGGAGCGCTGTGTATCCCACGATGACATGCGCACCATACGTGTCTCTCCTGAGGGGATCTTTGCAGTCAGTGTATCGGTGCGTTGGTGCAACTGGCGTCCTTGCATGTCAATATACATTATGGTCAGTGCAATGGAGAGTACTTCGCGCTCTGTGCCGTTGGTCAGCAGAAGAGTTTCACGATAAGAGCGGAGTGGCTTGTCATAGCCCGAGACTGTTATAGTTGGTGATACAGGATGTCTTAAGGTGTCGGGCTGTGGTTGCGGAGATGCGGCTGTGAGAGGATACATATTTCTCCCTGATGCTTTTAGTCTATTTCCACGCAGGGTATTGTCGCCTAAGAGTGCCAGCGGTGCCGCCACTATGATGTATAGCAGCATCGGCAGTAATAATCTGTGGCTTGCGTTGCTTCTCATAAGTATCGGGGATTAAGAGGTATGGAAGGCTCAGGAAACACTTTCACGCACCCTTCTATGTCGCCTGGATGATTCTCTACAGGAGTGATGAGGTGACGGTACATATAGGGCAGGAGCAGACGCCACCAATTGAACCGGAATTTGCGTCCGTAAGCCTTGAATGATATCCGTGTTCCGTCGTCGGAGAGTGTGATAAGATTGCGTGACGGCCGGGTTAGGAAGGTATGATCGTCAGAGCGTGATGAATATATGCGTGCATCGTACTGTCTGCGCTTTGCAGTGGGAGTCAGATAGCCCATAACAGTGCCTTCACGCATACTGATGTCCGCACTCTTTACATTGACCAGTCGGTACAGGGTGGCAGCTCCGTGTGTACCGTTTACACGCTCTATTGCCATGAGTGAGCCCTCTCCGGCAAATTCCCACAACCCCTCTATGTCGTGGAGTGGCATTGATGCCATACGTTGCCTGACAAGGGTAGGGTTGCTGTAGCCTTCAATGCGTTCCGAGCGGGAGGGTATGTCATCAAGCACGCTCGCAGTGAGCGTGCCTGACATGAACAGTAAGATGAGCAGAATGGAGAGAGGTCGCATGTATGTGTTATCAGTTTCCGAATTTGTAGGTGAATCCGAACGAAAGAATCTCTTTGAGCTGGAATTTGTGCCAGTCGGTATCCTCGATCACGGGTGAAGTGGAGTCGTAGCGCATGTGCACGTATATCTGAGTGCTCAGGAACCTGTTGACTGTGAATTGTATGGTGTTTTCCCAGTCGCTCTGTATGTAGTCATAGTCCGAGAATACGAACAGTCGTGAGCGCAGAGAGATGTTCTCAAGAATCTGCCATGTGAGTTTACCTTCGGCATTCGAACCGTATTCGCTCACAGTCTTTCGACCTTCCTCTATGCCGAATGATGTTTCTTTCATTCTTCCGCGGGTGCATGTCTTGAGATTATATGACAACGGAGATATCGACGCATCGAATGTGAATGTCTTGTTCTTGTTGGCATAGTTGTAAGTCATACCGAGACCTATATTCAGTTCGCCCGGCGACATGAAGGCGGCTTTCAGAGTGTTTGAATTGGGTTTGTAGTTGTTAAGGATCTGCGTCTTGAACTGAGTGTTCATTGAGTAGTACCAACGTTTGTTTGCCTTATAGCCGGCTGTCATGTTCCATTGGAATAAATCCTCCGATATATTGTAGTCATGCATCTCGTCGTCCGGAGCATTGTTCATGCCGAGCTTGTACTGAAGGGTGTTTTCGAACAGCAGATTGGGATGGAATGCCGGATTGAGTTTTACATTATAGTAAGCATTCATCAGGGCGTTCAGGTTGTTGTTGCCGCCTTGATACCAGTTGGGCGACACGTATGCCTGCGAGAATTGCAGATTGGCATTGAATGTTTTCAGCCAGTGTTTTTTCTCGAACTTAGCCTCAAGATTAGCCACCGGCATCTCCTTGGCTATAACTTCAGTGATGAGGATACGCGCCGTTGCGGGGTCCACAGTGGCAGTGAACTTTTTCGGCGGCTCAGGGAGATGTGCTTCGTCGTATTGGATGAGATGGGGGTAATTCACTATGTAACGCTGGCGTGTGCGTTCCATGAGCTGTGTCTGTGCTATGGAGCGTGACGCCCATTCGGTAGCGTAATGGTCCACTCCCGGTACGAGCTGGATATGTGGATCAATCTCGTAGGGTGGGAGTATGTGCAGTCGGTCGAATACTGTCGGCCGCAGATATACGGTAGGGAGAGGGTAGGGGTTGAAGTCAACATATTCGATATCTTCCGGACCCGGGAAGTGAATGCTGTCGGGCTGCTGCACCATCTCCACTCCGTCAAAGAACATTTCGTTCATTTCCGGAGCTTCAAACTCCAGGGTGTCGAGGGATGGGATGGAGTCGGCGAGTGTGGAGTCAACCGGCGTATAGTTGTATATTACCGATCGTGTCACTTCCGGAAGGAGTCTTGTGACTTGGGCTGATACCGATGACGAGCCTGCTATCAATGCTGCTACGGTCAGGAAAGATGACAGATTATTCATTGACATGTGGTTTTGTTGATTCTCGATGTGACTGAATTATTGGAAAATAGGAAAAAATAGTTGCTCTTCTGATGTATTGCACTGTCAGTCAGGATTCGGCAGGTGTTGCAGTATCCGACATGGGTCTTTTCTTTCGTTTATTGGGATATTTGCGGCGTTTTTCCGGTTTGTCCTCTGTGGCGGATGATTGGCGGGCATTGTCTGCCTTAGCCTTGGTGATGTGTTCCTGTGCTGCCTTGTGGGCTTTTGACTTAGTGACTTTCGTAGCGGGTCGCTTCGCTTCGTTTTGCTCCGGCTTTTCCGCTGATCTGGGACTGCGGTTGTTTTTTCCGCCGGAATTATATTTCCGTCCCTGTGTTCGTGACCGTGAGCCTTGTTTTCCTCTGCCGCCTCTGTTGCGGCGGTTGGGGTTGTATTCGGGAGTCTCACCTATTTTTTCAGGAAGCTCTCGCTTCTCGACGGTATAACCGAGAAACTGCTCAAGCTCGCCGAATTTTCCTTGTTCGCTTTCGCTTACGAGTGTCACGGCGGCACCTCCGGCACCTGCACGTGCCGTACGGCCTATGCGGTGTACATAGTCCTCCGCCTCGCGTGGCACATCGTAGTTGACCACAAGTGATATGTCGTCGATGTCGATGCCTCGTGCGAGGATATCGGTGGCTACGATTATATCGAGCCGGGCTGCGCGGAAATCGAGCATCACTTCATCGCGGCGTTCCTGCTCCAGATCACTGTGCATCTCTCCGACCTTCCATCCGTCTTTCCTGAGGCTTTTCGCGAGGTCCTTGACCTTGAGCTTGGATGAGGCGAACACTATCACACGCTTGTCGCTGATGGTGCGGAACAGGTGCTTGAGCACTTGGGGCTTTTGGTTCTCGTACACCACGCACGCGCTCTGAGCTATCTTTTCAGTTGGGCGTGACACCGCGATCTTAACTTCGGCGGGATCGTTAAGGATTGCCTTTGCGAGCTGCTGTATCTTGGGAGGCATTGTAGCCGAGAACATCAGTGTCTGGCGATCCTGGGGCAGATGCTTCACTATCTGCATTATATCGTCGAAGAATCCCATGTCGAGCATGCGGTCAGCCTCATCGAGAATGAAGTATTTGACGCGGCTCAGGTCTATGCCTCCGAGTTGCAGATGAGCTATGAGCCTTCCGGGAGTGGCTATTACCACGTCGGCTCCGCGCTTTAGACCGTTCTGCTGGCGTGCGAACTCCTTGCCGTCGGTACCGCCGTAGATCGCTACGCTTGATATGGGAAGATAGTAGGAGAATCCTTCGAGCTGACGGTCGATCTGCTGGGCGAGCTCACGTGTGGGCGACATCACTATGCAGCTCACCGAGTCGACCGGTTCAGGCTCATCGGCGAGCATGTCGATAACAGGGAGCAGATAGGCTGCTGTCTTGCCTGTGCCTGTCTGGGCTACGGCAATGAGGTCGCGCCTGGAGAATATCAATGGTATTGCTTGTTCCTGGATGGGCGTACAATCCCCGAAGCGCATCGCATCGAGCGCGTCGAGAACGTCATCGCTAAGCTCTAATTCGTCAAATCTCATCTCTTACAGGATTAAATTGAGCCCGGCTCAATTTAAGTTTAAATGATTATGGGCTAAAGGTAGCACGCTTATGCATGGTTGTCGGCCCGACCTCTAACCCTTGACCTTTAGCCTGAAGTTTCTGTATGCAAAAATAGATTGTTGCAAAGTTAATGATTTTTTTGCTCTTAGCCTATAGTGAGTTGCATATCATCTATAAAATCACGCAGTCCGGGATTGTTTTCCACCATATGGTTTAGCACCTGCCTTTCGTTCCATGTGTGAGGCGAGGTCTCCCCCTGGTTGATTTCAACTGTGATCATTATATGATCATTGGATGTGGCGTCATGCAGGGTGGATAGTATCGATGGCATTGCTGACATCATCTCCTCTCGCTGTTTCTCATTCTCGACCATCACGCGATAGGTGTGTCCTTCCATGGGCGACGGAAAGGATGCACGCATTGTGTTGATGAGTATATGGCTTGTGGGATGGGCCTTTATGTATGATTGCCATGCCGAGTTGAGTTGCCCGGGAGTATAGGCAGCATCCCGCTGTTGTGTGGCGGCGGGTGTGAGTGATGATGACTGTTGGGAGGTATTGCCGTCGTTTCCGGATATGGAGAACGTGCCTATGCCGGTCTTCTTTATGATTCGCTTGCCTGCCGGTGGTGCGGCGGGTGGCGGCAGGGGAGAGGTGACAGGCTTTTGCGGTGAAGCTGCGCTTGTGGATGTCTGAGCCGGAGTGGCTGTGACCGGAGTCTTTGGCTGGACGTTGGGAGCAGCCGGTGCGGCGGCTGTGGTGGCAGCCTGTTGTACCGGGGCTGATGGCGTGTTCGAGTCGGCGATCTTCTGTAACTGCCCCCCTCCTTCGCCGCTATTGCCGGGAGAAGGGCTTAACAATTGGCATATCTTGGCGAGCGTGAGCTCCACAAGGAATTGCTTGTTGGATGCCGTGCGGTAGTTTAGATCAGCCTCATTGCACAGGTTCATTGCCCTGTAGATGAATTCAGGATGGCATTTCACGGCTTTCTCTGCCATGGCCTTGCGTGCGTCGTCGTCAGCTTCGAGCAGTACGATTGTCGATGGGTCGCGTGCCACCATGAGGTCACGCATGTAGTCGGCAACTCCGTTGATGAAAAAGTGGGAGTCGAAGCCCTTGTCGCGTATCTCCTTGTAGATAAGCCATGAGTCGAGTACTTTGCCTTCAAGAAAACAGTCGAGCAGACGGTTGTAGTAGTTGAAGTCCAGGACATTGAGATTGTCGATGGTGCTCCTGTAGGTGATGTTTCCGCGCGAGGATGCCGCCACCTGGTCGAATATGGAGAGGGCATCGCGCATGGCTCCGTCAGCTTTGCGGGCTATGATGTTGAGAGCCGACGGTTCGGCTGTGATCCCTTCGCTTTTTGCCACATATGTGAGATGGTCTACCATATCGCGCACTGTGATACGGTTGAAGTCGTATATCTGGCAGCGGGATAGGATAGTGGGGATTATCTTGTGTTTCTCGGTGGTGGCGAGTATGAATATCACATAGCTCGGTGGCTCCTCAAGTGTCTTCAGGAATGCGTTGAAGGCTGCTGAGGAGAGCATGTGCACCTCGTCGACTATGAACACACGGTATCTGCCCTGACCAGGGGGTATCTGCACCTGCTCAACGAGCTGACGTATGTCGTCCACACTGTTGTTGGAGGCGGCGTCAAGCTCGATTATGTTCAGCGAGTTGCCCTCATTGAATGCGCGGCATGAATCACACTCGTTGCATGCCTCGCCTTCGGGGGTAGGCGACAGGCAGTTGATGGTCTTGGCAAAGATGCGCGCACATGAGGTCTTGCCTACTCCGCGTGAGCCGCAGAACAGGTAGCTGTGGGCGAGTCGTCCCGAGGCAATTGCGTTTTTGAGTGTGGCTGTCAGTGCTTTCTGACCTACGACACTGTCGAATGTCGACGGCCGGTACTTTCTTGCCGATACAATATAATGGTCCATATGTTTCCCGCTGAGTTACATCTGATTTACTTACTCACAAATTTACGAAATCCCTGTCGATTCTACAAGCGCAATAAGGGAGGCCGTGAAAAAATGAGTGTTTTTGCAGTTTTGTGATACATAATATTTGGAGAGTTGTGATAAAATTAGCAATTTCGCTGTCATAACCAATCATAAAGAATTGAACTATGGACATGATACAGGAATTTCAATGGGCAGAGTCCATGAATTGTGCAGTGACAGTGTGTGACAAAGAGGGTGTGATACTATATATGAACGCGCCCGCCCGTGAATTGTACAGGAAACACGGTGATCTCATCGGCACCAATCTGCTCGGATGCCATTCCGAGCGTTCGCGCGGTATAATCCGCCACATGCTTGACACAGGCGAGAGCAACTCCTACACCATCAGAAAGCAGGGTCTGCGAAAGATGATATATCAGACCCCATGGCGCAAGGATGGTGAAGTGGCTGGTATAGTGGAGATCTCCATGATCATCCCGGAGGAACTTCCTCACTACGATCGAGGATAGACCTGGCATATATTGCTTGCCGGACACATGATATACCCCATAGCTGTGGGCATTGAAACCACAGCTATGGGGTATATCATGTGTCTGTGTCGTGAGTATGTAAAATGATGCTACGTCAGCCGGGGGCATACGCACAGAGTTATGCCGGGTCGTAGGTTGCTTCGGCTGCATTGATCTTTTTATCCTTTGGCGATGCGGATGAGGTGGAGACAGGGACAGGTATTTTTACCCAAAGTGATTCAGGTATGAGTCTCCACAGCCCTACCAGCAGGTTCCATCGCCAGTCGATTACCGCTACGCGTTTGCGCCGGAGCAGTGCTTTGAGTATCTTGGGCACGGCATAAGGCATACGCATGGTCATGGGATATTCCTCATGGGGATTCAAGAGTGGTGTACGCACCCATCCGGGACGTATGTCGGTGAATTTCACATCCGCTCCATCTATTGTGGCGAGCTGGTTGAGGGCACGCAGATATGTCTGCTGGAAACGTTTTGTCGATGAGTATGATGCGAGTCTGCCTATGCCGTTGGTTCCTGCCACGGATGTTATCGCGGCTATCTGACCGCTGCTTCCGGTGTCCCGGAAATACCTGTAGGCTGTCGCTGTCATCCTCACGAATCCTGTCACATTGGTTTCCAGTGTGGATAGTTCGTCATGAAGATTGAGTGCGGAATTCTCGTATCCGATCCCTGCCACGTGGAAATATACGTCCATTCCGTCCATCTTACTGATGAGTTTGAGAAGATCCTTGGGTGCTCCGGATTTTGTCACGTCTATATGAGCTGTGACTACATTGTCGGGGTAGCGTACCTTAAGGTCGTTGAGCACATCATCTTTGCGTCCGGCGGCCCCGACGAGCCAGCCCATTTCGGCAAGCCTCTCCGCCACTCGGAGTCCTAATCCGGATGTGGCTCCCATGATTATGATTCTGTTCATATGTGTTGTTGTTTTGTCGTGAGTCAAATTGTCATGTACATGTGAATATTAAACAATCATAACAGCAGGAATGCCTCAGGTGATTTTAAAAATTTCTATATTTTTATCAGCATTTTAGATAATTGCTATATTTAAGATTAATAAAGATATAGGTTGTGAATCAATTATTATATGCATGCTTTGATAATCAATGTGGTAGAGGCATGTTTTGTGGAAATATCTATTATTAATAAATGCTAATTTTTAAAAATACTTAATTTATGGTTAAAATATTGTAATAAATAAAGATGGGTGATTTTTTTTATATTACTTTTGAAAGCCTTGTTGCAAATAGTAACTAAAAAGAGTGATAAATTTATAATTAACCAAATAATGTTAGTGCATGAAACAGTGTAATGCAATACTACATCTGTTCTGCGCACTCGTGATGTCAATGCCGATTTTAGGCACACAGGATATCTATGCGCAGAGCAGCACCCAGCAAGCTTCAGGAAGGCTTATAATGGGACAAGTATTAGATGATGAAGGGGAGCCGCTCCCAGGAGCTACAGTCCGCATCAAAGGGTCCAAAGGTATAGGTTCTGCAACTACTACGGCCGGAAACGGTACATTCTCCCTCAATTATCAGGGTGACAGCTCTGCTCCCACTCTTTCCGTATCTTATATAGGTATGGTGACCAAGGATGTCAAGGTTGATTTTAAAAAGACCATGAAGATTACTCTTGAGTCGGATGCGCTCAAGCTATCAGAGGTCACAGTAGTTGACGACGGTTATAACCGTCTCCCACGTCGTGACATGGTGGGAGCCTACACCACCATCAAGGCTGAGGATGTCATCATCCCCGGCTATCAGTCCATCGATCAGATGCTTCAGGGACGAGTGGCAGGTATGATCGTATCAAACAATTCCGCACGTGTCGGTTCAATGCCCAACATCAAGATCCGTGGTACATCCACCATTCTCGGAAACACCAGCCCATTATGGGTGGTGGACGGTGTGATACAGCCCGATCCCATTGAGATAAGTGCATCCGAGGCTCTGACCGATGATATGGCGACACTTATCGGCAACCAGGTGTCATGGCTTAATCCTCTTGATATCGAGACCATTACTGTCCTTAAGGATGCTTCTGCGACAGCTATTTACGGATCAAAGGCATCCAACGGTGTGATTGTCATAACCACCAAGAAGGGCTCGTCGGAACGTGTTGCAGTGCGCTACTCAGGGAGTGTCTCAATACGTGAGCGTTCAAGTTATGATAAATACGACAAGATGAACTCGCTTGAGCGCATACAGTTCAGCAAGGAAGCTTACGATGCCGGTGCCCGCTATGCAACAGCTCCTGTCCCGCAGATATATTCTTATGAAGGACTTATGGCTATGTTCAATGACCGTCTGATAACTGCTGACCAGTTTGCCTACCATATGCAGCGTCTTGAGACAGTCAATACCGACTGGCTTGATCTGCTCACACGCACATCGGTGTCAAACAACCATAACCTCAGTATTTCGGGCGGAACATCCAAGGTCACTTACAATGCGTCGTTCGGTTATTCCAATGACAAAGGTGTCGAGATCGGCAATGACCAGGACCAGATCACATCACGCCTTAATGTGGGTATCGACTTCAGCAAGCGTCTGCGTGTCGACGTAAATATGAACGGTTCGGTGCGTAATTCCGACGGTTATGCCGGCGGAGCCAATCCTCAGAGTTACGCTCTTAACACAAGCCGCGCTCTGCCTGCTTACAACGAGGATGGCACTCTTGCTTATTACCAGAACACTTATTCATATCCCTATGGTGTAGACAAGCAGCGTCTTTATGGCTATAACATATTAAACGAGCTTGCCAACACTTATTCCAATAATCAGAATAAGACCTTCTCGACATCGGTAAACGCAAGCTACAAGATTTTGGAGGTCCTGTCATATCAGTTCGTGGGCAGTATCAACCAGTCAACCAATAACACTGAGTCATATATAGGAGAAAACGCCTCTTATATAGAAAAGAATTTCCGTGGCTATCCTGCGGGCACAGAAGAGTATGGCTCTACCAAATACAAGGAAGCACTCCTGCCTCGTGGCGGCCAGCTCTCCACCACAAGCTCTACAAGTACGAGCTATTCGATGACCCATAAGCTACAGTACTCACAGGTGTTTGATCAGAAACACCGTCTGAACGGTCTTGCAGGATTCGAGATGCGTTCCGTCAAGAACAAGAGCAACACCAACACTGTATGGGGTTACATACCCGAGCGCGGTCAGACTATTATTATGCCTCCACCTCCCGGACAGCTTGTAGGCGGCTCTATGCCTGAATGGGGTATCATGGACAGCTATCTGCGTGCCGGAAGCGGTTGGAATTCTTACGAGCGTACCGACAATTATCTGTCATTGTTCAGTGTGCTTGCCTACTCATACGACAATCGCTATGTGCTTAATGCCAATTTCCGTTGGGATGCCTCCAACCGTTTCGGTCAGGACACCAACAACAGGTTCAATCCCACTTACTCGTTCGGTTTCTCATGGCGTATAGCACAGGAGAATTTCATCAAGGAAAACCTGTGGTGGCTCAATCAGCTCAACCTGCGTACCACTTACGGTATACAGGGTAATGTGGTGAATTCGGTAAGCCCGGAACTGCTGGCTTCTTACGGTGGCTACACGCACTTTTACAATCAGTTTGTATCCACCATCTCTTCGCTTCCCAATCCTTACCTGAAATGGGAGAGCACCAAGAGCTGGAACTTCGGTCTTGATCTCCAGTTGTTCAGCAAAGTGACGATGAACCTTGAATATTACACTCGCTCGTCAAATGCGTTGACCAGCCAAAAAATATCCGAGGAATATGGTAGAGGAAGTATGAATCTTAATGGCGGATTGATTCATAATCATGGAGTTGAGATGACGGTCAACTATACTCCGATCTCCAATAAGGATTTTGCTTGGACAATCGGTTTCAATATGTCAAAGAACTGGAACCGTTCCGAGACTCCTGAGAATATATTGAGAGCCAATAAGCCTACCACTCAGGAGTATCTTGCAGGTGGCAAACCTCTTAAAGAGGGTTATCCACTGTCAGGATTCTGGTCCTATTCGTTTGCCGGTCTTAGCTCGGAGGGTTATCCCACGTTCAATATGCTTGATTTCGAAGGTCCTGTCAATGTGGATCTTGATCCCACTACATTCCTTGTATACTCAGGAGAGAGGGATGCATACTTTACCGGAGGATTCAATACCCGTCTACGCTATAAGGGCATCTCCTTGTCCACATCGTTCTCGGCTTTGCTTGGCGGACACAAGCGTCTTCCCAACCCATATTCAAGTTTTGATACCGACGGACGTCTCCCTTCTCCTTACGACAACCTTTCAAAGACTCTTAATGACCGCTGGAAGCAGCCAGGTGATGAATATCACACTAACATTCCTGCATTATGGACTGTGTCGGAACCCGGACGCCAGCCCAAGATACAATTGCCTAATAGCGATATAATGCAGAACATATACTCATTGTGGGCAAGTTCGGATGTTCGTGTCGTTGACAGCTCATTCCTGCGTTGCAATAATATAAGCCTATCCTACTATCTCCCCACTGCATGGTGCAACAAATTCGGTGCACAGAGCCTGAGTGTTTCGGCAAATGTCAGCAATCTCTTTGTTATCGCCGACAGTAAGTGGAATGGCTATGACCCGGAGCTTGGTTCAAGCAGAATGCCCCACATGTATTCGTTCGGTCTGAACGTTAGTTTCTAATCCATCATAACATTATTGAATATAATTATGAAAACATATATAAAGTATTTGGCAGTCGGGATGATGGCGGCGGCGATAAGCTCCTGCGGAGATTTCCTTGACCCCAAAGCCACGAGCGAATATGTCCCTAAGGATGCGGAATCGCTCAACGAACTGTTGCTCGGACAGGCATATCCGCGTAAGGATATCGCAAATACATTGGATGGATTTCTCCATCTGATGGACGATGACATTGCGTTTGCGCCATATCAGACTTATGATAATTATTTTGAGAATAAGTTGTCAGCCATGCAGATTGTCTTTACGTGGCAACCTAACATGTGGGACCAGCTTTACGTCATTTATCCTTCCCACAATGTCAACCAGTACAAGGCATATTATTCTCTGATCCTCGGTTGTAATGCTATTCTTGACTACATAGGTCAGGCCAACGACTCTCAGGAAGAAATAAATAATATACTTGCTCAGGCTCATGCCCTGCGCGGTTACTATTATTTTCAGCTGGTCAACATATTCGGCAAACCCTACAACTCACCGGGTGGTCCTGAGTCTCTTGGTGTACCCTTGAAATTGACTTCCAATATCGAAGAAGCTGGTATACGCCGCAACACAGTCGGAGATGTGTATGATCAGGTTTTGTCGGATCTTAAAGCTGCTGAGGAACTTTATGAGTCTCTCCCTGCGGACATGCAGTGGAAGTCGAATTTCCGCACCAGTCTCCCTATGGTTCAGCTCGTGCTCTCACGTGTATATCTTTATATGGAGAACTGGGCAAAGGCTGCTTTATATGCCGAGAAGGTCATGAATAACAGTAATTTCAAGTTCATCAATGTGAATGACGTGCCTCGAATGAATCCCAATGCACAGTCACGAATCTATTACATGAATTACCAGAGCTATAATTCGTCGCCGGAGGTGATTATGCCCTTTGGAAATACAGCGGATGTCGCTTTCTGGCTTTTCGATACTCCTAAAAACGGAACACCTTGTTTCATAGCATCCCAGGATCTTTTGGATTCCTATGAGGATACCGACCTTCGTAAAGATTTTTATATCGCTACCACCAAACAGCAGGATAACTATCCCCGAAACTGGCAGACTCTTCCTTTGGGCAAGATCAGCCTTAACAGCCAGAACAATAATCTCGGTTCAGGAAGTGATAACTTCGGTAGAAGTTTCCGTCTGTCGGAGGCTTATCTCAACTATGCAGAGGCTAAGATTGAGCTTAACGAAGATATCTCCGGTGTCTTTGCCAAGGTGGATCTGATGCGTAAAAACCGTTTCAAGCCGGAGGATTTTAAGCCTACTCCATCGATGTCACAGGATGCAGCGCGTGAGTTCATACGTGCAGAACGTCGCCGTGAGCTTTGCTACGAGGGTCACCGGTGGTTCGACATCCGCCGTTGGGGTATGCCTGAAATCAAGCACGTATGGCACGTGGATGGGGAGACTGATGTTGAGTACACACTCAAGGCAGGCGACAATGCCTACACACTCCCTATCCCGCGAACTTCTATAGAGCTCAACCCCGATCTTGAGCAGAATCCTATGGATTCTGGCTCACGTCCCGGCGTAAATATCAATAAATAAATTGAATAAATAACGACAGTCATGAAAAGGACTATTCTTTATACAACACTTGGCTTACTTTCATTGACAGCCTGCAACAGTGATGAAGAAGCCCTCGATCCTACCGGTAACTATTCGGTGCTTCGTTTCGAGTTTCCTCAGGGCGATAATGATTTTGACCATGAAATCAAGAGCATATATGATGATTATGGTATATTCATAATATATAAAGATATTACCTCAGCCGATCTAAATCGTAGATGGACATCGTTGGGAACCGATAAACTTCAGGACTACGTTCCGGTAAAGGAGGCTGACATCCCCTTCTATGTTGACTTCTTACGCAATCATGTGTTTAATTATCTAACCAATGATCTTGCAAAAAGAGCTTTCCCTGTGAAAATGTATATTTGCGAGCAGCTTGGTGACTATGATAAGATTCCTTCCGACTTGAGTGGAACAGGTATTGGAACAGGACGACCAAGTACTGAGACCGGCGGCGGCACCGGCGGCACCGGCACCGGCGGCACCGGCACCGGCGGCACCGGCACCGGCGGCACCGGCACCGGCGGCACTGGCACCGGCGGCACTGGCACTGGCACTGGCACCGGCACCGGCACCGGCACTGGCACTGGCACCGGCACCGGCACCGGCACTGGCACCGGCACTGGCACTGGCACCGGCACCGGCACCGGCACTGGCACCGGCACTGGCACCGGCACCGGCACCGGTAATAAAATCAATCAGATTCTGACTCTTAATAACAGTTCGAGACTGTTCGATTATTGGGCAGTAAGCTTTTCTCGTGATGGCATCGATAAGAAAGATAAGGATGAGATGCGTCTCGCCCGTATACGTTTCATCTATCTTACCATTAAAGAAGCATATATGGCAGGTACTATTGTCGATACTCCGGAGGCATTAAGTTTGCTTAATTTCGAAAAGCCATATCTGGATAGAGATCAGGAAAAGCAGCCTGGTGCTCTTGACAATCCTGATCACCGTCTTAACAGAGGTTTCCCATATCGTCTGTATGAAAGCGATTTCAAAGAGACAACAAGTTATGAGGTTGGTGTCGCGTATATGAACCTTAAGGAGCCTATCACCTATAACTACTTCCTGAATTATATACGTGTGGCACTTTATTACAGCCGTGACGAGCTTGTAAAGAAATATGAGAAGCATCCCCGCATCATTGCAGTATATGACGCTATAGTATCGGATATGAAGAATACTTACGGTATTGATATTGTAGGTATTAACAAGGGTCCGCAGATGTAGGATAAACTTTTTTACATAAATTTTAAGACCATAGAACCATAAGTATATTCAGCTAATAGTTCTATGGTCTTAAATATCTTGGTTAAAGTCTACGTTATTATAGATAGATAAGTATAATCTCTTATAAATAGATTCTATGTATAAATTTATTTCAACCTTGTTGCTCCTTTTTTCTTTATCAGGTGTACAGGCTGAAGGTATACAGTTCCGTGATATGTCACTTCCTGAGGCTCAGGTTGCTGCCGGGAAGGAGGGAAAATTGGTGTTTGTTGACTGCTACACACCATCCTGCGGTCCTTGTAAATTTATGGCACGACACATCTTCCCTATGGACTCGTGCGGAGAGTATATGAATCCGCGGTTTGTGAGCGTCATGAAGGACCTTGAGGCGGAAGGCAACACATATATTGCCAAGAAATACAATGTACGCATCTATCCCACATTCCTTATCCTGCGCACTGACGGCTCTCTCTATGCTAAGCTTGAGGGCGGAGCTGTGAAGTATGCCGGGAAGTTTCTGAATCGTGTCGACGGTGCTCTTGCTCTCGGTGAGATGGAGGAGCGTTATACGGCAGGTGATCGTGGAGTGGATTTGCTTACGGCTTATGTCGATGCTCTCATGCATCCGGCTCCTATGAAAGCCCGAAGTATAATCAATGACTATGTAGTGACCCTGTCGGTCGACGATATGGCTTGTGATGCAAATCTTGAGCTGATTAAGCGTCTTGGCGACGCTGAGTGCGATGGTTATATCCACATGGTTGACAATCGTGCCGGAGTTGCATCCAAGATAGGTAAGAAGCGTTTCGGATCGGTGCTCGATGCCATATATGTATCATATAGCCGCAGGCTGAAAATGATGGGCAGGTCACCTTCTGAAAAGGCTGTGGCTCTTCGTGAGCAGCTCCGGTCGGAGGGATACATCGACTGATTGTCTGATCTGATATCCGCATAATATACATAGGCGCATCATCCCGCGGGGTGATGCGCCTATGTTCTGTCTTTGTCGACCGGATACTATGCCTGGCAGAAGTGTTTCTGTCGGTATCCGTAGGCAGCTACCACAACAAAGCATATCAAGGGGAGTACGAATGATATGTTGACAGCGGGGAAACCTGCCACCGATCCTAAGTCGATGATTGATGCCTGGAGAGGCGGGAGCACCGATCCTCCGAGGATCGCCATGATGAGGCCTGCGGCTCCGAACTTGGCATCCTCTCCCATACCTTCGAGCGCAATGCCGTAGATGGTAGGGAACATCAGTGACATGCATCCCGACACGCCTACAAGGCAATAAAGCCCTGCTATGCCGTTGCAGAATATTACTCCGAGCGTGAGAAGCCCTGCTGCCACGGCGAGGGTGCCGAGAAGAGCCCCAGGACGGAAGTATTTCAGAAGGAATGTGCATATGAAGCGGCTTGAGCAGAACAGTATCATGGCGAAGATGTTGTACTGCTGCGATAGCACCTCGGCATCCTTCTCTCCCATGCCCTGCTCCATGAATATGCGTGTGCCGTACTGGATGATGAAGGTCCAGCACATGATCTGCGCGCCTACATAGAAGAACTGGGCTATGACACCTTCCCTGTATTTGGGCACTGAGAAGATGCGCCTTATGGTGGGGAGGAATGCTGTGGTGCGCTGCTTGTCGCCGTTGCGCGGCATGCTCACTATTGCTATGAGCACCATCATGAGCACCACTACAGCTCCGATTGCGAGGTAAGGCTTGACGAGTATCCACAGGTCGGCGTCGCGGAGTGCGGCGAATGATTCCGTATCGAGCTGAGCGCGCTCTGCCGTCTCCATAGGGTCGAGACTGTTCTGTATGAAATTCATAGCCACATACATGCCCAGGAGCGAGCCCATGGGGTTGAAGCATTGTGCCATGTTTAGCCGTCGGGTCGCCGATGATTCAGGCCCCATGGTGAGTATGTAGGGGTTACAGCTCGTCTCAAGGAAAGAGAGTCCGCAAGTGAGTATGAAATAGGCGATCAGGAATGGGAAATACATGCCTGTAAGCATGGCTGGGTAGAAGAGAAAGGCACCCAGCCCATAGAGTCCCAGACCAAGAAGCACGCCTGCCTTGTAGGAATACTTGCGTATGAACATAGCGGCGGGGAACGCCATGGCAAAGTATCCTCCGTAGAATGCCACCTGTATGAGAGTGCCGTCGGTCACGCTCATGCGGAATATCTTGGAGAAAGCCTTGACCATGGGGTTGGTGATATCGTTGGCGAAACCCCACAGCGCGAAGCAGGATGTGATAAGAACAAAGGGGACTATATAGTTGACCCCGTTGGAGCGGAGTATGGAGTCTTGTTTCACTTTCAGTCCGCTTTACTTCTTATACAGAGGTCCGTAGGTGGAGCAGGCTCGATAGTCGCTGCCTTCCTTATCCATGCCGAATGCGTTCCATGCGCTGGGACGGAACACGTCGACATCCGCGATATTGTGCATGCACACAGGGATACGGAGCATGGATGCGAGTGTGATAAGATCCTTGCCGATATGGCCGTAGGTGAGTGCTCCGTGGTTGGCTCCCCAGTTGTTCATCACTGAATATACATCCTTGAAGGCGTCGCGTTCGGGCATGAGGCGCGGCACGAACCATGTGGTCGGCCATGTGGGGTCGGTGCGCTCGTCGAGTGTCCTGTGCACTTCGGGGTCGAGTTCGGCGGTCCATCCTTCTGCTATCTGGAGCACCGGACCGAGACCTTTGACGAGGTTGAGGCGTGACATTGTCACAGGCATGCCGCCTTTGGTGAGGAAGTTGCTTGAGAAGCCTCCTCCGCGGAAATAGTCACGGTTGGCGGGACACCAGTTTGTGTTGGCGAGGCACTTCTCCACATCCTCTTGTGTAAGATCCCAGGGCTGCTTCATTTCGGGATTACCGTTGGCATCGGTTGCCTGGCCTGTGGCGTCGAGAGTGGTGGCTCCGGAGTTGATGAGGTGTATGATACCGTTCTTGGCTATGCCGGTGAGCTCTTTGCCGGTGACACGGCGCACAGCTTCGGGGCTCCAGTAAGTGCGCACGTCGGAGAACTGCTGTCCGCGGTTGGTGAGCAGATGTCCGAAGAGCATGGCTATGCCGTTGCATGCATCGTTCTCTGTGGCGAGCACATATGCCTCGCGTATGCCGTTCCAGTCGAACGATGTGTTCATCAAGGCTTCGGTGAAGTCACCGTTGGGGTAGAAGTCGGTCCACTGACGCTGTCCCTGGAAACCTCCGGCTATGGCGTTGTGTCCGAGGGCTTCTTCCTGGAATCCCATCTCGCGGAGCTTGGAGTTGCCGGTCATGAGGTCGCGGGCTATTAGAGTCATCTTCACTACGAATTCCCAATCCTGGTCCTTCTCTTCACGGGTCTTTGCCTTTTCGGGACGGTTACGGTCGGCAGCTTCGCGGGGCTTGCAGTATTTTTCGGTCCATGCCATGGCTTTGGCATACTCTTCGTGATCGTAGATGCCAAGCTCCATTCGGCGGATGAATTCAGTGAGATCGATCGATTCGCAACGCATTCCCAGATAGTCCTCAAAGAAGTCGGTGCTCACGATAGAACCGGCTATGCCCATGCACACCGAGCCCATCGAGAGGTAGCTCTTCCCGCGCATGGTGGCTACAGCCTGTGCCGAGCGGGCAAACCGCAGTATCTTCTCGGCTACATCCTCAGGAATTGTGTTGTCCTGAAGATCCTGTACGTCATGTCCGTATATTCCGAATGCAGGAAGTCCTTTCTGTGAGTGGGCGGCGAGCACTGCTGCGAGATATACCGCTCCGGGACGCTCGGTGCCGTTGAATCCCCACACGGCTTTGGGCCAGGGATTCATGTCCATTGTCTCGGAGCCGTAACACCAGCATGAGGTGACGGTTATGGTAGAGCCTACACCTTCGCGCTCAAACTTTGCTGCGCATGCGGCTGCCTCGGCCACGCGTCCTATGGTGGTATCGGAGATTACACATTCTACAGGGGAGCCGTCGCCGTTGCGGAGATTGCTGCTTATGAGGTCAGCCACAGCCTTGGCGAGATTCATGGTCTTTTCTTCAAGGCTCTCACGGATGCCTCCCTGACGGCCGTCAATGGTGGGACGGATTCCGATTTTAGGATATTTATTCATGATTGTAACTTGGTATAAGGTAAGAAATATATTTTCTGAAAACAGATTATACAAAGTTATATCACATTTCGGAGCGGATGAACGACATCGGCGTTAAAGGGTGTTAATCTTAACGAAAATGTCGAAATTTATGACAATAAGCTATATAATCGAACAAAAGTTTCCCTCAATCGCGGTATTTCATTCAATGTCACATCATATATTATTTCAGCATCTATATCAAAATAACCATGTGCTATATGGTCACGTATGCCTTTTATATTTCGCCAAGGTATTTCTGGAGAGTTATCATTAAGAAAACCGGGTAATAATCGATCAATTTTCTTCACCCCTTCTCCGATACTTTGTATTATCATGCTATTAGCAGCTAATTTCTGCATTCCGGATTGCGAGGATAGATATTCATCGTATGATTTGACCTCAGAGTTCCATCCAATTATCATATCGCACGCTCCGATTATTTGTTTGAGTATATTGCATGCGATGGTACGATTATGAGAATATGTAGATTCCATCACGTTCAATTTCTTGTGCTAAAAATTGGTTTAAATGAGCATGGCGACGTATGATATCTACTGAAACGCCTAATAATTCTTGTAGATATTGTCGCAGTGCTATCATTTTGAGTGCTTTTGGTGGCATTTCTACACATATATCGACATCGCTTCCTTCATGATTGTCGCCACGAGCCATCGATCCGAATACACACATCGAGGAGACCTCAAATTCCTGTCGGATATATGGGGCTGCATCATTTAGTGTGGAAAAGCATTGTTGTCGGGAGCACATAATAGGGAAAGTTATTATCCACCGCAAATATACGAAATTTATAAAGTATATAGCAATTAAATTATAGAATATTAATGTGATAGAGTGCCGTTGGGGGTGGGGTCGATGACGATTACCGGATGGCGGTATATGTTTTCAAGAAAAGAGCGGAGGTTGGTTGCGGCTTCGGCGCGCGCACGTGCTACAGTGCCGTTCTCGTAGAGCTGGCGTATGGCGCGCCCTCGGAGTTTCGACTTCACGGCGTTTTCTTCAGTGAGCGACATCCTGTCCTTAATGAACAATGCAAGGCTCTTGGTATCGATTACCTGCCAGGAGTCAGGTTCGGTGGATTCTTTGATTTCGACAATCTCTTTAGGCAGTGTCACGAAGAGTGTGTCGCCGGAATTTTCGGTGTGTATGTTCTGGAGGTCGAATGATATCGAGCCGCTCTGTTTTTGTACTGCAAATATTACCTTATTGTTTATTGTGTCGAGTACCGGGGCTTCGTTGTAGATGTCGATGGCGCACAGCCGCGTCATGGTCTCAATGTCGTTGACGTGACCTCGGCTTATGTGGAATGGCTCTTTGCTGCGGTTGATCATATAGTAGGCACCGGCTGCTATTGCCGATATGATTATTACCCATAGTAAGAGGCGAGCTATCTTTATCATATGTGTATGTTTCGGAGTGATTTGAAGTCAATGACGGCTGAGTATCCTTTTTCACCGAAAAGTGATTCGAAGTATTGTCGTGCCTTATGCTTTGCTGCATCGGTGAGCTGTGATGTGAATGCCTTGTTATCCTGCAACTCCTTTTTGAGAGATGTGTTGGCAAGCTCTTTCAGCTCGGCACGCTCACGGGCATCGATACTGTCGCGGAACAGCCCGATATTGTCATATTCCTTTCTCAGCTCCATGTCTCGTCCGGAGATTTCTGTGACGATGGGAGGGAGTGTTATATGCACGGTCCCGGCTTTATCGTCGAATGATATGTCATCCTCACTCAAGGCTGACATGTCGATGTAGGCGTGCATGTAGGTGTCATAGGAATACACGGCTATGCGTTTGCCGAAGAATTCACGGCTCTTATCGATTGCTGCTGTCTTGGTGATGCTCATTGAGGCGAAGATCATCTTATCGGCGGACTTTAGTTCCTGATATAATTCCCTGTGATCCTCTTGCCTGGTACATGAAAGGCACAGCATGATCGCGGTCGCTAAAAGTAGTATTTTTCGCTTGTGCATATTGGCTGGTCAGAGTTTAGAATTATAACGGTGTGCGCGGAGGTTGGTTCAGAGGCGATCCAGCCGGATTTTTTATTGCTGTGGAATTATTGGATATTTACATTTGTAAACCATCAAAAATGGTATTTTAAGCCACTGTAATCGGTATGTTAATAACTTTTTGTGAAATGTGAATGAACATGGAAGTTTGCTTTTGCAAATTTTTTAGTAATTTTACACCCTGATAACACCTATAATAAAAAGAAATAATCAGAAGACCGATTATATCACAGCAGGAAAGCCTATGAGCGAACAGCCCTATCACATACCAGCCTTATTGCCTCAATGTCTTGATGCACTTGATATTAAGCCCGATGGCATATATGTTGACGCCACTTATGGCGGCGGCGGACATTCTCGTGCCATCATGGAACGGCTTGATGCTGGTCAGGGCGGACACCTCTACTCTTTCGACCAGGACATCGATGCTGTGAAACGTGCCGGTGAGGACCCTCGTTTCACAATGGTCTACTCCAACTTCCGTTTTATCACCAACTTCATGCGCTATTACGATGTGGATGGTGTGGATGGTGTGCTGGCTGACCTTGGGGTGTCATTCCATCACTTTGACACTCCCGACAGAGGGTTTTCATTCCGTGCGGACGGTCCTCTCGACATGCGCATGAACCGCTCGGCATCCCGGGCTGCGTCCAGTCTCCTTGCCGACATCGACCGTGACCGTCTTGCCGACATCCTTAAGCTCTATGGGGAGCTTTCACAGGCACGACGGATGGCTGATGCCATAGTCCGAGCCCGAGAAGGGGGCCGGAAGCTCGATACTGTGGGTGCTCTCATTGAGACAGTGACACCTCTTATCGACCCAAGGAAAGAGAAAAAAGAGCTCGCCCAGCTCTTCCAGGCTCTGCGCATAGAGGTCAACGATGAGATGGGTGCCCTGCGCGAGCTTCTTGAGGGCGCGCTCAGAGTGCTCCGTCCCGGCGGCCGTCTTGCCGTGATCACCTATCACTCACTTGAGGACCGTATGGTGAAGAACTTCCTTAAGACCGGCGACATCACCGGAAAGGTCGACAAGGATTTCTTCGGCCGTGTCAACGCTCCGTTCAAGCTACTTGCATCCAAGCCCATCGTGCCGGATGATGACGAGGTGGCACGCAACCCGAGATCGCGCTCAGCCAAACTCCGGGTAGGTATAAAAATCGGATAAATTCAGGATAGAAGCATCATGGCAAAGAAGTCAGCAACCAAACAGCGCAAGTCGCCCTACATATTCCGAGTGTTTCGCGGACAGGTGATTTCGAGCGATTTTTTCGCCCGTCATTGGCTTCCTGTACTCATATTCATCATAGTGATGATGGTCTATATCACCACCAAGTTCACTTATCGTACCAATATCGAAAAAATCGAGGCTTTGCAGAAGCAGCTTGAGATAGTGCAGAACGAGAGCGCACGAGAGCGCAGCTCGTTCATGAGCCGCATACGTGAGACATCCATGCAGCAGCTTGTCGACTCGCTTCATCTCAATCTTCGTGTGCAGCCCCAGCCGCCGTTCACCATAGAGCGTTGACATCCGCTTCATACCGTATTACACCAATCATCTTCTATTTTCCACAATGGCAATCAAGAATGACAATCGCAGCAATATCCTTTTCCGCTACGGCTTCGTAGTGTTCTGGATTCTCGTGCTCTCGGCATGCATAGTGGTGCAGCTCGCGGAGACAACTGTGGTCAATGCCGAAAAATGGAACCACAAGGCTGATTCGCTGCTCTCTATGTCGCAGGATATCATACCGCGCCGCGGCAATATCCTTGCATCGGACGGCTCGGTGCTGGCAACAAACCTCAATTACTACACGGCACGAATCGACTACCGCGCCGAGAAGTTTAATGTCAAGAAACTGCGTGAGAACATTGATGAGCTATCCGAGGCTCTTGCCGCCAATTTTCCCGAAAAGGATGCCGCGAAGTGGAAACATTATCTTCTCAAGCCTCTCGAAAAAGAGAAGGACAGGCGTCCCAGAGCCTATCGCATACTCACCAACCTCTCTCATGCCGATATGGAGCTGCTAAAGACGCTCCCCTATTTCAAAGGCAACCGCAACCGCACCGGACTTTACTTCGAGAAGAATATGCGCCGCTTCAATCCCTACGGCAACATGGCGCGCCGATCAATAGGCGGAGTGGGGGAGACAAGCGAGAGCAAGGAGATACATGGCATATCCGGGCTTGAGAAGGCTCTCGACTCGCTCCTCTATGGTCGCACAGGCACCACGCGTAAGGTCAATCTCACAAAAGATATAGCCGACCTTGCCAAGATTCCCGCTATCCCGGGCTGTGACATTGTCACAACCATCGATATCGGTATGCAGGATATTGTGGAGAGTGAGCTCAACAATGTCCTTGACAGCTGTGGTGCCGACTGGGGTGTGGCTGTGCTTATGGATGTCAGGACAGGTGACATAAAAGCCATTTCCAATCTTGAGTTAAACCCCAATGGTCCAGGCTATATCGAGGCACGCAACCGTGCCGTGATGGGTTATGAGCCTGGTTCGGTGATCAAGACTCTTTCAATGATGATAGCTGTCGAGGATGGTATCGTCAACGAGCTTGGAGGTCTTGACCGGGTGCTCCCGACCGGTAACGGATGGGCATATGCCGGCGGACGACCGATCACTGACTCGCATCATACCACTGGTATACGTGTGGGCGATGTGATAGAACAGTCCTCCAACATAGGTATGGCACGGATCATAACATCGCGTTATGACTCCAATCCCGGAGGTTTTTATTCCCGCATAAAGGAAATCGGTTTTCTCGAACCGCTCAACACCGGTATTGCCGGAGAGGTGGTGCCTCGCGTCGATTCGGTGCCAAGCGACCGTGGAGGGCGTATAGCCCTGTCGAGGCAGTGTTACGGCTATGCCACCGAGATACCTCCGCTCTATACGCTCGCTCTCTACAATGCTATAGCCAACGATGGAGTGTTTGTGCGTCCGCGCCTTGTCAAGGAGCTGCGCGGGTCGGTCGACTCCGTGTTGCAGCCGTCATATCTCGGCAATGGGCGTGCATGCTCGCCGCAGACAGCTGCCGTGATGCGTGAGATGCTGACCAATGTGGTGTGGGGCGAACATGGCACCGGACGATTTCTGCGCAATCAGGATGTGCGTATAGCAGGCAAGACAGGCACATGCTATATGATCGAGAACGGTCAGTACAACACCGGAAAGAAACGCTTGGCGTTCTGCGGTTTCTTCCCCGCTGAGGCACCGATGTTTTCCTGTGTGGTGCTTACCTGCCATCCCACCAAGAATTTCTTCGGGGCGGCGACCACATCCGGACAGGTGATGCGCAACATAGCCATGAAGCTCTATTCACGCGGCATGCTCGGAAACAGTTCCGACTACAATACATCATCACCCTCAAGCATAGGTCCGACATTCTATGCATCAGTTTCCGGCAATGACCCTTACAGGCATCTCCGTACACCATTTGCCCTTCCTAACCGCAAGAGCATAAAAGGGCCGAAGACATCCGGACCGGGAGTTCCCGATGTGCGCGGGCTCAGCGCAAGAGAGGCGGTGGATGTGCTTGAATCGAACGGATATGATGTCACGATATCCGGCAGCGGGTTTGTAAATACACAGACTCCGTCTCCGCGATCAGCTGTATCGCCCGGTCACACAGTACATCTTTCTCTTTCAAGATAGAAATGGAAAATGCAAGGCTGATAATGAATCCAAAAAACTGAAATAATATATGCAACTCAATAAGCTTCTCTCCCCGGTAGAAATCTCGGAAATCATAGGGTGTGGCGACAAGGAAATCACCGGTGTCACCGCCGACTCCCGTCAAGTCAGGGATGGTTACATGTTTGTTGCCGTGCCTGGCGTAAGTGTGGACGGTCATGCGTACATCCACAAAGCTCAGGAGTCGGGTGCTTCAGTAGTGGTATGTGAGCGTTTGCCCGAGCAGATATCCTCGTCCGTGACCTATGTGGTGGTGCCTTCGAGCGCGATCGCTCTCGGATACATAGCTTCGGAGTGGTGGGGCAATCCTTCGAGGGAACTGCATCTTGTGGGGGTGACCGGCACAAACGGCAAGACCACTACTGCAACTCTCATCTATGAGATGGCGAGGCTGCTCGGATATAAGGCCGGACTTCTGTCGACGGTGTGCAATTATGTGGAGTCGACACCTTATCACACTGACCATACCACCCCAGATCCGTTGACCATAAATGAGATGCTGCGAAAGATGGCTGATGCCGGATGTGACTACTGTGCTATGGAGGTCAGCTCGCACGCTGCTCATCAGCACCGCATAGCCGGGCTTCATTTTGCCGGAGGTATATTTACCAATCTTACGCGTGACCATCTCGATTATCATAAGACTGTCGAAGCATACCTGAATGCCAAGAAATCATTTTTCGACAATCTGCCGGCCACGGCTTTCGCTCTCACTAACGCCGACGACAAGGTGGGTGAGGTGATGTTGCAGAACACCGAGGCTTCGCGTCACACGTATTCTCTGCGTTCGGAGGCTGATTTCACCGGTCGCATAGTGGAGCAGCGTCTCGATGGCACACTCCTGAGCCTCAACGGTGTAGAGGTGGAGACTATGTTCACCGGAAAATTCAATGCCTATAATCTTACAGCTGTCTATGGTGCCGGAATCCTCCTTGGATGGGAGCGCGACAGTGTGCTCAGAGCCATCTCTGCGCTTGTCCCGGTGGCAGGACGCTTCCAGGCGTTCCATTCCCCTAAGGGTGTCACAGCGATCGTGGATTACGCCCACACTCCTGATGCTGTGGTGAATGTGCTACAGGCAATCCGGGAGGTCATAGGACAGAACGGAGAAGTGATAACAGTGGTGGGAGCCGGAGGCAACCGTGACAAGGGCAAGCGTCCGATAATGGCGCGTGAGGCCGCCGCAAGGTCACAAAGAGTTATACTCACGAGCGATAATCCGCGTTTCGAAGAGCCTGAGGATATTCTTGCCGATATGGAGGAGGGGCTTGATGATGAGGCACGCACACGCACTCTTCACATCACCGACCGTCGCCAGGCTATCCGTACGGCTGTGGCTCTCGCTCGTCCGGGCACAGTGATACTCATTGCCGGAAAAGGGCATGAGGATTACCAGGAGGTCAAGGGTGTGAAGCATCATTTCGATGACCGCGAGGAGGTAAAATCGGCGTTTTCCGAGAACAATTGACAATAACACAAAGTACAGATATAATTATCACATTGAATATCACGATTTAATCAACTTTTTATGAAAAAGCTAATTGCAATTGCATTGTTAGTCTTGACTTCAGTATCGGCTTATGCTCAATGCTGCCGTGAGAACAGATGTAATCCCGGCATATTCAATCATCTCGGAGCCGGCATAGGAGTAGGCACCAACGGCATATCCCTGGAGCTTGCCACCCCTATCACCAAGTTTATACAGATGCGTGCCGGTGTTTCCGTAATGCCGGGAATCACTTTCAATGCCGATGCCGATTTTGAGTATAAGCTCCCCACCGAGAACACCCCTAAGAGTGGCACCGTAAGCCTTAAAGGTGACCTCGGGCGTGTGCAGGGTCAGGTGATATTCAATGTATATCCGTTTCCGCAGGCAGGATTCTTTGTTGCCGCTGGCGCATATTTCGGAGGAGGCAAGCTGCTTAAGATCTCTGGGCACAGCGATGAACTCGCCGAGATAGCAGGTCTTGGCGGTGAGGCGCAGGCAATTATCGGTGATTTCAAGATTCCTGCCAGTGAGAATGGCGACATTGCCGGCGGATTCCGTGTCAAGAAGTTCCGTCCGTATGTCGGTATAGGGTGGGGAAAGGCAATCCCAGGCAAGCTTGTCAACTTCTCTACCGAACTGGGTGTGCAGTTTGAGGGTAAGCCGGAACTGTATTCTCTCTATGGAGAGATCGACAAGTCACTCATCGAGGATGACAACACTTTCAAGAAAGTGCAGGACATACTGAAGGTATATCCCACACTCACATTCCGTCTTAATTTCCGTGCATTCTAAAGGGAAGCGTCTTATATATGCTTTATTATCTCAGTGAATATCTGCTTCATACAGGCAATGTGCCTGGGGCGCGACTGATGACTTACATCACATTCCGCTCCGGGGCGGCATTCCTGCTTTCTCTCATCATAGCCCTTGTGATAGGGCGCAGGATCATAGACCGATTGCAGCTTATGCAGATAGGCGAAACTGTGCGTGATCTCGGGCTGGAAGGACAGCTTAAGAAGGAGGGCACTCCTACCATGGGTGGTGTGATAATCATCCTGTCGCTCCTTGTGCCATGTCTGCTGGTAGGCAATCTATCCAATATATATATGGTGTTGATGCTTATAGCCACAGTGTGGTGCGGAGCCATAGGATTCCTGGATGACTACCTTAAGATCAAGCGTCACAACAAGGATGGGATGAAGGGTAAGTTCAAGATTGTAGGACAGGTAGGGCTTGGGCTGCTTGTGGGTCTGACCATGTGTTTCAGCCCTGATATCACTCAGCGTCAGGTGACGGTGAGCGATACCTCCACTCGCTTTGAGCATGTTTCGGAGGGTTCGGAGTTTGCCGAGGTGTCCGAGTTCTCCCAGTCGCCCGATATGAAGTCCACCCAGACCACAATACCTTTTGTCAAAGGCAACAACTTTGATTATGCCTCACTCACGCAATGGATGGGTGATCATGCCCAGACAGGAGGATGGATATTATTCATCATCGTTGTGATAGTGGCTGTGACTGCCACAAGCAACGGAGCCAACCTTACCGACGGACTGGACGGGCTGTGTGCCGGAATTTCGGCAGTGATATGCGCCGCTCTCGCCATCATGGCATATCTCGGTGGGAATGTCATCTATTCCACTTACCTTAATATAATGTACATACCCGGCTCGTCGGAGCTGGTGGTGTTCATATCCGCGCTTATGGGAGCTCTGATAGGCTTCCTGTGGTACAATGCCAATCCCGCCCAGGTGTTTATGGGTGATACCGGTTCGCTGACGCTCGGAGGCATAATAGCGGTGTTTGCGATACTCATACATAAGGAGCTCCTGATCCCCTTGCTCTGTCTGATATTCTTTGCCGAGGACCTCTCGGTGATCATTCAGACAGCCTATTTCAAGTATACCAAAAAGAAATATGGCGCAGGGCGCAGGGTGCTGCGTATGGCACCGCTGCATCATCATTTTCAGAAAGAGGGGATAGACGCGCTTATCCAGATACCCAAGAGGGCTATGGCGGAGCCTAAGATAGTGACCCGTTTCTGGATACTTTCAATACTGTTTGCAGTGTTGACATTCATAACATTAAAGATAAGATAACCACACAATATATGAATTTAGTGATATTAGGCGGAGGTGAGAGCGGCGTAGGTGCTGCGATCCTCGGTAAGACCAAAGGGTTCGATGTGTTCCTGTCCGATTTCGGCACCATCCCCGAGCGTTATCGCATACAGCTCGACGAGGAGGGTATCGAATGGGAACAGGGTGGTCACAGCATGGACCGCATACTTGCCGCTGACGAAGTGGTCAAGAGCCCCGGCATACCGCCTACAGCACCTGTGGTAAAGGCGATTCTTGCCAAAGGGATTCCTGTGATATCGGAGATAGAGTTTGCAGGACGTTACACCGATGCACGCATGGTGTGCATCACCGGATCCAACGGCAAGACCACCACTACGCTGCTCACTTATCATATACTCAGGGATGCTGGACTGAATGTAGGCCTGGCAGGCAACGTAGGCAGGAGCCTCGCCCTTCAGGTGGCGCGGGAGCACCACGACGTATATGTGATAGAGCTTTCGAGCTTTCAGCTTGAAAACATGTATGATTTCCATGCCAATATCGCCGTGATCCTCAACATCACTCCCGATCATCTTGACCGCTACGATTATGAGATGCAGAATTATGTGAATGCCAAGTTCCGTATACTCAATAACCTCACGCCTCGTGATGCATTCATCTACTGGCAGGACGATCCTGTGATACGACGTCAGCTGGAGCGTGTCGCCACCGAGGCTGCTCGCTATCCTTTCGCTGAGAGAATGGAGGTGTCGGACGGCTATGAATCCTGCGCATGGGTCGACGATGATGATATGCTCAACGTGAACACACCTGACAGGAAGATACGTATGCCGCGGGCGGAGCTGTCGCTCAATGGTCTCCATAATCTGTACAACTCTATGGCGGCTGCACTGTCGGCAAGCATCCTGGATATCGCTGACGATGACATACGCCGCGGGCTGAGCAACTTTGAGGGGGTTGAGCATCGTCTTGAGCCTGCCGGGACAGTCAATGGCGTGAGATACATCAACGACTCCAAAGCCACCAATGTCAACTCTACATGGTACGCGCTTGAATCTATGCCGGCTGATACTGTTCTTATCCTCGGCGGAAAGGACAAGGGCAACGATTACAGTGAGATACTGCCTCTGGTCAAGGAGAAGGTCAAGGCTGTGGTGTGTATGGGAAAGGACAATGGAAAGCTTCTGGACTTCTTTACGGGACAGGTGCCTGAGATTCATGACACTCACTCGATTGAAGAGGCTGTACGTACGTGCGCTCGGATAGCCAATCCAGGTGACACCGTGCTCCTGTCGCCATGCTGTGCCAGTTTCGACCTTTTCAATAGCTATGAGGACCGCGGTCGTCAGTTCAAGGAACAGGTGAGCCGGCTCTCTTCTGAAAATATTTAAAATGTAAGTTTCTCCCCTCCGAATATATGAACGCATCCCCTTCCACCGCATCCCCGGCTCCTGAGGCTGTTGCCCAGACGAAGCCCAAGGCTCTCGCCCGGTCCGACAAGCATATATGGGGCATATTCATAGTACTCTGCATCATATCGGTGATAGAGCTCTACAGCGCGTCGTCACGCGAGGTGGCAGCTTCGTCGATAGGTGTTATAGGCCCTATTGTGCGCCACCTGTTCATGCTCGGCATGGGCGTGGCCATCACCTGGATACTGTCTCGCCGTCATTACAGTGACTTTGCCATATTCACGGTGGTGTTCTCGGCATTGAGTGCGGTAGCCATGCTTTATGTGATGTTCTACGGCAACTATGTCAACGGTGCCCGACGCTCATTCTCTTTGTTGGGTATCGGTGTCTATCCTGCGGAGATGGTGAAGATATCGGCGGTGCTTCTTGTGGCACTTGTGATGACTCTCAATCAGGACCCTCATGGAGTAGGTATCACCAAGAAGGGCATGATATGGTCAGGCGTGGTGATAATGTTCTTCTCAGCTCTCCTTATAGAGCAGGGTCTCACCAACACGTTGCTCCTTATTGCCATCACTTACTCCATGATGCTCATCGGCGGTGTGAGATGGCTGCATCTTATAAGCCTGACGGCATTCTACGCCATGTGTGGTGTGTTTTTTGTCGGTTACCTCTATTTCACTGAGGTGAATAACGATATCCCGGCTGATGCGTCACAGGCTGTGGAGCTTGCTGACGACGGCAGCGTGGGGAGGAAGCCATCGCGAATAGAGACATGGATAGCGCGCATGTCGCGACACTCGTCCGATTCTATACCCAAGTGGGAGATAGAGCCTGTGGGTAAGAACCGTCAGGAGATTCTAAGCTATATGGCACAGGCTAACGGAGGGATACATGGGGTCGGGCCCGGCAACTCACGGGAGTCGGCACGCCTTCCGTTGGCGTTCTCCGATTACATATATGCGATCGTGGTCGAGGAATTAGGGCTTATAGGTGGAGTGGCGGTGCTTATACTGTATCTGTGGCTGCTTGCACGTGCAGCAGGTATAGCCTCGCGGTGCAGCATCACTTATCCGGCACTTATAGTTATGGGCATGGCTGTGATGATAGCTTTCCAGGCGTTGTTCCATATGGGTATAGTCACAGGGGTTTTCCCTGTGTCGGGGCAGCCTCTGCCTCTGATATCCAAGGGTGGCACATCCATAATAGTGACGTGTATAGCATTCGGCATAATGCTCTCGGTGAGCCGCACGGCATCGCGCCACGGTAATAAGAAACATGAAATCTCGGAGGAGAAGGAGTCGCTTCCCGAACAGCTCCGTGATGAAAATAAGATGCAACTATGAAGATTCTGATATCAGGAGGAGGCACCGGCGGACACATATTCCCCGCCTTATCCATTGCAAATGCCGTGAGGCGCAGGTGTCCCGACGCCAAAATTCTCTTCGTGGGTGCGCTCGGGCGCATGGAGATGGAGCGTGTGCCGGCAGCAGGATATGATATTGAAGGGCTTCCTGTGGCTGGCTTCGACCGAAAGCGTCTGTGGCGCAATTTCGGTGTGCTGTGGAAGCTGTGGAAGTCGCTCCGTAAAGCGCGCAGGATAGTCAGGGAGTTCAATCCCGATATCGCCATAGGTGTCGGAGGCTATGCAAGCGGACCTGTGCTGAAGCAGGCCCAGCGTCGCGGTGTCCCTACGCTCATACAGGAGCAGAACTCTTATCCGGGTGTGACCAACAAGCTCCTCGCCCCTAAGGCTGATGCGATATGTGTGGCTTATGGCGGGCTCGAACGGTTCTTTCCTGCCGATCGTATCATCCTGACCGGCAATCCTGTTAGAAAGGATCTTGAGGAGTGCCGCCTCTCACCTGAGGAGGCGAAGAGGGAGCTTGGATTCGACCCCGGCAAGCCGCTGATACTTTCAGTGGGAGGAAGCCTTGGCGCACGTACGGTAAATGAGGCTATCGCCGCCTCTCTGCCTCTGATTGCCGAGAAGGGTGCCCAGCTGATGTGGCAGACCGGCAGATACGGTGCCGATCATTTCCGGGAGGTGGCAAAGGAGTATGCCAATGTGAAAGCCGACACTTTCATCACCCGAATGGATATTGCCTACCGTGCCGCCGACCTTGTGGTGTCGCGAGCCGGAGCCGGGACCATATCGGAGCTTCAGATTCTCGGCAAGCCTGTGATACTCATCCCATCGCCCAATGTGGCTGAGGACCATCAGCGTCATAATGCCGAGGCTCTGTCGTCGGTAGGGGCGGCTCGTATGATCCTTGACAGGGATGCTGTGGCTGAGCTTTCGGGTGAGATATCGGAGCTTCTTGATTCTCCGGAAGCGTGCCGTGACCTGTCCGCAAGGATTTCGGCTATGGCAATGCGGAATTCCGATGAACAAATCGTTGATAAAATCATTGATATTATACAGCAATGACACTCGAAACATTCACTCACATATATTTTGTAGGAGCCGGCGGCATAGGAATGGCCGCTCTTGAACGTTATTTTCTTGCCAAAGGGAAGACAGTGGCAGGGTATGACCGTACACCTACGGCTCTGACTGACGCTCTTGTGGCGGAAGGGGTGGAGATGACATTCTCCCCCGAATCCGAGAGTATTCCTGCCGGATTCCGTGATGCGGGGCATACGCTTGTAGTGTACACTCCGGCAGTCCCCGACGATCTTCCCATTCTGACCTATTTCCGCAATGGCGGATTTGAGGTGATGAAGCGTGCCAAGGTGCTCGGGCTCATCACCCGCAGCAGCAGATCGCTATGCTTTGCAGGGACTCACGGCAAGACCACAACATCGTCAATGGCTGCCCATATACTGCGGTCAGGCTCGATAGGGTGCAATGCTTTCCTGGGCGGTGTGCTCAAGAACTACAATAGCAATTTCATTCTCTCACCCTCTTCCCATTACACAGTGATTGAGGCTGATGAGTATGACCGTTCGTTCCATCATCTTTCACCTTATGTGGCGGTTATCACTGCTACCGATCCTGACCATCTTGACATTTATGGCACAGAGGAAGCCTATCTCGAAAGTTTCGCTCATTTTACCGAACTTATACAGCCGGGAGGGGTGCTCATCATCCATGAAGGACTTAAGCTTAAGCCTCGTGTCGGAAATGATGTCAAGGTGTACACTTATTCCAGGGACAAAGGTGATTTCCATGCCTCCTACATACGTCGTGATCCCGGCACCATCACTTTCGACCTTGTGACCCCGCGCGGCACCATACGCAACGTTAATCTCGGTGTTCCTGTTGAGGTCAATATCGAAAATGCCATCGCTGCCGCTGCGGCGGTATGTGTCACCGAGGCTTTTGAGCCGGAGGTGATACGTGAGGCACTATCGTCATATCAGGGCACCAAACGTCGATTTGAGACCTGGCTTAAGGAGCGTAACGGCCAGGGGCGTGTAGTAATCGATGACTATGCCCATCATCCCCGGGAGCTAAGCAGCTCCATTGCTTCGGTGAAAGCTCTGTATCCCGGCAGGCATCTGACAGTTGCTTTCCAGCCTCATCTTTATTCGCGTACACGTGACTTTGCTGCGGAATTTGCCGACGCTCTATCCTCATCCGACTCGGTGGTGCTTCTTGATATCTATCCCGCACGCGAAGAGCCGATACCTGGAGTGACATCTGAAATCATATTTGACAATGTTAAATGTGATGATAAGATATTAATACCCAAAGAAAAATTGGTTGAAACGCTTAAAAATCGTAACTTTGACATCCTCTTGACAGCCGGCGCAGGTGACATATGCGACTGCCTGCCTGAGCTGATAGGATCTTTAGGGTAAATTCTTGACTCAAAAATGTAATCATAGGACCAATGCCGCAGTATCTTAAAATATTATTCTCTTTGATGCTTTTCATCTATCTGGTGATAGCAATTACCGTCACGGCAAATGAGAAGGATGATGATCTGTGCAAAGGCATGCCGGTCACCGTACTTGATGCCGACGGCAGCGATGTGAGTGCCAGGCAGTTTGTCACTCCACAGGAACTTTCGCGCGAGCTTGACGGATTGCCCGACCGTGCGCATGGGATAGCCCTTGCGAATATCAACACACAGGATATACGCCGCCGCCTGCTCAGTCTGGATAAGATTGAGGATGCGAGTGTGGTGAGATATACCGACGGCACCATACGTGTGTCAGTGACACCTATAGTGCCGGTGCTGAGGGTGTTTGACGGTTCGTCAAGCTATTATGTCAACCGGGCCGGAAAGCGTGTGAAGGCTTCTGCCCGCTACCATAAGAATGTGCCTGTCATACAGGGGCATTTCGATGATTCCGACACTACTTTCACACCGCTGTCGCTTATGCCGCTGGTAAATTATATTGCCGGAGATTCCATATGGAACTCATTCATAGGGATGATAAAGGTGAAATCTCCCACCGATATAATCCTGGTCCCCAATATTCGCGAGCATGTGATCAATCTCGGGTCGCCTGTCGATTTCGAAAGGAAGCTTGCCGACCTACGGACATTCTACAGCAAGGTGCTTGTGAAGCAGGGGTGGGAAAAGTATGACACCCTCTCGCTGAAATGGAACGGACAGCTTGTCGCGTCCAAGCGTCATAGACGGGCCGCCGATGTCCCGGTGATCACTCATGAGGATGAGGAACTGGTGCCGATAGATGCCATGCTCGCCGGCGATAATGTAGCTCCGGGCCAGACAGTACCTGGACAGAAAGCCCGATCCGAAAAACCTATTCCGGCTAAAAATTAGTCCTGTACGGTTAATTATACACTGAGTTTAAGAAGTTAAAATAAGATACACCACAAGTTAAAGTAGCCCAGCCACTTTAATAACTTTCAGAAACAGCAATCCCACACTCCCCAATCCCCCATGGAAGAAAAGATAATCATAGCCCTTGAAATAGGCAGTTCCAAGATCAAAGGAGCCACCGGTGCGGTAGGTCCTGACGGAGCAATCAATGTGAAGGCAGTTGAACGAGAGCCTATCTCGGACATAGTGCGCTACGGATGTGTGCGCAACATCGTAGAGACCGCACAGGCAGTGCGAAAGGTGATCGATCGTCTGGAATTGCGCGAGTCTCCGCGCAAGATTGAAGGCATATATCTCAGTATCGGCGGCCGTTCGCTCTCTTCTCAGGCTGCCACTATAGAGCGCAGGCTTGCATCGGACACGATTATCACCCAGGAGATACTTGAAGATATCTTCAGCGAGGCTCTTGACTATCCGCTCGCTGACCGTCATGTCATCACTGTGACCAGGAGGGAGCTGTATGTCAACAATGCTCTCACACCCAAACCCCTTGGCGAGATCGGGTCGCATATCCTGGCTAAGCTCAACATCATAAGCTGCCGCAACCAGCCTCTGCGCAATCTTACCATGATGGTCGAGGACCGCTTGCAGCTCAAGGTGATGGATACATTCGTGCGTCCGCTCGCCATTGCTGATCTTGTGCTTGTGGAGGAGGAAAAGCGTCTGGGCTGTATGCTTGTGGATTTCGGAGCAGAGACCACCACTGTGGCGATATACAAGAATGGTGTGCTTGTACATCTGGTGGTGCTTCCTATGGGATCGCGTAATATCACACGCGACATCACGGCTCTGAATTTCATTGAGGAGCAGGCTGAGGAGATGAAGAAGGCTGGAGGATCGGCGTTTGCCACTCTTGAGGCTAACCACACTCCCGGTCAGCCTGACTTTGTGGCTATCAACAACTATGTATCGGCGCGTGCGGCTGAGATCATTGTGAATGTATGCGAGCAGGTGAAATATGCCGGACTCACTCCCGAACAGCTCTCGGAGGGGATTATCATTGTAGGCAAGGGTGCAAGGCTTTCGGGATTCAATCAGCGATTGAGCCAGATATCGGGCATGAAGGTGCGCACAGGTGTCCCTGTGAGCCGTCGTCTGCGCATACTTGACGGACGCATACAGGTTGCCGATGCTGTGGATGTGCTTGCCATACTGAATGCAGCCGCCAAGAACAATCCTCAGGAATGTCTGTCGACCCCCGCTCCTGTAGTGGAGACCCCTGTACGCCCTGTGGCGGAGGCTAAGCCGGTGGTGACGGTCGCTGATCCGACCCCTGGTCCGGCTCGTGTGCCAGCCGCAAGCATAGCCTCTCCCGTGAATGCATCCCAGCCTGCAGCTGCGACAACAACTACAAATGATACAACGACGACAACTACTACATATACACCCCCTGTTCAGCATATCGACAATAGCAGGGGAGGAAACAGAAGCCGCTTGTCAGCACTTTATGATAAAATGCGAGAAAGAGTAGCTAACGCGATTTCCAATAGTTTTAATGAAGAAGACGACGAAGAATAGTAGTAAAAGGTATTTATAAATTTGACATAAAGATGGAAGACAACAATATAAATCAGAACCTTGACGATGCATCGGCATTCACCGATGCACGCAGGATAGCGGTAGAGGATCCTATTATAATCAAGGCTGTCGGAGTGGGCGGCGGCGGTAACAACGCTGTAAGCCACATGTTCAAGGAAGGTATAAAGAACGTCTCGTTTGTCAATATAAATTCCGACGAGCAGGCATTGCGTCATTCCGATGTCCCCAATACATTGCGTATCGGCGACGGACTCGGGGCGGGCAACAAGCCGGAGAAGGCAAAAGTGTTTGCCGAGGATGCCACTGAGGAGATAAGCCGCCTGTTTGACGATGATACCAAGATGGTGTTTGTCACCGCCGGTATGGGTGGAGGCACCGGTACCGGAGCCGCCCCTGTGGTGGCACGTGTGGCTAAGGAGCGCGGGCTTCTGACCATAGGCATAGTTACAATCCCGTTTCTCTTCGAAGGCCAGGTAAAAATCAAGAAAGCGATTGCCGGAGCTGACGAGATGGCAAAGTATGTCGACGCTCTACTTGTGATCAACAATGAGCGGCTCACTGAGATATACGGCGACCTCGACTTTATGAATGCGTTCGGCAAGGCTGACGATACCCTTTCGGTGGCGGCACGCTCGATCTCGGAGATCATAACCCGCCAGGGTATAATCAATCTCGACTTCAATGATGTCGACACCACTCTTCGTGACGGTGGTGCAGCCATCATATCCACCGGATTCGGTGAAGGGGAAGGACGTGTGACCGCAGCCATCCAGGACGCACTCAACTCGCCTCTGCTCAAGAACCGCGACATACTCGGCTCAAAGAAGCTCCTTTTCAATCTCTATTTCAATCCTCAGGCTCAGGACAAGTTCCTTATGAGCGAGACCAAGGAGCTCACCCAGTTTATCGGTCAGATCAATTCAAGCGTCGATGTTATCTGGGGTGTATGTCCTGACGAGACCATCGGAAACCAGGTGAAGATCACGATTCTTGCGGCCGGATTTGAGATCACCCTGCGTGATGAAGAGAATGAGATAATCAATGGTGTGAACGTTAATCCAAATCAGGGCACTGTGATAGATATCAACCCTCATACCGGCAACAATGTGGGAGTAGGTGCTGACACTGCCAAATTTCAGTTTCCACAGCCGGCTCGCTCACAGCAGTCGCAGGTTGGTGCCATACAGCAGCCTCAGCAGTCTCAGGGTATGAGGAATCCCATGGAGTTGGTGCCCGATGTGCGAGTGATGGAAGAGTACGGAAAGGACAAGACCCAGATATTCACCGGAGCCAAGGAGCGTTCGTCGGCAATCATACTCGGACTGAACCAGCTTGATGACGATTCGATATGCGACACTCTTGAGAGATATCCCGCCTACAAGCGTGAACGCCGCATCATCGACAGCATACGTTCGGGAGCGTTCGATTCAGGTCAGCAGAACATTCCGGCATCGACAGGATCGGGAAAGGCTTTCAGCTTCTGAGATATGCCCCCTGCCTGTATGAACAGGCATCAGGAAAACTATAAAATTATCTAATAAATTCGAAACCGTAACGCGTAGCGACTTGTAGATATAAATAAAATCTGTATCTTTGCGCGAAAATTACAAAACACCTTATACGACATGTATTGGACACTTGAACTCGCATCAAAGCTGGAGGATGCTCCCTGGCCCGCGACACGTGAAGAGCTTATTGACTATGCGATGCGCTCAGGCGCACCTATGGAAGTAATCGAGAACCTTCAGGAAATGGAGGATGAAGGTGAAGCCTACGAATGTATCGAGGACATCTGGCCCGACTACCCCTCCAAAGAAGACTTCTTCTTCAACGAGGAGGAGTATTGATATAAAATCTGCCCGATTTTAAGACATAAATAACTAATAAGCAAGCGATTGACAAGTGACAAAATAACCTTGCCAATCGCTTTTTGTATTCTTTTAGCGCAAAGTAAACATGTTATTTTTAGGCATTTAGCGCGATATGTTTTGCCGTACTTGCTATCAATGATGGGGTGACCATGACGGTTGTAAGCCGTCTTCTCGGACACGGTTCAACCGATATCATCGAGAAGGCATATTAGGTTTTATGTCTCATACACTCACCGCCGAAGTATAAAAACTCAACTATACCTTTTTGCCGGACGAATTGTCATAATTATTTTATACTTTTGCATATGGAAACCAACGAAATAATACTCTATCAGCCCGATGAGACAATGAAGCTTGATGTTAGAGTGCAGCAAGAAACCGTTTGGCTAACGCAGCAACAGATTGCTCAATTGTTTGGGGTAAAACAACCTGCAATATCCAAGCATCTAAAGAACATATTTGAGAGTGGAGAGCTTGATGAAAATTCAGTTCATTCCATTTTGGAATATACTGCCGCAGACGGTAAGTCTTATCAGACAAAATTCTATAACTTGGACGCCATTCTATCAGTCGGTTATAGAGTTAACAGCCGAAATGCTACCTTGTTCCGTCAATGGGCAAACAAGGTTTTGAAAGAATACCTCTTACGAGGATATTCTGTTAATCAGAGGCTTATGCTAATGGAGGATAGAATTGACCGAAGACTTTCTGAGCACGATCACCAACTGTTACAACTCACGGAGAAGGTCGATTTCTTTGTCCGCAGTTCGCTTCAACCTACGGAGGGCATCTTCTTCGATGGCCAGATTTTTGACGCATACGCCTTTGTCGCCGATTTGATTCGCAAAGCCAAACATAGAATCGTGGTTATCGACAGCTATATCGACGATTCTGTGTTGGTGCAACTCTCAAAACGAAATCCCGCTGTGACTGTTGATATTTACGACGGCAGAATTTCACAACAGCTTCGTCAGGATGTCGATAGGCACAACCGACAATATCCGGGCGTGACTTTACATGCTTATAACAAGGCTCATGACCGTTTTCTTATAATAGACGAGGAGGTCTATCATATCGGACACTCGCTCAAAGACCTCGGAAAGAAACTGTTTGCATTCTCCAAAATGGATGTCATAACCGGAACAGAGCTTATTTCGCAACTTTGATGGATATTAAGGATGTGTACGGTTTTGTGTGCCGTGAATTCGGAGAAGAAAACGTAGTATTGTTCATCGTTCATCGTCCATTTTGACGAAACCAGACCTCACACGCATTGTGTTTTCGTGTCGTAGTTCTGCTCAAAGGAGGTACTCGGAGGCAAAAACAAGGCCGAAGTGCGGCAATACATGAGGGACCTGCACACCCGACTTGCCGAAGTAAACCGCAAATACGTTCTTGGCCGTGGCGATGACATCCACGAGACAGGCGCACGGTTGACTACAATCGTGACCTCCACCGAGAAAACACCAAATTCGAAACTCTTATAGACGATAACCGCGAACAGTTGCGACAGCATGAAGACCAAATTCGAAAAGCTGAGCGGCGAGTTAAAGGTCTTACGACCTAATAATCAGCCATACAAATACAGTTTATTTGTATGGCTGATATTTTTATGCTTTTTGATAGCGTCTATGGTCTCAGGGATTGTATAAAAGTGCTGAAATCCGAATCTTTAGGAGGAATCTACGTTTTTGGTTGTATAATGTGTTAATTGTGCTAAAATTACGAATAATGTCTGACATTTTTAGGCTGTGTCAAACCCCCCTTTTTGAAGAAATTACCCTTGCCACAGGTAGCTGTAGCAGGGGTAAATCTTTATAATTGTGCATTATGACACACCATCAAATGATGCATTAGCCATTTATCTATAATCATTCTCCGGAAGAGCAGTATGATTTGAGGTCGGTAGTTTTGCCTATGGCTGTGTACATCGGCTTTCTGCATATTTGGGCTAAACATCGACGCGCGAATATTACGGATTGGTGTTTTATCATCTCATATGGCGTAGTTTGTTAGGCTAAAATGCGTTGATTACCGGGTGTATCAATTAAAAGTAGGCAAAATTCTAAGCCTAAATATATTAAATGTGTAGAAGGATGGTGATTTATTGTCCAGTTACATATTATCGGGTTCTGACCGGTAAAATTAATTGCCCCTGGAGCAGCAACGCGCGCTCCCGGGGCGATTATCTTCTGTGGGATGTTGTGATGAATGTCGTTTAAGCTTCTGCGAGGGCCTGGGCAAGCGATGAGAGAGATGCAAGATCGCTGTCGTGGAGGCGGCTGCGTATGGTGACTGTGGAGCCTACCACGGTCATGTCCTTCATTTCCGACAGGGTGTTGCACATGAGCTTTCCTGCTGTGGGTGCCCAGCTGCCGTTCTCAAGTATGCCTACATGGCGTCCGCTGAAATTCTTGGCTGCGAGATGGTGCAGGAAGTTGTGCATAGCGGGAAACATGGCACCGTCGTAGGTGACGGAGCAGAGCGCGAGGCTACTTAGCCGGAATGCCTCGGCAACGGCGTAGGATACGTCGTGGCGGCATAGGTCGATGAGGACCACATCGCCGGCTCCTCGGCTGCGTAGCATATCAGCGAGGCGGCGTGCCGCTTCGGCTGTGCCTCCGTATATCGAAGCGTATGCCACGAGTACGCCTTCGGTTTCGGGGATATATCGGCTCCACTTGTCGTAGAGGTTCCAGTAGTGTGCGAGATTCTCTTTCAGGATAGGTCCGTGAAGCGGGGCTATTATGCCGAACGGCAATCCTGTGAGCTTCTTCATCACAGCCTGTACGCACGACCCATATTTTCCTACAATGTTGCAGTAGTATCGGCGAGCCTCATTGTCCCATCCTTCGGTGGCGTTCGATGTGGCGAATGTCCCGAAAGCGTCGGCAGAGAAAAGTACACCGTCGGTCTCGTCGAGAGTCATCATCACCTCGGGCCAGTGTACCATGGGGGCTGTGATGAAGCGGAGGGTGGTGTGTCCGAGCGAGAGTGTGTCGCCATCTTTTACGGATATGGAGCGTTCGCTGAATCCCATGCCGTCAAAGAAGTTGTCGAGCATCGCTATCGCCTTGGCGGTGGCTACCACTTTCATTTCCGGGTACTTCTCAAGCACTGCACGTATGCTCCCGGAATGGTCCGGCTCCATGTGCTGGACTATCAGGTAGGCGGGGTGCCGTCCGTCGAGAGTGGAGTCGAGAAGGGCGAGCCATTCGCTGCACCGGCGTATGTCGACTGCATCTACCACAGCGATATTTTCATCATCAATAAGATAGGAATTATATGATATCCCATTAGGGACTGGGTATTGTCCTTCGAAAAGGTCAAGGTTGTCATCATCGACACCTATAAATTTCACATGAGGTGTAACCGGTAGCATGGTGGTAGAAATAACGTTATGATTAGTGTGCAAAATTAGTAATAAAACTCCAAAAACTAACCTGAGATAACATATTTTATACACAAGTCGCCTTGAGGCAATCACATCGAACCGCCGGACACTTAGGCTCTGAAAGCCTTAAGTGTCCGGCGGTGTAGGGTGCTCTCCGTGAGGCGGGGAGCAGTGTTGTCGGTGATGTTATTTCCTGCGAGGCTTCTGCTTCAGCAGGGGATGACGGTTGGAGTACTCCTGTTTACCGAACTTGGGGGTGTCGAAGAAGTCGGCAGGGAGCTGTTTACCCTCTTTCTGAGCGCGTGCCCACAGGTATTCAAGTGCAAGCGCATAGTTGTAGTGGGGCTGTGCGTCATCGCGGTCGTAATTGTTGTATGCCACATAGCGTGTGTAGCGTATCTTCCTTACGAGCTGCTCGAATGTCAGGTCAGGATCGCGGTAGGTGGGGTTGAATCGGGTGTAGAATGCAAGACGGCTCACGAGGTCGTTCTGATCGATCGTGGTGTCGGCGAGCAGCTGGTCCACATAGTCCCATGCCTCGTCGGTCTTGTTCTCGGCGAATAGCCGTGACATCCTGGCAACCTTGATGTTGTAGTCCTTGCCTTGGAAGTCGCAGAGAGCGGCAATGTATTCGGGAGAGGCATACTGTGTCTCTTTCGCGAGCTTCGAGTCGACTGCTTCCTTGCCGAAGAGTGAGCAGAATTCGCTGTAGTTGTCGGATACCTGCTTGATGTAGGGGTTGTCGAAGCCGGTCACACATTCGTTGAATATCTCCCAGGTGTTGCGGTCGGTGAGCTTGCATCCCATTGATATGAGCTTGTTGAAGTCCTGGAGCTGATTGCGTCGGCCCGAGGTCTTTTTGCCGCGTATATAGCTCATAAGGAAATCGGCGTCATAGTCGCCCGAGGCGTATTTGCTGTCGAGATAGATGGAGCTCTGCTTGGGGTCGAGCGCACCCTTGGTGTCGTTGATGAAGTCGATCATTGGCTTGTTGCCTCCGCTGCGGTGTATCATCTCCTCGGTAGCGGGGTCGACGAATATGTAGCTGGGGTAGGAGCGCACCTGGTATTTGCGTGCGAGATCCACTCCCTCGCCTTTCTCGGCATCGATCTTCATGCACACGAAGTCCTTGTTGTAGGCTTCGCCTACCTCGGGTTGCGGGAACACTGTGAGAGCCATGTTGAGGCAAGGTCCGCACCATTCGGTGAAGAAGTCGATGAATATTTTCTTGTTCTCGGCTTTTGCCTTGGCAACCCCTTCGGCCCATGTGCCGTGGAAGAACTCGATACCGGCAGCACGAGACGACATGGTGAATGCAAAGGCAATGAGGCAAACTGCAAATAGTTTTTTCATGATTGTCAAGTTTTTTCAGATTCTCACCATTCATGTAGGGGACCGGGTCCCCTACATATGATGGCATATTATGAGAGAAGCATTTTTTAACGTTCGTACTGCGGCATGTCGTTGAAGCTCAATACATTCTCCGGAACCGGCATGATGTAGCGCAGGTCGTTGGCGGGGAGGGTCCAGGTGCCTTCGCTCCCGGCGGAATGGGTGATGGTCTTGGCAAACCATGACTCGCGGTTGAGACGCTTGAGGTCGATGAGGCGGGTGAGCCCTACGAAAGCAAACTCCTTGCGACGCTCGTCGATCACCATCTTAAGCACCTCATCCTTGGAATAGGTGGTGGGGAAATGCACGTTGTTCTTGATGCGCATATCGCGGAGCTTATCGAGATGGGCGAGAGCCTTGTCCTTGTCGCCTACGCGTGCCTCGCACTCGGCAGCTATGAGAAGTACTTCCGGGGTTGAGAAGCCGATGTTCATCTCTATGTAGGGTGCGAAGATGGTGTAGCCGGGGAAGCGGTTGGGCTCATTGCCCGGACGTGTGTATGGGTCGAACTGGTCCTTGGAGAAGAAGAGCGACATGCGCATGTCCTCGCCGTCGGCAGGGAGATTGCGTGCAAATGTCTCAAGCAGGTCCTCGCTGGCAGCTACGCTCTTGAACAGATTGCTTGTGCCGTTGAGCACGCGGGTGTATACATTCTCCAGGTTCTTGTGCTCGTCGGGGAACTCCTCACCGGAGTCGTCGGCAGCGACGAGACGTCCCCATTGGCCGTTGATGGCTTTGTAGTCCTTGTAGTCGAGCAGTTTGTCGTTCAGTTCGAGTGACGAGTTGGCGTTGGACAGTGCTTCCTTGTAGTTGCCCATGTAAAGGTACATGCGTGAAAGGAAGGCGTATCCCACACTTCTGTTGGGGTCGAATGTGGTGGCGGTGGTCTCCGCGAGGTAGTTGTCAACAGCATCCCTCAGGTCGCTTTCGATCTGGCTGTAGACTGTTGCGACCGATGCGCGGGGATACCGTTCTCCGGTGATCTCCTCGCTGAGCACCAGGGGTACGCCGTAGTCCGACCCGGCTGTCGCAGGGTCATAATGGTTGGCATAGAGGTTGACAAGGTTGAGATACTCGAAAGCACGCCCTACGAGAGCCTCGCCGTAGAGCTTGCGACGTTCGAAATCAGTGCCCCCCTCTGATGTCAGCACATTGTTGATCACGGCATTGTAGGTGAATATGTTACCATAGGCATTTTCCCATATGTTGTCGGAGTTGCCCGGAGTGAATACCTGTCCGTGCTCGAATGAGTAGAGGTTCTTGAAGTGCTCCGACTTGTTGTAGTACTCAAAGAGATCGAAGCCGGGGAAAGTGCCTTTTTCCACGAACTGCACGTCGTCGGTGATCATCGAGGGGTACACGTCGAGCGCGCGGTAGAGCGACTGGTCGTTCATCAGCTGCTCATAGTCGGCATATTTTTCAGGGATTGTGAATCCTTTGGGCTGTATGTCAAGCCAGTCATCGCATGATGACATGCTCATAAGGAGCGAGAGTCCGCAAGTTGCAGTTACGAATATTTTGTTGTATTTCATTGTTCGTTGGATTAGAAGTTAGCTGAGATGCCTATTGTGTAAGTTGGTGGTACGTGGTAACCGCGTGACGGAGTGAGGGATGTTCCGGTCCATACTTCGGGATCGAGGTTGTTCTTGTTGGCAGCCCAGTACCAGAGGTTCTGTATTTGGAGGTCGACGCGCAGACCCTGGAGGTATGCCTTGCTGATCCACTGGCGTGGGAACGAGTAGCCCACGATGAGGTTGCGAAGCTTGATGTAGTCACCCTTTTCGATATGTTTGTCTGCCGCGCTCCACAGGTACTCCGAGTTGGTGTTGCCTGTGCCGTAGATAAATGCAGGTGCCATATCGGGATCGTTCTCGTCGCCAGGGTTCTGCCAGAAGTGCATGCGGTCACGGTCAAGAATGCCGGTGTAGTTAAGTGTCGGCATACGGTTCCACACGTAGCTTGCAGCTACATCGCGGAGCTTGTGGCCTCCGTAATATACAAACATGAATTCGAGGTTGAATCCCCTCCATGTGAGACGGTTGGTAAGTGCTGCGGAGTAGGGGGGATTGGTGGTGCCTGACCATACGAGGTCGTCGGCCTCAAGATCGCGGTAGGAGCTTACCACTGTTCCGTCCTTTTTGTAGGCAGTGGGGAATCCGTTGCTGTCGAGTCCGGCATAGCGGATGGAATAGAGCGAACTCATAGGCTTCCCCTCACGGTTCTGCGGGCTATAGAAATAGTCTATGGCTGAAGTGCCGGAGTTCTCGATATTGGTCAGTTTGTTCTTGTTGTAGCTGAACACGAGGCTGCTGGTCCATTCGAAGTCACGGTTGGTGTAGTTGATGCTGTTGAGGGTCACTTCCACGCCGCGGTTGTACATTGATCCGTAGTTGAGCAGGAGCGATCCCCATCCTGATGTGGGATCGGTCTGACGGTTGCCCAACAGGTCGTCGGTATTCTTTGAATAGTACTCGATAGAACCGTTGATGCGGCTGTTGAGAACGCTGAAGTCAACACCGAGATTTATCACCTTGGTCTTTTCCCAGCGCAGAGCGGGGTTGGGAGGTGTGGTGATGTAGGAATAGAAGTCGTTGGTGAATGAGTTGGGGCGAGAGCTTGTCTGTGCGATCATGAAAGGTCCGCTGTTCTTTGCCACGTTACCGTTGATACCGTAGGTGGCACGGAGCGAGAGGCGGTTGACCCAGTTCCAGTTTTTGAGCGCGTGATATTGCAGACCGGCTGACCATAGGGGCTTGTTCTGCCATTTCGGGTCGGTGCCGAATAGGTTGGACTTGTCGACACGTATGCTGCCTGTAGCGGTGATAAGATTGTTGTAGGTGTAGGATGCATTGGCGTAGAATGACACGAAGCGGTTCTCGGAGGACGAGAAGCTGTCGTAGGGTCCGGAATAGTAATAGTTTCCGGAGGTTGACTCGGTGCCGTTTACGGCTTGTCCCAGGTTGAGTTCGTTGATGTACTTGAATGCGAGAGTTGTGTCATCGTAGCCCCATTTGTTGAGGACGGTGCCGTCGGATGTCACTTTGCGCCTCTCGGCACCGGCTATTGCCTGCACGTCGTGAATATCGGCAAACTGACGGTTGAAGTTCAGCTGCGCACGCATTGTGTAAGAATTTTTTCTGGTCCAGGTTTCTTTCAGTTTGCCGCCCTTAGGTATATGGTTGGTGACTGTGCCGTCGGGGCTGATGACAGTGGCGTTGTTGATCTCCGACTTTACTTCACGCGACTCCATTTTGGAGTAGTTCTTTGAGTAGGAGTTTGTGCTCTCGTTCTGGTACATAAGGTCGAGGTTGAGCCCTTGGATTATGTTGAAGCGAACGTTGAGATTTATGTTCTGATATTTGCTTTGGCTGTAGTAATGTTTCTTGTCATCTTCGTTGACAGGGATGAATGTCTCGTCGAGAAGTCCGAGCGAGTTGAGGCGGTCGATCTCGCGCTGGTTCTTTCCGCTGTACCATTGTGCGGGTGTGCCGTCCTCGTTGTAGAGCATCTTGTAGGAGGCACCGCTGTAGAGATAGCTGTATCCGGTGAAGCCGTTGTCATAGTCGGCTTTTGTGTTGCTCTGTATAAGTCCGAGGTTGACACGCATCCATTTGAAGAAGTCGAACTGGTTCTTGAGGTTGAAGCCTATACGGTCGTCGGACTGGGCCTTCTCGTAGGGGTAGTTCTTCTGATAGTTGGCAGAGAGGGCATATTTGTATATGCCAGAGCCGCCGCTGAATGATATGTTGTGCTGCTGCACCATCTGGTTGCTTCTCACGTAGCGGTCCTTGAACTGGTCGTAGTTGTTGAGACCGCGGTAATGGTTCATGCGTTCGTTGTACTCGGATTCGGTGATGCGTCCGGCATCATAGTCGTAAAGAATCTCGTACACCTCGTTCATGGGAGTATTGGCGGTGAGAGGGTTATAGGCTGAGTGAGGATACTTGAAGAGTGTTTCCTGAAGGTCGACAAGCTCAGCACTTGTGGTGAGGTTGAGGTAGTCGCGATCGGGTAGCGGAGTGAATTTCATGCTGCCGTTGTAGCTTACCTTGGTGCGTCCTTCCTCGCCTGAGCGGGTGGTGATGACAATGACGCCGTTGGCGGAGCGTGCACCGTAGATTGATGCAGCTGTCGCGTCCTTAAGGACGGTCACGTTGACAATATCCGCTGGGTTGATGGCTGCAAGGTCTCCTTCGTAGGGGATGCCGTCGACCACATACAGAGGTGTTTTTGTTCCGCTGATGGTGGATACGCCACGGATTTCAGGTGTGCCGCCGTTGACAGTTTTCATGCCGGCTACCATACCCTCAAGGCGTGCCATGATACCGGTCTGGAGCTTGCCCTGAAGTTTTTCGGGGGTCACTACGGTGAATGATCCGCTTGCGCGCTCCTTTGAAAGAGTCTGGTAACCGGTCACAATTACCTCGCTCATCATGGTGGCGTTGGGCGAGAGGGTCACGTCGATGGGGCGAGAGGTGTTTGCCTCGGTGAGCTCCATCGAGAACGGTGTCATGCCGACATACTGCACTGTGAGCACAGGGTTGTCGCTGTTGACCTTGATTGAGAAATTGCCGTCAATGTCGGTGACAGTGCCAGTGCCTGTAGCTGCTCCCGAGCCTTTGACATTTATTATGGCTCCTGTGAGCGGTTCACCCTCGTTGTCTTTGACGTTTCCGGTGATTGTGCGTGAGAGGCGCACCGGAGTCTCGCGTCCGATGGTGACGATGTTATTATTGATGCTGTAGGGCTCCCCTATCTTGGCTGCTACCTGCTTGATGGCTTCGCTTGCAGCCTGTCCGGAGACTTTAAGTGTGATCTTTGGCCACTTTCGGGCAGTCTCGCTTTTGTATACGATGTTCAGTCCCGATTGTTTCTCGATTTCTTTCAACACCTGCTCGGCGGATTGCTCGATGCAGTTGAGCGTTATTTTGGTGTCAGGCGACGACGCAGCCATGGCTGCGAAGCAATAGAGCGACACTGCAACGCACATGATGGTTGTTAATAACTTCCTCATACAGTTGAGTTTAATAATGATTGATTTTGAATAGATTGGTTTTGATGTATTGTCTATGTGTGTGGTGGCGGGATGTTGCTCTCGCCATTACATGAGAGTCACGGAGCCACTATTATGGTATTGCCATCGGCAGTGATGGTGAGCCCTGTGATGACCGACAGTGATTCGATGGTGGGTGTCAGGGTTTCATACCTGTTGAAGCTGCCTGTTATTTCTATCTGAGAGAACTCTTCATCGCTGAATCTTATATCCATATTATACCATTTCCCTATCACTGACATGAGCTTTTCGAGAGTCCAGTCGGTGAAGTCGATCCTTCCGGTGTTCCATGCCTCGTAAGGGGTGACATCGACCTCGCTTACAGTTATCGTCCCGTCGGCTATTTCCGCTCCTTCTCCTGGCTTAAGCATAAGTTCGCCGGAAGTGGGTGTGGATATGCTGACACTGCCTTTGACGAGGACCACTTCGCAGCGGTCGTCTCCGGGTGCCGATACGTTGAACTCGGTGCCGTACACGGTGGTGGTGGCTGTCGATGTATGGACTGTGAATCGGCTTACATCGCTCTTTGCCACCATGAAATAAGCTTCGCCTTCGAGATACACATCCCTGGAGTCGTTGTCAAACCTCTCGGGATATATAATCCGGGTGTTGCTGCCGAGATGAACCACAGAGCCGTCGGGAAGTGTCAGCCAAAATTCCTTGTCGTAATATGTGGTGACTTTGGTGGCACTGAGCATGTCGGCGACCACATCTTTTTGCTCCGAATGGTGTCCGGTTGTCTCCTTTTTTCTGCTGACTGCAAATTTTTGAGTGGAGACAGCACTCCCTTTCTCTATTATGGCTCCTGACATCCCGCTTTTCTCGCACTTCTCGATGGCCAGAGATATCTCTTCGCTTATCATCGGCGGAGTGATATCCGGCGAGCTTTGTTTCAGATATATCGTCAGGCATGCCACCACAGCTATCATGGCAGCTACGGATGTCCATATCCTTAATATTCTGAGGGAATGCCACTTTTTTCTATCGGGGGGGGTAATATTTTGAGCGTCAGATAGTTGTTTGACACGACGCCATGCCGAATCGACATCGAACCGTTCCATCTCTCGGATCTGGGATTCGATGTATTCGGGATCATTCATGCTATCGATGAATGCTTCCGACTCGTAGTCAGTATCCTTGGCTGGACGCTTGTCAGAAGAGGTGGCGTTGTCACCGTTGCCGGTCAGGCGGCTGAACAGTCGGTCGGAGTAAATGATTGGATCTTCCATGGCTTTATGCTTCTATTATCCTATACAGGATTTTTAACCAAAAGTATTACTGAGAACAATAAAAAATGAATAATTTTTATCATTTTTATGTAAATTGCCAATTATCCGGCTAAAAGTTTGCCTGAAAACAATATATTCCATACTTTTGAGATTCAGTTTTTAGACATGGAAGATTATTTCCGGAAATATTACCAGTCGTTGTGCTACTTTGCGTTGAATATGGTGCGTGATGGGGATCTATGCGAGGATATTGTGCAGGAGGTTTTTGTCAAGATCATTACGTCAGGCGTGGAGTTCGGTTCAGAGCTGCATTTCCGGCAATATGTCTATGCTGCTGTGCGCAACCAGTGTATCGACCATCTGAACGGGCTCAACGGTGGTCGCACAGTGACTCTCGGGGATGTTGAGCAGGTGGAGATACCCACGGCAGATGAGTGTGACAGGGCTATAGTCAGGGCGGAGATCATACGTATGGTGCGTGATGCCATCGACTCGCTGCCTCCGCGCTACCGGCAGGTGTTCCGTATGGCATATATAGACAAGATGAAGAGCGAGGATATTTCCGAGGCTCTCGGGATAAGTCTCAACACCGTGAAAGTGATACGTCAGCGATCCAAAGTGCGCATGAGGGAACTGCTCAAGGATTTCTATCCGTTGCTTTTTATTTTTATCAATCAGATATAGAGTGGGGTGCGTAACAGAAAAAAGGGCATAAAAAAACGCTCCTTTCATCTGTGAAGGAACGCGCGGTTAGAGTGGTTTGGTTGACTTGCAGGTCGGATATCTCCGGCTTATTTCTCGTTTGCACGGTTAGCCTCATCGAGATAGACCTCGGCACGAGCCATGCAATAGCTGGCGGTGCGGTACAGTTTAGCTGCTTTCTTAAGAATGTTAGTCATAATACAAATAATTAAAAAAACGAATCTTTTTTACCTTATCGATAACCTTCTGATCACTTATCTTAAAAACGCTGCAAAGGTACAAAATGTTTTTGAATTATGTTATATAACATATAATTTTTTTGAGCAAGATTCGGTTTTTTCATATTTCCGGAGCTCAATGGCAGGACGCAGGACAACTCAAAAAGCCACATCCGATTGCTTAATATATTAATATTGCGTACCTTTGCAATAAATCCCTGTCCTGAACAGAATTGTAACAAGAATATCTTGATAAAATATTGCGGGACATCAGGGAATATACCAATTGAAAAATGACACCAAGGTCGTCGGTTAAAGAGCCAGACATATATTATAATAAGACCAAAAGGATTCCGTACTTGTATTTTTGGGCAGGTACGGCATTGTTTTATTCGCTCATATTCACTACTGTCGACTTTATCGGCAATCCTTATTCGGGAGCTGCCGGATTTCTTAACCTGCTTATGCAATGGTGTGTGGTGGCGGTCTCTGCCTCAGGAGTGATAGGGCTTATAGGCATAAACAGATATGTGTTTTCGGTGGCTTTTCCGGTGCTTATGGCCATGTCGGCGGCTTTGGGGTATTTTAAGCTGACTATGGGGGTGTCGTTGACACCGATGTGCATAGAGCTTGCATTGGTCAACAATCTGAATGTATGGGGCACGGTGATGAGCGTGTGTCTTGCAATGTGCCTTGCCGTTTCTGTTGTCGCATCTGTCATAGCTGTGGTATGCCGATGGAGATATGTGGCTGACAGGCACCATGCCGTATATGCGGCAGTCGCTGTTTTGATAATAGCGGGCGCGACACATGTAGCCCGCATAAAGGCTCCTGTGATTGGCAGGATGCCTTATGTGTTCTACTACTCTGTCAAGGACTATTGGGGCAACAGGACGGTGGTTCGGAATGAGAGGAGCACGTTTGACAACACCGGAGTCAGTGTGCCTGAAGTGTCCCCGGATGTGGTGGTAGTAATAGGGGAGTCCCTGAGGTCGGACCATGTGCCGATGAACGGTTATCACCGCAACACCATGCCGCGGTTGAGCCGTGACAGCAATCTCATATCATTTGCACATGTGTTTTCAGAGCCGTGGTGCACTCACACGAGTGTGCCCCGCATCATGACGCGTGCCGATTCCGCCAATCCTGATATCGCATATGAGGAACAGTCGTTCATCACCCTGTTCAAGAGGGCAGGGTATCACACGGTGTGGCTTTCGAATCAGGATTCCAATTCTACGTATGCCTACTTTATGCATGAGACAGATTCTCTCGTGATGGGAAATCCTGCCAAATCAATGTACAATTTTGATAAATGGCTGGATGTTGAGCTTGTTCCTGACATACATTCATTATTGAACAGCCACGCGGATAGGAAGAAGCTTATGGTGATACACAGCATAGGGTCGCATTGGTGGTACAGGTCACATTATCCCGATTCATTGGCTCTATTTAAGCCGGAGACTGACAGCAGGGTGATATCGGAGCTTTCTCGTGAGCAGATAATCAATTCCTACGATAATACTATCCTGGCTACGGACGACTTTTTGGGTAAGGTGATCGATTGTCTCAGAGACAGGAATGCCGTGCTTATATACATATCCGACCATGGCGAGGCGTTGGGTGAGGAAGGGAATTATCTGCATGCAAATGATTTCCCGGAATTGCATAACCCGGCTTGCCTTGTGTGGTGTTCGGAGAGATACGCCCGACTGTATCCTCATCGGGTATATGCGTTGGAGAGGAACAGAGCCATGGACTGGTCGACGGATGCCATATTCCATTCTGTAGCGGATGCCGCCGGCATGGAAAGTGACGCGGTGGTAAGTAACCAAAGTTTTTTCAGCTATGAAGAGGGTAGGATGGATTGATTATGCTAAGTCGACAGGGATATTTCTCGTGGTGCTTCTGCACACTCATTGCACATATGCCACTACGAGCTTTCTGAGTGCGTTCAGGCTGCCGTTGTTCTTCTTCATATCCGGATTCCTGTTTTCTTATAGGAGCAATCCCGACTACAAGAGGTTTGCCTATAAGCGATTCCGGCAATTGGTTGTCCCATATCTGTGGATCAATCTATTGGCGTATGTGGCATGGCTTTTGGTCCTGAGGCATTTCGGAAATGATGCCGGCGACACTGTTGCCTGGCATAAGCCGTTATGGGCCATTGTTGCAGGAATCCCTCCGGGACTTGTGCATGATATACCGCTGTGGTCTTTGCTGTGTTTCTTTGTGGTGGAGATGATATATTATCCTTTAAGGAAAAAGGTGGGCCATGGATGGCTGATTGCCGTTGCTGCCTGGGCTGTGAGTTATTTAAATTGCGAATATAATTCTGAGCATGTGTCGACACTGCCGTTCTGCCTTGGTCCGGCATTCGCCGCATTGGGGTTCTATGCGTTCGGCAATTATGTGAGGGACAATTCATCCCGGTTCGGCTTTATGCTACGACCGTGCCTTCTTACCCTTTCTGTGTCATCGGTGTCACTGGTGGCTCTTTGGTGGCATAATTCTGCGATCCAGTTCTTCATCTGCGATTACGGCAGCTATCCGTTGTTTGTCCTGGAGGGTATCTTCGGTATCGCTGCTATGATGCAGGTGTGCATGTATCTGTGTGAGTGGTTCGGGGATAATGGGTTTGTCAGGTTCGTTTCAAACGGGACCCTGATAATATGTGGATTTCATTTGATGATGTTTTCTCTCATAAAGGGGGTGATGTGGTTTGGGTTTCATGTCGATCCGCAGATGCTTACCTGTAATTTTGAGAGGGGATTCATGTTTTCGGTTGTGGCGTTTTCGTTATGTCTGCCTGTAATATGTGTCGTAAATCGGCATTTTAGGTTTTTAGTCGGGAAATGATTATGGATTATGATGTCGTAAGACATAAATTTTCCGTATTTTTGTGATGTTAAACTTTCATGTTTCAATAATTAAACTTAGGACACGTTATTTACAATATGCAGGAAATAGTATTTGCGACAAATAATCAGCATAAGCTTGAAGAGATACGCCGTATTGTAGGCGACAGGTTTAATGTGCTGTCGTTAGAGGAGATAGGGTGTCATGAGGACATTCCTGAGACTGCTGAGACTCTCGAAGGGAACGCCTGGCAGAAGGCGCGTTATGTCAAAGAGCATTACGGTTACGATTGTTTTGCCGATGATACCGGACTTATGGTCGATGCGCTCGGCGGTGCTCCGGGAGTGTATTCCGCACGATATGCCGGCCCCGGACATGACAGCAAGGCAAACATGAGCCTTCTGCTGAAGAACATGGAGGACAAGGAGGTGCGCACAGCCCGGTTTGTCACAGTCATAGCATTGATACTTGGCGGGAAGGAAATGTCGTTTTGCGGAAAGGTCGAGGGGACGATTCTCGATAGCCCGGAAGGGGATGGCGGATTCGGTTATGACCCTGTGTTCCGGCCTGATGGCGAGGACTGTTCTTTCGCAATGATGAGCGCGGATGCCAAGAATGCCATTAGCCATCGCGGGAGAGCGACTGCCATGCTGCTTGATTACCTGAATTCTATTTAGTCAATTAATGACACTACGATTATTCATATTTCTGCTGTCGATGCTGGCTCTTGTCTCCGGACAGGCGCAGATCGCAGTCGGCTCCTGGAAGCAGTATCCTGTGTTCGGGGAGGTCACTGACCTTGTCGAGACCGACCGTCATGTGTGGTATGCTACCGGAGGATGCCTCTACAGTTACGACAAGAATGCTGACGAGACACGTTTCTACAGCGGTTCCGGAGCTCTTTCGGGATACACTGTAAAGCTGATCCGTCACGACAGTGATAAGGGCATTCTTGCCGTTGCATATGCCGACGGAAATATGGATCTGATTCTGTCGGACGGCAGCAGAGTGAACCTCCCGGAGATAAGGGATGCCGGAGCCGGAGTCGACAAGACCATAAATGATATAAGTTTTGATGGTGGCGATATGTTTGTCGCTACTGGAGGCGGACTTGTGATATACGATACCGACCGTTATGAAGTGAGGGAGTCACGTATGTACAATTTACCGATCCGGACTGTTATCCCTGCCCCCGGATATCTTATACTCGCGGGCATGAATCCTGAGAACGGTAATTACGCTCTCTATGGAGTGAGGCGTGACGCGTCCATAAACATACCGGATAACTTCAGGCTCATATGCCGCTACCGGGATCTCATCACCGACTTCCGGATGTTGGATACTGATGGCAGGAGGTATGCTGTGAGCAGGAACGGACGCCTTGGCAGCATTGACATAGGTGCGGACGGAGAATGTGTGTTACACGACATCCTTCTCAATGGCACGGCATGCAATGCAACCGGTCTGACTAAGGGGGATGACGGTGTGGTGAGATTTATCACTAAGGATGGAATAGTAGGGCATTACAGTGATTCCGGCACTCTTGTTGCGGACATCGCTATGCCGGAACAGTTCAGGAGTAATCTTATAGCCTCGCATGATGGTCTTGGCTCGGTGTGGTTTGCCGGCGAGGACGGCATAGGCAACTACAGGATTGAACATGACGGCGGGGTAACGGTGCTCCGGGAAAAAAGTGTGCCGTCTGATGCCATCACATTCAATGAGATATGCAATATATTTCCGACATCCGATAACCGCGGGTTCTATATATCGAATCTCGGAATGACCCAGCACCATCCTGTAGGGGATGGGGACAGATTTAATATCCGGCTGAAACTTAACCTTGTCACAAGAGATGGTGTTGAAAAGATTGATCCTGTAGGGGTTACGGCTAATACCGGTCCCGGCATGGGGTCTCAGTCATCTTATGGGAAATACATATTCTCTCCGACACAGATTGCCGAGGACCCCGACAACGCCGGGCGATTGTACATAGGCAGTGGCTGCGAGGGTGTATATGTTATTGAAGATGGTGTAGAGTTGAAGAAATTCGACAACACCAACTCGACCATCAACAAGCATGCCAATTATTATTGCGGCACCGTATCGGTGACGATAGATAATGATGGGAATCTGTGGGTGTGTTCTCGTGCGGGAGGCGAGAAGCATCCCATAGCGATCCTTCCTGCGGATAAGCGGCGGCTTGATCCTTCGGAAGTGACGATGGATGACTGGGCGATTGCGGATTATGACCTCTATCTGAAGGTGAGGGACATAAAATTGCTGCATTGCAGGCATTCCGGCATGATATTCGGCATAGATGCTACTGACAATCGCGGTTTCCTTGCTGTGAATCACCGTGGCACTCCTGCCGACCCCTCCGATGATATCTTTGTGGGATGGTCTGCGATGACTGATCAGGATGGAAAGTCGTTTGCTCCTCAAGCGTGGACATGTTTGGTCGAGGATCAGCGAGGGCATGTCTGGTTCGGGACCAGGGCTGGTGTGGTCTCTGTCTCAAATCCTGCAAAGGCATGCAATGATGATTTCCGCATCAACCGTATCAAGGTGCCACGTAACGATGGCTCCGGGCTTGCTGATTATCTTCTTGACAATGAGCACATTGTTGCTATCGCTGTCGACAGTTCCAACCGTAAGTGGATAGGCACCAACGGTTCCGGGCTGTATCTTGTCAGCGAGGACGGTGATGAGATTATCTCTCATTTCACTATCGATAATTCTCCTCTTCCTTCCAACGTCATAACCGCTCTGTACTGTGATCCCAATTCCAGTTCCCTGTTTGTAGGTACATTGTCGGGGCTTTATGAATACTCCTCCACATCATCCCCTCCCAGGTCGGACTATTCCGACGTCTATGCTTATCCCAACCCTGTGACTTCCGGCTATTCAGGTCCGATCACAATCACCGGACTGATGGAGGACTCGCTTGTCAAGATAATGGACTCAGGGATGCGTCTTGTGTATCAGACCTCTTCCGAGGGCGGCATGGCAGTCTGGGATGGGTGCAACATAGGCGGCACGCGCGTGCGCAGCGGTGTGTATTATGTGCTGGCATCTTCGTCAGGTCAGGGCGCGGAGAGCTCTGCCGGTGATGTGGTGGCAAAAATCCTTGTGGTCAATTGACCTGTTGTTCAACTTTAGTTTAAATCCAATGGTTATAGTCTTATAACCGCGTAACCCTATAAAACCTTAAGCCGCTGCTCGTAGGTGGCTTAATAATGATATGGAAAAATTCAGATATATCGACGATGTTGACCGCGCATATGGTGCCGCGGGTATGGCTATAAGTCTCGTCATATACGATGGGGACAGCCTTCTGTATTCGATAAACCTTGATGCCGATGATCCTCACGACATTATGGAGATGTCGCCTGACTTCTTCTTTGCGGGGAATCCCGTAGTGTCGGCTAAGGCTGCGTGGACCCAGATAGTGAATAATTTCAGCATTGGCGTGTCAATGCTCATAGCCAACCTCATGTGCCGTCATCTGGTGCATGGCGGTCATGCTGTCCCCGACGAGGTGGCGCGTGATCTCAAGGAGGCTGCTCACGACGACGGCGCGGGGGCCTGCGCCCTTGAGCCTGATGAGGTTGACCGCCTATTCAACAAGAGTTATACCTACCTGTGGAGGCTTTTCTCGCATCAGGGTGTGCAGGCGGTGGCTCATGATTTTGCTTCGGCACTTTCATCTCGCCGCACGCTGTCGCGTCTTGATGTCCTGGAGCTTCTTCAGCCGCTGCGTATGCTGTAGGGAATATCCTTTAATATGACGGTTCAGCCCCTGTGCCTGTTCTGGCATAGGGGCTGAACCGTTGTATGTTGTCATTAATGTTTTGGTCAGGGCTTCTCGTTGAATATCACATTCAGAACAGTCTGTCCTGCTGCTTTTAGGGTGCTTCGGTCGATATTGTTCATGTCATCGTCCATGGTGTGCCATGTCGGGGCGAATGATTTTGTGACATCGTTTTTCGATTCGACTATGTTTATGGCAGGTATGCCGGCTTTATTCACAAATATATGGTCATCCACTATCGCGCCTCCGTCGATGTTAGGGAACCTGTGCCCATATCCGGATCGTGCCGCTATTCCCCACACCTTGTCTACCACATTGGGAGCTTCCTGCACAGAGAAGTATTCGCGATGGAACTTGGCATCAATTCCTCCCACCATGTCAAGGAGTATGGCATAGCTCGGCAGTGAGTCCTGTGCGTAGGGCATGTGGGCAGCCCAATATTGCGTGCCGAGACACCATGACTCGTCATGATTGTAGAATCCCGATGCTTGTCCATAGTCCTCAGCATCGACAAAGAGCATGTCAACCCCGATAGGGGGAGTGTGGTCGGACAGCTGTCGGGCTATTTCAAGAAGCACGCCCACTCCGCTGGCTCCGTCATTTGCCCCGGGTATCGGTGTGGAATGGTTGTCGCGGTTTATGTCCTGGTCGGCCCATGGGCGTGTGTCGTAATGGGCGAGAAGGAGTATCCGTTTCCTGGCTCCGGGATTGAAACATCCCATTATGTTTATGATAGGGAGGACATCGCCTGTGTAGGCGGTCATTTTCCCTTTCTGTTCCCTCACGCTGTCGGCACCGTGGCGTGTGAGCTCCGAGAGTATATACCGGGAGCATTCTATGTTGGCAGGAGTGCCAGGTACGCGTGGACCCATTGCCACTTGGCGTTCCACATAGGCATATGCGCTGTCGCTGTCAAATTTGATGTCTGCCTCTATGGTCCTGGTGTCTTTTTTGTTGTGATCGTTCGCTCCGGATGTGCGGCATCCTATTGCCAGAATCATGGTGGCTATAGCGAAGAGAGTTGATTTCACACTGATCCTCATACGTTTATTGTATTTTAATGTGATTGGCTAATTGAATGATAGCATAAGTGCAAAGAGAGAATGTTTTTAACCATTCTTACGTACTGCACATGTGTTTTACAGTGGCAAAGTTACAACTAAGTTACAAATCTCCAACATATTTGTTACACAAAAGAGTTGCAGGTTAACATAATATAACAATCGGCTGTGGATCTGTGGATTATTAAATATTGTTAAGATGGTTGATTTTCATTAAACACCTTTATGGATAGGTTTGTTCCGGTTTTGATGCAATGTGTGAAGGCTATTGTGCATAATGACAGCAAATCTTAATTAATAAAGAAAAATTTCTTTAATTATGCGTCCTGTTAACAAAAAAGTCACTACCTTTGCACACGTAGAAAAAGGCAATTATTCATTTTATATATCAAATAACACTCTAACTGTTTACAATGAGTACAATTGATTTATCCCAGTACGGAATCACCGGTGCACAGGTGATCCACAATCCCAGCTACGATCAGCTTTTCATTGATGAAGTTAAGCCCGGACTTGAGGGCTACGAGAAAGGTCAGGAGACCGAGCTCGGCGCAGTCAATGTAATGACCGGTATATATACCGGACGTTCACCCAAGGACAAGTTCTTCGTGAAGGACAGCACAAGCGAGAACTCTATCTGGTGGACCTCCGAAGAATACAAGAACGACAACAAGGCTATCACTCCCGAGGCTTGGAAGGCTCTCAAGGCTATCGCCGACAAGGAACTTTCCAACAAGACTCTCTATGTCGTTGACGCTTTCTGCGGCACCAACCCCGACACTCGTCTTGCAGTACGCTTCGTTATGGAAGTGGCTTGGCAGGCTCACTTTGTGACCAATATGTTCATCCGTCCCACCGAGGAGGAGCTCAAGAACTTCACCCCCGACTTCGTTGTGCTCAATGCTTCCAAGGCTAAGGTTGAGAACTGGAAGGAGCTCGGCATCAACTCCGAGACCTGTGTGGCTTTCAACCTCACCGACCGTATGCAGCTCATCATCAACACATGGTATGGTGGCGAGATGAAGAAGGGCATGTTCTCTATCATGAACTATTACAACCCCCTCCGCGGCATTGCTTCAATGCACTGCTCTGCCAACACCGACATGGAGGGTGAGAACACCGCCATCTTCTTCGGACTTTCCGGAACAGGCAAGACAACCCTTTCAACCGATCCCAAGCGTCTTCTCATCGGCGACGACGAGCACGGCTGGGACGACAACGGCGTGTTCAACTACGAGGGCGGATGCTATGCCAAGGTTATCAACCTCGACAAAGAGAGCGAGCCCGATATCTACAACGCTATCCGTCGTGACGCTCTTCTTGAGAACGTGACAGTTGACAAGGACGGCAAGATCGATTTCACCGACAAGAGCGTGACCGAGAACACCCGCGTGAGCTACCCCATCGACCACATCAAGAACATCGTGCGTCCTTCTCGTGGTCCCGCCGCCAAGAACGTGATCTTCCTTTCTGCCGACGCTTTCGGAGTGCTTCCTCCCGTATCTATCCTTTCACCTGAGCAGACCAAGTACTACTTCCTCTCAGGCTTCACCAGCAAGCTCGCAGGTACAGAGCGTGGCATCACCGAGCCCACCCCCACATTCTCTGCATGCTTCGGCGCGGCATTCCTCTCGCTTCACCCTGTGAAGTATGCCGAGGAGCTCGTTAAGCGCATGGAGAAGAGCGGTGCCAAGGCTTATCTCGTTAACACCGGCTGGAACGGTACAGGCAAGCGTATCTCTATCCGCGATACTCGTGGCATCATCGACGCTATCCTTGACGGCTCAATCCTCAGCGCGCCCACCAAGAAGCTCCCCATCTTCGACTTCGAGGTTCCCACTCAGCTTCCTGGCGTTGACCCCAGCATTCTTGATCCCCGCGACACTTATGCTGACGCTTCTGAATGGACAGCCAAGGCCGACAAGCTCGCCGAGATGTTCATCAACAACTTCAAGAAGTTCGAGGGCAATGATGCCGGTCGTGCACTTGTGGCCGCAGGTCCCCACGTAGAGAAGTAATCCCTGCTGACCAATAGGCATTATCAATATGCGCTGCTCCATGTCCGTAAGGCTTGGGGCAGCGTTTTATTTTGTTGGCGCATTCCATCCTTTGGTTGTGGGGTAACATAATAATACTTATATTTGTAGCCGGAATCAATATAAATCATCATAGTTAATGACTACAGCCCTTGTCATCACCACCTACAATGCTCCTCTCGACCTCAGATGCACATTGCTCTCAGTAGCGAGGCAGACCGTGATGCCCGATGAGATCATTATAGCCGATGACGGCTCGCGCGAACCGACGCGTGAGATGATCGAAAGCTTCCGCCCGATATTTGGCGACAGGCTCGTGCATGTGTGGCAGCCCGACGAGGGCTTCCAGTTGTCACGTATACGCAACCGTGCCATAGCCGCCGCCAAGTCCGACTATATAATAATGATCGATGGTGACATGATACTTGACCGTCGGTTCATAGCCGAGCATCTGCGCAATGCCCGGAGCGGGTATTATGTGGCTGGGTTGCGTTCCATGCTCGACCCGAAAGTCTCCGACAGGCTTCGTAATAATGAATTCCGAGGTCCGCTCACATGGTACAGTGCGCCCATGAGCTTGCGTCTGCACTCCATACATGCCTCATGGCTCACACGCTTTCTTGTGAAGCATCATGGCAAGTCGGTGCGTCAGCTCATAGGGGCGAATATGGCTTTTTGGCGTGATGATGCAATCCGTGCCAACGGATTCGACGAGTCATTTACACAATGGGGAGAAGAGGAGCGTGAATTTGCCATAAGGCTTAACAATCTCGGCATACGTCGTCGCACCATGGTTTTTTCCGGCATCCAGTTCCATCTTTATCATCCTTCGCGTAAGGACGAGGAGTCCTTGGCTCGTAATGGTGACCGCTTGCGTGCCACTCTTGCATCCGGTGCCACTCGTTGTGAAAGGGGGATTGATCAGTATCTTTAGCATGCTGCCTTGTTTTAACAGGAGGATTGTCTCCGAATATTATAATATGGGGCGTTTTTCAGAATTGGGCATGTTTTTGGGTGGGATGTATTTTGCGCCAAAAACAGTCCTGTAACACCGATTTGGGAATAAAGTTCGCTCTGATATGTTAAATAACTGTTAAAAGAGGGATAAAAATTTGGATGGAATGGGAAAAGGCAGTACCTTTGCATCGCTTTTCCGGGGAACGCCCCTGGTCAGGCATGAGAACATTGAAAGAATTGCAACGATAGAAGTAGTACAAGAGACGGTCGCTGCCGATCGGCGGCGATATGATTCTCCTGTCAATTTCCATCCCATACAAGAAGAAACGAAATAGACCGGCGTTAAGGGCAGACATGTCCGCTGGGCGACACGCCCCATCCTCCGGATGGGTGCGGTGAGAGGTTCGTCTCTCCGCGAAAGCAACGAACAACAAATCAGTTTCTGTTGCTTGATTTCAACTGAAAAGAAGAAAATAAGACAATAGAAAACAGCGGAGAGTTTGATCCTGGCTCAGGATGAACGCTAGCGACAGGCTTAACACATGCAAGTCGAGGGGCAGCGGGGGAGCAGCAATGCTCCCGCCGGCGACCGGCGCACGGGTGAGTAACACGTATGGAACCTGCCCGCAGCAGGGGGATAAGCGGAAGAAATTCCGTCTAATACCGCGTAACACCGCAGAGGGGCATCCCTCGGCGGTTAAAGATTCATCGGCTGCGGATGGCCATGCGGCGCATTAGCTAGTCGGCGGGGTAACGGCCCACCGAGGCGACGATGCGTAGGGGTTCTGAGAGGAAGGTCCCCCACACTGGTACTGAGACACGGACCAGACTCCTACGGGAGGCAGCAGTGAGGAATATTGGTCAATGGCCGGGAGGCTGAACCAGCCAAGTCGCGTGAGGGAAGACGGCCCTACGGGTTGTAAACCTCTTTTGTCAGGGAGCAAGAGGCGGGTCGGGACCTGCTGTGAGAGTACCTGAAGAAAAAGCATCGGCTAACTCCGTGCCAGCAGCCGCGGTAATACGGAGGATGCGAGCGTTATCCGGATTTATTGGGTTTAAAGGGTGCGCAGGCGGAGGCACAAGTCAGCGGTAAAATCGCGGGGCTCAACCCCGCTCCGCCGTTGAAACTGTGTCCCTTGAGTGCGCGAAGGGTAGGCGGAATGCGTGGTGTAGCGGTGAAATGCATAGATATCACGCAGAACTCCGATCGCGAAGGCAGCCTACCGGCGCGCAACTGACGCTCATGCACGAAAGCGTGGGTATCGAACAGGATTAGATACCCTGGTAGTCCACGCAGTAAACGATGAATGCTATCTGTCCGGCCGGAATGACGGCTGGGTGGCACAGCGAAAGCGTTAAGCATTCCACCTGGGGAGTACGCCGGCAACGGTGAAACTCAAAGGAATTGACGGGGGCCCGCACAAGCGGAGGAACATGTGGTTTAATTCGATGATACGCGAGGAACCTTACCCGGGCTCAAACGACGCAGGGATGTATGTGAAAGCATAAAGTCCTTTCAGGACCTGCGTCGAGGTGCTGCATGGTTGTCGTCAGCTCGTGCCGTGAGGTGTCGGCTTAAGTGCCATAACGAGCGCAACCCCCATCTTCAGTTGCCATCAGGTAGAGCTGGGCACTCTGGAGAGACTGCCGGCGCAAGCTGCGAGGAAGGCGGGGATGACGTCAAATCAGCACGGCCCTTACGTCCGGGGCGACACACGTGTTACAATGGCAGGTACAGCGGGAAGCCAGGCGGCGACGCCGAGCGGAACCCGAAAACCTGTCTCAGTTCGGATCGGAGTCTGCAACCCGACTCCGTGAAGCTGGATTCGCTAGTAATCGCGCATCAGCCATGGCGCGGTGAATACGTTCCCGGGCCTTGTACACACCGCCCGTCAAGCCATGGAAGCCGGGGGTGCCTGAAGTGTGCAGCCGCAAGGAGCGCCCTAAGGTAAAACCGGTGACTGGGGCTAAGTCGTAACAAGGTAGCCGTACCGGAAGGTGCGGCTGGAACACCTCCTTTCTGGAGCGAGACGAGACGTCCGCTCTCACGGTCCGCCGCAGATGCGGCGTGGCTGCCCGCCGGGACCTATCTCGGACTTCGGGACATGGACAATACGACAGGGAGAACACGCCTCGACACACACTTCTACGTCACGTTGCAACCTCATACGATCCCCGCCCGCAGGCGGATTCACCCGAGTCCTTGCCATAAGGGATCAGGACAGTCCCTTAGCTCAGTTGGTTAGAGCGCTACACTGATAATGTAGAGGTCGGCAGTTCAACTCTGCCAGGGACTACTCAGAAGAGAGGACATTGACATACTGGAAGCGCGCATCAATTAAAAGTTGATGCGAAGCGAATCGAAGAAAACGAGTAACACAAATCAAAGAGCAAGCAACACTGCAACCCTGCTGAGTGAGAATGATGCAGGCGAGGGTGTTCTACTGGAAAAACCGATTGGATTACTTACAGGTCATAAAGAAAGGAGAGAAGGGCACATGAAGGATGCCTGGGCTCTCGGAGGCGACGAAGGACGTGACAAGCTGCGAAAAGCCGCGGGTAGGAGCAAATATCCTGTGATCCGCGGATGTCCGAATGGGGCAACCCGGCGCGGGCGACCGCGTCACCACCCTTGAAGGGTGGAGCGAACCCGGGGAACTGAAACATCTCAGTACCCGGAGGAAAAGAAAATAACCCAATGATTGCGCAAGTAGTGGCGAGCGAACGCGCAGGAGCCCAAACCGGCGGTGTCGAGGCACCGACCGGGGTTGTAGGACCGCCAAAGAATGGACAGGACAAGCGTAGCCGAACCCACTGGAAAGTGGGGCCGCAGCGGGTGACAGCCCCGTAGGCGAAACGCGCGTCGTGACAGAGGCGGCACCTGAGTAAGCCGGGACACGAGGAATCCTGGCCGAATCCGCGGGGACCATCCCGCAAGGCTAAATACTACCGAGAGACCGATAGCGAACCAGTACCGTGAGGGAAAGGTGAAAAGAACCTCGAACAGAGGAGTGAAACAGACCCTGAAATCATGTGCCTACAAGCGGTCGGAGCCCTTTCGTGGGGTGACGGCGTGCCTTTTGCATAATGAACCTACGAGTTGCCGGCGGCGGCGAGGCTAAGGGGCTCAGCCCCGGAGCCGGAGCGAAAGCGAGTCCGAAGAGGGCGTGCACAGTCACCGTCGGCAGACGCGAAACCAAGTGATCTACCCTTGGGCAGGATGAAGGTGAGGTAACACTCACTGGAGGTCCGAACCGGTAAGCGTTGAAAAGCTTTCGGATGACCTGAGGGTAGGAGTGAAAGGCCAATCAAACTTGGAGATAGCTCGTACTCCCCGAAATGCATTTAGGTGCAGCCTCGGGCTCAGTACCGTGGAGGTAGAGCGACTGATAGGATGCGAGGGCTTCACCGCCTATCAAGTCCTGACAAACTCCGAATGCCACGGCACGGTCCCCGGGAGTGAGGGCGCGGGTGCTAAGGTCCGCGTCCGAGAGAGGAACAACTCAGACCACCGTCTAAGGCCCCGAAATCCGGGCTAAGTTGAAGACAATAACGAGGTGGGACCGCAAGGACAGCTAGGATGTTGGCTTGGAAGCAGCCATTCATTTAAAGAGTGCGTAACAGCTCACTAGTCGAGTGGTCCCGCATGGATAATAATCGGGCATAAGCCCGGTGCCGAAGGCGTGGACCTGCCGGTATTCCGGCGGGTGGTAGGGGAGCATTCCGGTAGCCGCGGAAGGTTGGGCGCGAGCCTGGCTGGAGGCCCCGGAAAAGCAAATGTAGGTATAAGTAACGACAAGGGGAGCGAGAAACTCCCCCGCCGTAAGACCAAGGGTTTCTGATCAACGCTAATCGGATCAGAGTCAGTCGGGACCTAAGGCGCAGCCGCAAGGCGTAGCCGATGGAAGAAACGGTCAACATTCCGTTACTCGGTATGAGAGCGATGTGGAGACGGAGAAGTGACACTCCCGCGCGCTGACGGAATAGCGCGTTGAACCGCAAAGGTATACGCCGCCCAGGCAAATCCGGGCGGAGTGCCGAAGCGGGACAGTACGGCGAGCCCCCGGGCGAGCCGACAGCGGAGGTAACCATGCTCCCGAGAAAATCCGCTAAGCATATCCCATGCCGACCCGTACCCTAAACCGACACAGGTGGTCGGGTAGAACATACCAAGGCGCTCGAGAGATTCACGGTTAAGGAACTAGGCAAACTGACCCCGTAACTTCGGGATAAGGGGTCCCCTCCTCCGGGAGGGGCGCAGAGAATAGGTCCAGGCAACTGTTTAACAAAAACACAGGGCTGTGCGAAATTGAAAGATGAAGAATACAGCCTGACACCTGCCCGGTGCCGGAAGGTTAAGAGGAGATGTCACAGCAATGGAAGCATTGAATTGAAGCCCCGGTAAACGGCGGCCGTAACTATAACGGTCCTAAGGTAGCGAAATTCCTTGTCGGGTAAGTTCCGACCTGCACGAATGGTGTAATGATCCGGACACTGTCTCAACCGTGAGCTCGGTGAAATTGTAGTATCGGTGAAGATGCCGATTACCCGCAACGGGACGAAAAGACCCCGTGAACCTTTACTGCAGCTTAGCACTGTGACCGGGCGTGCGATGTGTAGGATAGTCAGGAGGCAGAGAACCGGCGACGCCAGTCGCCGAGGAGCCGACGTTGAAATACTGACCTTCGCACGTTTGGTCTCTAACCCGCGGTGCGGGGACACTGCTTGGTGGGTAGTTTGACTGGGGTGGTCGCCTCCAAAAGAGTAACGGAGGCTTCTAAAGGTGCGCTCAGGCCGATTGGTAACCGGCCGTGGAGTGTAATGGCACAAGCGCGCTTGACTGAGAGACATACAGGTCGAACAGGTAGGAAACTAGAGCATAGTGATCCGGTGGTTCCGCATGGAAGGGCCATCGCTCAAAGGATAAAAGGTACTCCGGGGATAACAGGCTGATCCCTCCCAAGAGCTCATATCGACGGAGTGGTTTGGCACCTCGATGTCGGCTCGTCACATCCCGGGGCTGGAGAAGGTCCCAAGGGTTAGGCTGTTCGCCTATTAAAGTGGCACGCGAGCTGGGTTCAGAACGTCGTGAGACAGTTCGGTCTCTATCTGTTGTGGGCGCGGGAGATTTGCGAGGCCCCGACACTAGTACGAGAGGACCGTGTCGGACCGACCACCGGTGAGCCGGTTGTACCGCCAGGTGCACCGCCGGGTAGCCGCGTCGGGCCAGGATAAGTGCTGAAAGCATCTAAGCACGAAGCCCCCCTCAAGATAAGATCTCCACATAAGGGCCGTCCGAGACGAGGACGTCGATAGGTCGCAGGTGCAAGCGCGGCAACGCGTTCAGCCGAGCGATACTAATCGCCCAAACCCTTTCTCAGGGAGACATCCCTCAAAACATGTAAATAATATTAAACCGGCCGGGTGGCCCCGCGATGGCATCATCATCGGAGGCGACAGGACCCGTTTCCGGGAGTGGTCCGACGCCAGAGAGTCCCGCGTGCGATCATCGCGGGTCCGTCAGACACACCTTCCGGTGGTGCTTGCCGGAGTGTTACCGGGGACCAAGGACGGTCATCGTGCCGTCAAGAGTCACGGTTCGCAGCTTCCAGCGTGCCTTTCTTCTACCGAACTAAGGCGGCCATAGCGTGAGGGCTCCACCTCTTCCCATTCCGAACAGAGCAGTTAAACCTCACCACGTCGATGATACTGCGAAAGCGGGAAAGTAGATAACCGCCCCTTCCCGAGCCCCGAGGACCAGAGTCCCCGGGGCTATTCTTTTATGTGCCCCAAGGGCGGCGGGACCCCCATGCCTCCGCCGCCCTTCCGGAGCCCATGGGAGCCCTCACAGGCACATGCGGGCAGGCACAGGCCTGCCCGCATGTCCGCCGCCCGGGGGAGTGCGCCAGTGGAGCGCGGATATGTGTCAGATGGGCCCTCGGACTGTTACCTGTAACAATTTTGTTACAAAAGCATCACATATGCAACTGCCTGTCATACAGGCATGGACCTGCATTGCCGGCATCATGCGGCCGCCGTGGCGCCAAAAACCGTCATTGATATGCGCGAGCACCGGATGGAACTCCGTAACTTTGGATCACCGGAACGGCATGGCACGCCCAGCCTCCGCACAGACCGGACCTAGTTCACACATTCACTAAAGGCGACACCATAATGGCAAACAAGGAATTCGAAAGCAAGCTCATGAGCCTCCAGGGCAACCTGCTGAACTTCGCGTACATGCTCACGTCCGACCGGGACAATGCCTACGACCTCCTGCAGGACACGACCCTGAAGGCCCTCGACAACGAAAGCAAGTACGTCGACAACACCAACTTCAAGGGATGGGTGTTCACCATCATGCGCAACATCTTCATCAACAACTACCGCCGCAGCGTGCGGTCCCAGACCGTCGTAGACCAGACCGAGGACCTCTACCACCTGAACCTCTCGCAGGACTCGGGCCTTGAGAGCCCTGAAGGGTCGTACGGGGCAGGGGAGATCACCGCCGCCATCGACTCCTTCCCCGAGGAGTACAGAGTGCCCTTCTCGATGCACGTCGCCGGCTACAAGTACAACGAGATAGCCGAGCGCATGGGCCTCCCCCTGGGCACCGTCAAGAGCCGCATATTCTTTGCCCGGAAGAAGCTGCAGGCTCAGTTCAAGGACTACAGGTAGAAGCACCCTTGTGCCCAAGCACTGCGAGCCATCCCATAAAGGCAATAAGACAGTCCATATACAAGACCCACAGCACCCGTCCTCATGTGATTGAATAAATCCAATGGGGCGGGTGCTTGTTTTCTCTTGTAATGGATTGTCAGGTGCGAAATTATTGCGTTGAGTCATTGCGGTTTGAAAAAAAATCACTATCTTTGCGCCGCTTATGCGCCTGATAGCGTGAGGCATATTAATTAACCATATTTATTAACCCCATTATCCAGTTTTAATGACTGAAGAAGTAAAAAACTCCCCTATCGAGGATTTCGATTGGGAAGCATTTGAAAAGGGTGAGACCAAGGGCGAGAAGTCGCGCGAAGAGCTCACCAAGACCTATGATGAATCGCTCAACACCGTGCGTGACAAGGATGTAATCGAAGGTACCATCATCTCACTCAACAAGCGTGAGGCTGTGGTTAACATCGGCTATAAGAGCGACGGCATCATCCCCATGAGCGAGTTCCGCTACAATCCTGAGATCAAGGTCGGCGATGTTGTCGAAGTGTTCATTGAGAATCAGGAGGACAAGAAGGGCCAGCTCATCCTCTCTCACCGCAAGGCACGCGCAGCACGTTCTTGGGACCGCATTAACGAGGCTCTTGAGAAGGACGAAGTCATCAAGGGCTTCATCAAGTGCCGCACCAAAGGCGGTATGATTGTCGACGTATTCGGCATCGAGGCGTTCCTCCCCGGATCACAGATCGACGTCAAGCCTATCCGCGACTATGATATCTTCGTGGGCAAGACCATGGAGTTCAAGGTCGTTAAGATCAATCAGGAATTCAAGAATGTCGTTGTCAGCCACAAGGCTCTCATCGAGGCCGAGCTTGAGCAGCAGAAGCGTGAGATCATCGCTAAGCTTGAGAAAGGTCAGGTACTTGAGGGTACAGTCAAGAACATCACCAGCTACGGTGTGTTCATCGACCTTGGCGGCGTTGACGGTCTCATTCATATCACCGACCTTTCTTGGGGCCGCGTAAGCCATCCCGAGGAGGTTGTGCAGCTCGACCAGAAGCTCAATGTGGTAATTCTCGATTTCGATGACGAGAAGAAGCGCATCGCTCTCGGTCTCAAGCAGCTCCTTCCCCATCCTTGGGACGCTCTCGACTCAGAGCTCAAGGTTGGTGACAAGGTTAAGGGCAAGGTAGTCGTTATGGCTGACTATGGCGCATTCGTAGAGATCGCCCCCGGCGTAGAGGGTCTTATCCACGTAAGCGAGATGTCATGGAGCCAGCACCTCCGTTCCGCTCAGGACTTCATGAAGGTTGGCGATGAGATCGAAGCAGTGATACTTACCCTCGACCGCGAGGACCGCAAGATGTCGCTCGGCATCAAGCAGCTCCGCAACGATCCCTGGGAGAATATCGAGACAAAGTATCCTGTAGGTTCAAAGCACACTGCCCGCGTACGCAACTTCACCAACTTCGGTGTGTTCGTTGAGATCGAGGAGGGTGTTGACGGACTTATCCACATCTCTGACCTCTCTTGGACCAAGAAGGTTAAGCACCCCAGCGAGTTCACTCAGATAGGTGCCGACATCGAGGTTCAGGTTCTTGAGATCGACAAGGAGAACCGTCGTCTGTCACTCGGACACAAGCAGCTCGAAGAGAATCCCTGGGATGTATTCGAGACCATCTTCACTGTAGGTTCTGTTCACGAGGGCACTATCATCGAGGTGGTTGAGAAGGGCGCAGTCATCGCTCTCCCCTATGGTGTAGAGGGCTTCGCTACTCCCAAGCATCTTGCCAAGGCTGACGGCAGTCGTGCCCAGCTCGATGAGAAGCTTGAGTTCAAGGTGCTCGAATTCAACAAGGATTCCAAGCGCATCATCCTTTCTCACAGCCGTACCTTCGAGGACGAGCAGAAGGGCGAGCGCGCTGAGCAGCCCCGCAAGCGTGAGAACCGTGGCGAAGGCCGTCGTGGCGGCAACCGTCGCGCTGAGGAGACTCCAGTTCTCACCACTCCGCTCGAAAAGACTACTCTCGGCGATCTTGAGGCTCTCGCAAGCCTTAAGGAGAAGCTCGCCGGCAAGTAATCTTGCTATGACTTTCATGAGTGCGTAGGGGCATCGGATCCCCGCATGCATTGCCTGCGTACCGTCAATCTATTTGCTCCCCTGTCGCTATTCGCGGCGACAGGGGAGATTTTTTTTGTTTTAATGAGCCGTAAGTGTGACATTTATTTTCTTGATTTGTCAGATCTGTTGCATTCAGAAGCTTTTAAGCCATGTTTTGTGTGATATTTTGCTAACTTTGCACCCTAAACTTATAAAAGTATGGAAAACAAGAAACATGCCGACACCGCAGTCCTGCGCATGCACTGTCCCGATCAGCCCGGCATAATTGCAGTCATAACCGACTTTATAACCTCCAACCGTGGCAATATCCTTTATCTTGACCAGTATGTCGACCGTGCCACCGGCATCTTCTACATGCGCGTGGAATGGGATATCACCGACTTCCTTATCCCTAAAGAGAAGCTCAAGGACTATTTCCAGACCCTCTATGCCACGCGCTATCAGCTCACTCACCGTCTGAGCTTCACAAGCCATCGTCAGCGCATGGCTATATTTGTATCCAGGATGTCGCATTGCCTCTATGACCTTCTATCGCGATATATCGCCGGAGAGTGGGATGTGGAGATCCCTGTGATCATTTCCAACCACCCTGATCTTGCTATCGTTGGCAGGCAGTTCGACATACCGTTTGAGGTGGTGCCGGTGACACGCGACAACAAAGCCGAGATGGAACAGAGGGAATTTGAGATTCTTGACCGTTATGAAGTTGACTTTATAGTCTTAGCCCGCTATATGCAGGTGCTTTCGGAGGACTTCATAGACCGGTATCCCAATCACATCATCAACATCCATCACTCCTTCTATGTTGTATTCCAAAATTCTCGTTGAGATTTAGAAAAGATTAACGTTAAAAATCAATTGCTTATATTTCTGTGCCGATTGTGTAGGCACAAAAGAGTCATGATCGAGGCCTCTGCCCCAATCAAATAACCGGCAATCGGTTAGAGCCCGAAATGCCTTGTAGTAAAAAAAGTCCTATCAGGCAAACTTCTATCAGTCACGCCCCATCGGGCTGACAGTTTACTTATTCAGCATAATAGGAAAGACGCCACAACCTTTCTTTTAGATGCAGCCAAGGCTCATCAAGGAGGCGAGAGTAGCCGTCTTACTGTATTTGCCTATAAGACTTTTGTGTGTCGCATTATCTAACGGCATTCATATCTGCGGTTTGATTTCAGTACGGAAAATATTATGTTGGAGAGCTTGCGGGCTATCCGGATTATGGCTTCCTGCGACTTCATTCCGCGAGTGCACAATGCGCCGAACTTTGCGGAGAGTTCCGCGTCGTGCCGTATGGCTATCCATGAGGCCTCGACTATTTTTGGACCGAGGAATTTGTTTCCCCGGAAAGTCTTCTCACCGACGTATTCCTTGTCGCCGCTTGACGACATCATCGGCACGAGTCCGAGGAACGATGCGAACTGGCGCTGGTTACTGAAGCGACCGATGTCATCAATCTCGGTAAGCAGGCTCATGGCAATTGTCGAACCAATGCCGGGAACCGACATCAGGATGCCGTATTTCTCGGCATACCTGTCGCTGCGCGCCAGCGAGCGCAATCTGCGGTTGACATCAAGGAGGCGTTCCCTGTAATGGAGTACCTCGGCAATGAGCAGGTCAAGCGAGACCCGGGTGTCGGAGAGCAACCGCACGTCATTCTGCAACCACGTTATGAAACTTCTTGTCCAGTGGCGGTTGCTTCGGAAATATTCTTCGGGGTACTCCACGCCGTTGTTGTACAGCAGATGCTTGATTCTGGATTTTATGCCGCCGGAAAGCTTCACAATAGTGGCGCGGTGGCGTACCAGCGCACGGTCATCGAGGCTGTCCTTCGAGTGAATGTACACACTGCCGAGCTCGCCGCGCATAAGGGCTTTGGCCAGCTTTTTTGAATCCACCGGGTCTGACTTCGAGACCTTTTCCTTCTGGGTGGTCGGAACGTCAGCCGCATGTACCACGGTGCATTTTATACCAAGCTCAGTCAGGGCATAATAGGTCGAGAAGCCCGAAAACCCCGTCTCGTAGGCTGCATGGTAGCTACCGTTAGGATAATGCTTGTTCAAATGTTCAAAGAGCTCTTTGGCCGAAGCCTTTTGAGTATGAGTGCGCATAAACCCAGAGGGGGTGAGCACCGTGACACTCCATGTTCTCAGATGGACGTCGATACCAATAGAGATATTTTGTCCGCTGAAATCTTTTTTGTTACTTTGTACCATAGACGTATCGGTTTTGCTGTTAATGTATTTTGCTTTTACAAATTTACATGCAATTGCCCTTACGTCTATCTTTTCTCCTCACTCCTCTCGGGGGAAAGCCTTAGCGGCAAGGGGGCAGACAGCCCCCGTTGAGCGCCCCGTCAGCTAATCTGATGCAAACATAGTGACTTTCTTCCGGCATTCATAGGAGCCCGGCCCTATCATCAGGCTTTCGAGAGGGGGGTAAAGCTCATAGGGGCTACAAGCCACTATGTGACCACCGATCTTGATGCCGGACCCATCATAGAGCAGGAGACAGTGTGCATCACACATAAGGACACAGTGGACGACCTGGTCAAGAAAGGCCGTGACCTGGAAAAGATAGTGCTATCCCGCGCTGTCGAAAAACATATCCAGCGCAAGATCCTCACCTATGCCAACAAGACGGTAGTGTTCTCGTAGCCTTCGGGCTGTCGAGCGAATGCAGGCTCCGTTTATTTTAAGAATGTCTCGGCTATGACGCGGGGGAAGTGCCGGCTCTCCAGCATGTGTATCTTCTCCTCCACCTCGGCGGGGGTATCTTCGGGCGTCACGGATGTCTTGGCTTGGAATATAATCCTGCCTTCGTCGTATCTTTCGTTCACGAAATGGACGGTTATCCCGGTCTCATTCTCTCCGGCAGCCACTACAGCCTCATGCACATGGTGTCCGTACATCCCTTTGCCTCCGTATTTGGGAAGGAGTGCCGGATGGATGTTCACTATATGGTCAGGGTAGCGTTCGATCAGGAATGGCGGAATTATGAGCATGAATCCGGCAAGCACTATTATGTCGATTGAATATTCGTCCAGCAGTCCGAGCATCAGTGTTGGGGTGTTTATCTCATGCCGGGTCATCACTTTAGTGTCTACCCCAAGGTTTCTGCCACGTTGTATCACTTTGGCTTCAGGGTTGTTGCTTATCACAAGAGCTACTTCCCCGTCAAGGTCGGATGCTTGAAAGTATCGTATTATATTTTCGGCGTTAGTGCCGTTACCGGATGCAAATATTGCTATTCTTTTCATGGCAGAAGGTTTTACGGCACTAAGTTATAATTTTTATAGGGAAGAAAAAAGACTGTAGCTGTTTAATTTTCCCAAATCTCAGTAATCTCTCAGGGCTGACGCATGAGATTTAACTATCCTTAAAGACTTTGTACAGATATTCAGTGCTCCACATACATTTTTTGCGTCTTCGTTTAAGGCTGAGTTTATCGTTCTGCTTTTTAAGCATTTCCAATGCATACTTGCGCATCGCTGAAAAATTGACAGCGCCATTCTTGGCGCGTACGCGGCACATATCTTCCTGAAACGTCACGTCGAGATGCCAGTGTAGTTTGTTCTCGATACCCCAATGCGCACGAATACGCATCGCATAGTAAGAAGCCTCATCTTTCTCCACGCTGCTGAGATAGTAGATTGTTTCACGCGAGCGGGCACCGTTCTCAGTACGCTCACGCTCCATCTTTATGATACGTTTAAGACCGGGCCACTTCTCGTACATTCCCTCCTGTTCCAAAAGTGTCGTATCCATAATTGAACAGGTTCTCTTCTCAACTCTTCCGTGCCCCTTTTCCTCGGTTGTGTATACCGATATTGGAGTAGTGCTACTAAAGATACTCTCCGTCAGGCCCTTGAGTATCGGCTGATTGTCTTTAAGCGCCATCAGATAGTCGCCGCCCTGGAGTATGATCTGTTCTGCGATATTACGGTGGGTCCCCATTGCGTCGACTGAAACCAATGCCCCTGTAAGCCATAAAGAGGACAATACGGACGGCAGAACCGTAAGTTCGTTGGTCTTGCCATCCACCGGCTTTTCGGCAACGCAGATTTCTGTTTCAGATACCCACGCATTGAGGATATACAGTCCGTGGCATCCGGGACTCCTGGGATTTTCACCCCGCAGTTTCTTACCGTCAATGATGACCTGATTGCCGCACAGGGATTCGATTATGTGGCCTCGGCAGCAATCAAGACTTGCCCGGAGCTGAGCGGGATTGACAGACTCTACAACACGAAGTATCGTGTCACCACACGGGACACCGTTGCTAAGCTTCAGCAATCCGGCGGCCTTGAATTCTTCCTCTCGGTCTGTAACCATATCCGATATGTCGTCACAGTCCTCACAATCACACAACACGCCGATGAGTGCCATTCGGAGCACATCCTCAAGCTCATGTTTAACCTTGCCCAAGTCGCGCGGGTCTTTTACTTTGCTGAAAATTTCTATTTGCATACCTCTAATATAACCATTTTCAGCAACATATGCAATATCTGAAAGTTTATTTCACATAATCAGGTGAATTTTTGACTGAATTTGAGTTAAATCTCATGCGCCAGCCCTGGTAATCTCTGACGCGATGACTGTAAATCAAAGTATTTTTTCTATCTTTGCGGGAAATTCGATCAGTATGCATGACAGGGTCCCTGATCCTGTCGGTTATTCTATCTCTAATCCTAATCTCAAAAAGTTAATCTGTAATAAATTCGCTATATGTGTGGTATAGTTGGTTACCTCGGCTCCAATGGAGCATATGAAATATTGATTCAGGGGTTGAAGCGTCTGGAGTATCGAGGCTATGACTCCGCCGGTGTCGCGCTTGTGACTGCCGATGGCAGCCTTAATGTGCATAAGTCGCGCGGCAAGGTATCTAATCTTGAGCAGACTGCCGCCGCAGGTTGCACTGCCGGGTCAATAGGCATTGCCCATACCCGCTGGGCCACCCACGGAGAGCCTAACGATATCAATGCACACCCCCATGTATCCCAGAGCGGGGATATCGCACTCGTGCATAACGGCACCATCGAGAATTATGCTGTACTCAAGAAGGTGCTTGAGGAGCATGGCTACACCTTCAGGAGCGAGACCGATACCGAGGTGCTCGTGCAGCTGGTGGACTATGTAAGGAGCACCACCCCCGACTGTTCTCTTGCCGAGGCTGTGCGTGAGGCTCTTCTCCAGGTGGAGGGGGCATATGCAGTGGCAGTGGTCGAAAAGGGTGACCCCGATACCCTCGTGGTGGCACGCAAGAGCTCACCGCTCGTGATAGGGGTAGGTGACGGCGAGACCTTCATCGCATCCGATGCTACACCCATCATCGGTTATACCGACAAGGTGATCTATCTCAAGAACAACGAGATGGCCGTCATACGTCGTGGCGAGCCGCTGTCGATATTCGAGATTGACTCACATACACCGTCCAAGATAAGCATAAAGCAGCTCAAACTGTCGCTTGCCCAGCTTGAGAAAGGCGGTTACGACACCTTTATGCTCAAGGAGATATTCGAGCAGCCCACCACTCTGCGCGACTGTCTGCGCGGACGCATCACAGGCGACTGTTCCCGCGTCACGCTTTCAGGAGTGGAGCTCAACAAGGACAGGTTTCTTCAGGCAGAGCGCATCACACTGGTGGCATGCGGCACCTCGTGGCATGCGGCACTCATCGGCAAGCGTCTCATCCAGGACTTCTGCCAGATACCGGTGGAGGTGGAATATGCCTCAGAATTCCGTTACGGCAATCCTGTGCTTAACGACAGGGATATAGTCATAGCCATATCCCAGTCAGGGGAGACAGCCGATACGCTTGCCGCGATACAGTTGGCAAAGGATAAGGGAGCGTTCGTATATGGTGTGTGCAATGTGGTGGGAGCCTCCATCCCTCGTGCCACCGATTCCGGTACCTATATCCATGTAGGGCCTGAGATAGGCGTGGCGTCCACCAAGGCATTTACCGGACAGGTGACAGTGCTCACGCTCCTTGCACTCGCTGTGGGACAGCTCCGCGGAGTCATAGACAGCAGCACAGTCCAGAGCGTGGCTACGGCACTCAATGCCATGCCGGGGACCATTGAGGAGACCCTGAAATGCAATGATGCGGTGCAGAAGCTCTCCATGTTCTTCACCTATGCCCACAATTTCATTTATCTCGGCCGCGGCTACAACTATCCCACCGCGCTTGAGGGTGCCCTTAAGTTGAAGGAGATCTCCTATATCCATGCGGAAGGTTATCCCGCAGCCGAAATGAAGCATGGTCCCATCGCCCTTATCGACCAGGAGATGCCGAGCGTGATCATCGCCCCCAGCGACTCGCTGTATGACAAGATCATATCCAATGTGCAGCAGGTCAAGAGCCGAGGCGGCGCAGTGGTGGCGATTGTATCCAAGGGAAACACAGCCATGAAGGATATTGCTAACTTCTGTATCGAGATACCCGATGTGCCGGAATGCCTTACTCCGCTTGTCGCATCAATACCCCTTCAGCTCCTGGCATACTATATTGCTGTCAACAAGGGCAAGAATGTCGACCAGCCACGCAATCTTGCAAAATCGGTCACTGTGGAGTAGGAAGTACTTTACAACAATATACAGCAACGCGCTATATGTCGTAAGTGCGATGACAAAAATAAGGCGGGGACACTCTCCCCGCCTTATTATTTTATATCCGATTCTGGAAAAGCTTTTATAAGAAGAATAAGTCAGCCGGAAGAGCTGTGGAATGACGGTGACACTCAGTCCAAAAAAAGGTGTTCCGTTTCCTATAGCTCTTCCGGCTGATGTATGTTGTCAAGGGATGGTTATCCTCTGCGCTCGCGGTAGGTCACATCCACGATCTCTTCGCCAAATCCTTTGTATTCCTTGTAGAGAGTCATTTTGCCGTTGATGTCTATGTTGTAGAAGCGCACTATGCCGCCGTCCTCTGCTCCGGTCGAGGAGCACACGATAAGCTTGTACTGCATGTTCTGGAACTCTTCACTGTCCCATTTGTTGAGGGATGTGAGGTCCATGTTGCCGTACAGATTGAATTTGATCATGGATATAGTCTCGCTTCCGTCGATAGTAAGCACATCCTTTGTCACATTGTCGGTTAGACCGTAGGCATACACCTTGTTCCCTTTGCAGTAGAACATGTAGGGGAACTGTGAGTGGAATGCATAGTCTGTTGCAGTGTCGAAGTTCTCCCCGCTGATATTGTCGTATGCCGACTCCTTCTTGATGCTGTTGTAGCCAGAGAGGTTTATGCCGTATACGTGGCGGTGACCGGTATTGTCCTGGAGCACTGTGTAGACAAGTCCGTTGGAGAAGCGTGTGCTCTCCATGTCGACAAAGTCCATGCCGGTATTGAACGAGAACAGTCCCTGGGGCTGGTTCTCGTCATTGTCGTTGAGAGCGAACAGGAGTTTTTTGTTGGGGGCATAGTAGCTCCAACCCATGAAACGCTTGTTGGTGATGTCATAGAAGAGGGCGGATGTCGAGTTGCCCGTGCGCACCATGCTTGTCCCTATAGTCTGTGCCACCTTGTAGGCGGGGTCTCCTCCCACGGTGGTAGCGTTCATCGGGTATTCGTACGACGCTCCGGCTCCTGACGAGGTGATGGCATAGGCGTCACCTTCGCTTGTCACGCATGTCGTGGCGGTGGGCCCATAGCTGGCATAGTAATGGATCTGTGCTATTTGGGTCGCATTGCCCTTCACTGTGGGGAGGATGAAGTCCTGGAGCTTAAGGTTGTAGGCGGGGTTCATCTGCATGTCGTCCCACACACGGTAGCTTCCCGATTTGGTCAGGATGTTTACATATTCCTTTCCTGCATAGAGGCTCGGGTGGTACATTGCCTGTGTTCCTTCGGTCAGCCCGGTCACGTTTGGTCCGGTGATATCCTTGGCTATCAGTTCGCGACCCTTTGAGTCAGTGAATATCATGTCGAGGCGCATGGTCTTTTCAGCACCGTTGTTTGACATCACCATCCATCCTTCGTACACCGAGCTGATAAGGCGCAGAGAGCCTTTGGCATGTGATTCCACGCCGGTTCTCTTGTTTCTTGCCGTGTACCACAGGGAATAGGTGCCTGCCGGAGCCTGTACGAAGAAGTCCACCCCCTGAGTCCTGTCGGGATTGATGTCGTACCATTTCTCGGTTATGCCGTCGATTGTGCGGGTATAGAATATACGGCATTCATATTCGTAATTCGGATCGTCGGCGGGGATCTCCTTTCCGGTGACTGAAGATACCACAGTGGGCGAGAACTTGACGTTCTCGGCATTTGCCATCGCTTCGATTGCCGTGGGGAGGGTGATTGTCACTTCCTCGATCTCGGAATAATCGTAATTGCCCTTGTCCTCATAGCATCCTGTCAGTGTTACGGATGCGGCAAGGAGTCCGAGCGCACTGAATATTTTAGATTTCATAGTCATTCAATTTCTTTTTGGGTTGGTTACTCATAAGCGGAATAGTCAACTGCATAGGAGCCGGGCAGCTGCATCAGTGATCCGTCATCCTCGCGGGCGGGGTCCCCTCCGTCAGCGCGTTTCTGCAGATGGTTCTTGAATGCGTTGGCGGCAAAGTCCATACGTCCGTATTGAACTTTGGATGTGCCAGAGCCGCCGGAGTTCCAGTCGGAATAGGTCCAGCCCATCACCTTCTCCAGTTCAAGCATCTTTGTCGGGGTGAACTTTCCGAAGAAGTCATTGCCGAACCAGTCCCAATAATGCGGTTCGGAATATTCCTCTGAGAACCGTATGGCATAGGTCAGTGCCGACAGGGTGTCGCCGGGGATGTTCCATGCCCCTGAGTTGGTGTAGGAATCGAATATGATGTCGAAATTCTCGTTGGCTTCGAGCTTCAGTTTCAGCACCAGTGATTTCTGGCGCAGTGCTGGTGTGCGCAGAAGAGTGATGATGCATGAGTCGGTGGACTGGTAGGGGTGTATGATGTAATCGTTTCGTGAGAGTGAGTAGTCAACCCCCTCGACTGCTGTGGTGGCTTTTTCGTCGACCTTGATAGAGTATTTGCGGGGGTAGTCGGTCACATCTCCGATGGTGCGGATGGTGAAGCGCAGCACATAGTCGGTGATCGCTGCGGGAGCCGAAGCGAAAGATATATTCGTGGAATCCCTGTAGGACGATACAAGCCCGCTCGTCATATTGGTGCCTGCTACTTCCTGTATGAAGATGCCTGCCTTGGGACCGCTGTAAGGCTCCACCTCCTCGTGTGAGCATGACACTGTGGAGAGGAGCAGTGAGCCGGCGGCAAAATATAATAGATTTCTTAGTTTCATAAGTGATGGAGATTAGTAGTTTTCGCCTGATGGTATAGGTACATTATAGCGTTGTGAGATAGTTGGATTGTCCTTGTTGGCTGCCTCGTGGGCGTTGAAGTCGGAATTGGAGGTAGCGAACGACTGGTTGAAGTGCTTGTGGAGGAAGAATATCTGACCTTCGCCACGCATTTCACGCAGATATTCCATCTTAAGCTCTTTCAGGAAGTCGGCAGGTGAGTCGGTCTCGATGAGGTCAATGCCGCGTGCTGCCTTTACCTGATTGAGATAACCGCACGCCCCTCTGAGGTCGTCGAGTCCGTTCAGAGCCTCTGCCGCGATATAGTAAGCCTCGCTCTTGCGCATCAGCCCATAGTAGGTGGCCCAGAAGTCGGGGTTGGTCTCGCTTGTGGGGAAGCTTTTGTATTTGATGAAATCAAGGTCGCCTCCGCTGATGGATGTGGTGCCGGTCCATTGCGACTGGCGGCGGTAGTCGGCAGAGTTGGGAAAGAGGATATCGGTGTATCCGTCGCGAGGCTTAAGTACCACTGCCGCATCGAGAGTGCCGTTGAAATTGTTGGTGAATATCTCAGCCATCTTGTTGTCATAGAATCCGAACAGGCACTCTGTCGAGAAGATGCGGTCGGGATTGCTGTTGTTGGCGAGCAGCTTCACTGGGTCGACCCATGGGAAGCATGACTGTGCATAGGTGTCATCGGTGATCTTGCGGGCTTCGGCAAGGGCGTTGGTGTAGTCATTCACCCAGAGGTATGCGCGGGCTTTGACGAGTGTTGCCGCATAGTAGTTCATGCGGAGCTGGCGGTAGCGGAACCAGTTGCCGTCCTCGCCGCCGTCAGAGTTGAGCACCCCTTCGGTAAGTATGGGGTCCACATTCTTAAGGAGTTCCTGGGCTGCTGTCAGGTCAGGAATGATCTTGTTGTAGATGATGTCATCGACTTTCAGGCGGTTGCGCTTGATGATCTCCGGAGCGTCGGCATAGGGGACTGAAAGCCCGTCGGGGTTTACTATATATACCGGACCGAAGATGCGCACGAGGTCAAGATGGATAAATGCCCTGGAGGCGAGCATCTCTCCACGTATCATCTGTGCATCCTCCGGAAGCAGCACTCCGGGTTTTTCATCCAGGGCTTTCAGCACTACGTTGATATTCAGGATAGTGTTATATGCCGTTGACCATATGGAGCTGATAGTCGATGATGCATATGTGCTGGTGTAGGCTGCCGTGCAGAGCTCGTATTTCGCTGTGCTGGAATTTGATATCTTATAGCACAGACCCATTATGTCGATCGGTCCGTACGAAAGGTTATAGCCGTAGAGGTCGCTCCCGGTCATGGTGTTGTATATGCCGTTGACCGTGGTGTGGAAACCGGTGCGGTTGTTGAACTGTTCGTCGTAGGTCTGCTTGTCTTTCGGGGTATAGTCGAGCCAGTCGGAGCAACCGGTTGAGGCGATGCCGAAAGCGAGGAGAGCAGCGGCGGTGATTGATTTATATAGTTTCATGATTTGATTGCCTTAGTGATTTAGAATGAGAAAGACAGTGCAAGTGTGTAGCTGCGGGCAAACGGATAAGCGGTGCCGCGTTCCTGCTTGATTGTCGACCACCAGAACAGGTCGTTGCAGTAGAACGACAGGCGGAGCGATTCAAGTTTCATGCGTGTGGCGAATTCGTAGAAGTCGTAGCTGACATTGAGCGACTGGAACGACAGCACATTGTTGAGCTGAACGAAGCGCGACGACATGGGGGTCGGTACCTTGTCGGCGATGTTCTTGAACTGGGCGTGGTCGCCGGGTTTCTGCCAGCGGTCATAGAACGCGCGTTTGTCCTGATTGTAGATCATCTGGGAGGATGTGATGTTCTCGACCTTGTTGAAGAGAGCCTCGTTGAACGCCTTGCCGCCTATCTTGTAGCTGAAGTTGAGGCTGAGGGTGAGTCCGCGGTAGTTGAAGTTGGTGCCGAATGAGCCTTCCACCTTGGCGCGGGTGTTGCCTACTATAGTCTCGTCGTCGGGGTCATAGTCGTAGGTGTATGAGCCGTCCTTCTTGATGAACATTTCCTTGCCGTTTGCAGGGTCGATGCCGGCTGACTGCACAGCCCATATCGCATCGGGGTCGGCTCCGTCGAAGTAGCGTTTGGTGGTTGTGTTCTTGCCCACCTGGTTCAGGTCGTCCAGCACTCCGTTGAGCTTGTCGAGCTTGATGTTCTCATGACGCAGTGTCCCGCGTACGCTCCATGTCAGGCGGTCTTTGAGGTTGCGGAGTATGTAGTACTGGGCTGATGCGAGTATGCCGCGTGATTTCTGGATACCGAGGTTGGTGTTCCATAGACCGGTGATGCCTGTCGAGAGAGGCACGGACACACCGATGAGAAGCGGGTCGGTGTTCTTGTCGTAGTAGTCGAATTCGAAGTTGACCCTCTCGGTCCTGAAGTCTACACCGATGTTGCGGTCGATTGTGGTCTGCCACTTGAGGTCGCGGTTGCCGAACTGGTCAAGTATGGTGGAATTCCCGAAGTAATTGAAGCTGTTGTAGAGGAACTTGTAGGTGATGAGCGAACGCGCCGAATCGAATCCCTGGTTGCCTGGGTTACCGATGGAGGCACGGAGCTTGAGCATGGATACGTATGGGAAGGCATCGCGGAAGAACTTCTCGTTCATGATGTTCCATCCGAGGCCTACTGACCATGTGTTCGTGAACTTCTTGGTGGACCCGAACACCGATGATCCGCTCAGGGCATAGTTGGCATCGACCAGATAACGGTTGTCGTAGGCATAGTTGAGTGTAGCGAGCAGGTTGGTGGACCGCTGGGTGTCCTCGTAGTAGGTGGGGACTCCTCCCTCGGGATATCCGTTGGAGAATGACGGATAGGTGTAGTTGCCCTCCGGGAATCCTACCACATTGTAACCCTGGGTGAGCGATTTGTTCTGTGATGCTTTGAAGTCGCCTGCGAAGTTGATGCGGTGCTTTCCGAACACATCTGCATAGATGGCTGTGAACGACGCATCGTAGCGGGTGGATTTCTGGTTGGTCGAGGTGAATGACCCTTTGCGTGTGCGGTCGTAGCTGTCAAAGCGGGTATCCTCGGGCGATACGAAGTTCTCTCCGTCGTTTGTGGTATGGGTCAGACCGAATTTACCGCGTAAACGCAGCTGGTGTATAGGGTTGTACTCAACAATGAAGTAGTTGGTGAGCATAAGGTCCGACTTCTTTTTGCGGCTGTTGAGCGACGCATTGTAGAGAGGGTTGGCGGCGCGGGCGAAGTCGCTGTTTTCAAGCCAGCGGCTGATGTCGCCGTTCTCGTCATATTTCTTATAGTAGGGATTGGCACTCGCATACTGGTTGTACTCCACCACAGGGTCCTGTGAGGATGTGTGGGTTGCCGAGAACTTGTTGGAGAACTGTAGCTTGTTAAGGCGGTATATGAGGTCGAGTTTGCCTCCGTAGCTGTTGCGCTTTGAGTCCTTCATCACACCGGTGGTTCCCGAATAGTTGGCACCGATTCCGAACATGAATCCGTTGGAGCCGCCGTCGACATATACGTCATGTTTCTGAGTCCATCCTGTGCGCAGTGGCACGCTGAGCCAGTATGTGTCGACACCGCTCTGTACGTTGGCGAGATATTCGTTGTACTTCTGGCTGAGAGTCACATAGTCGTTGGGACCTGCTCCCCATCCGGCAGTGTAGCGTCCGGCGAGGCGTTCGAATTCGAGCTTTTCGCTGGCGTTCATGAGGTTGTACGATGTGAGGTCGGGGGTGGATACCGCAGCCGAGCCCGAATAGTTGAATCTGAGCTGTCCCGCCTTAGGCTTTACGGTCTCTACGACTACAACGCCGTTAGCTGCCTTTGAGCCGTATATGGCTGTCGAGGCTGCGTCCTTAAGGATGGTCATGGATTCAATGCGGTTGACGTCCATATTGTAGACTGCCTCAAGAGTGGATTCGAATCCGTCGACGATGAAAAGCGGCTGGTTGGGGTCGTTGACAGCGTCGTCACGCTCTCCGATCACTGACGACTTTCCTCGTATGTTTATGTCGGGCATGTGGTTGGGGTCCGATCCTGCGAGCTCGTTGGTCAGCACATTGAATGCCGGGTCAAGAGCGGCGAGAGATGCTATAGGGTTCTGCACGCCCACCATCTTCAGCTCCTCGGCAGTGAATGTCGATGCCGATCCGGTGAACGAGTTCTTGTCCTTGTTCACAATACCGGTGACCACCACCTCGGTAATGGTCTCGGTGTCGTCGTCAAGTATCACTCTCATGGGCGACCCTACAGTGGCTTTAAGGTCTACAGGTTTCTTGCCGATATAGCTGAACGATATTATGTCGCCTGTGTTTCCGTGGATGGAGAATGCACCGTTGATATCGGTCACTGTCGCCACATTCTTTTTAGGTATCTTTACGGTCACTCCCGGCAGCGGTTCGCCTTCGGAGTCAAAAACGAATCCTGTTACGGACGATTTGCTCGTCGCGTATCCTGCTGTCCCTTCTCCGGTCTGCTGAGCATACGCAGCCATTGACGTTGAGGACAGTAACAGGACTATCAACAGGAATAGATGAAGTCCTTTCGCTTTCATAAACAAAGAATTAGGGATTGATAAGTGATTGGTTAATAGATGTGTACTATATTTGCAAAAAATCCCTGACAATGTAGGCCGATAGCTTATCGTGTGCCATTAAACAATGTTAGTGACTTTTTGCAAATGTAAACAAAAATTTACCCCCCCCAACTTTTTAACGCGTATTAAGCATAATTAACCAAATTGGCGCATATGAAAGTATAGCAGAGACGTGTTGGTCCCTGCCGTCAGCGGTCTATGTTCGGTTTTACAATATCAGTTTGGATGTCTTTGAGCCCTATGGCAGTGCCTTGACAATGGTGCCGTCGAGGCTCAGGCGTGAGCAGTCGATGAGCGAACGCACGGCGGCAGTGATCTCGTCGGCTGTGTAGCGAGGAGTGAGATTGGCTATGATATCGGTGATATCAATCCCTGCCGGGCGTGATGCCTGATATATGATGCTCTCATTTATCGACGGAGCCGAAGCCTCTTCACGCAGGAGGCGGGCTGTGTGGCGGGCTGAGCGACACACGTCGCACTTGCCGCACGGTTCATTAGGGCTTTCGCCGAAATATTTCAGCAGGGTGTTGGCTCGGCAGGCTGTGGAGCCGAACACGAATTCCTTCATGGCTCCGACCCTTGCCTCCATGCGTTCGCGCTGACGTTCGTACACCTCGATAGGGATTATGATGTGACGCGGCTCCTCACGCGATGTCGTGTATATGAGATAGGGGGTAGTGGTGCGCGGTATGTAGTGGATGGCATGGAGCCTCGACAGGGTAAGTAGGGACTGGTACACCTGTTCGGACGATAGGCGCAGGCGTTCGGCTATCATCAGTTCGCTGATGTATACATAGTCGGCAAAAAGTCCGGTATAGGCACGCAGGACCGTCTGCAACACATCCTCTGTGGCTGGGTCGAGGCTGATGTCGTAGAGCTCCTCACGGCGCATCACCACCATAAGGCGCGACCGCGATGTGGTCTCCTCGATGTATTCCACATATCCTGCGCGTGTGAGTATATGGAGCGCGCTCTGTGTGGGCACCGGCGGCAGATCGAAGGTGGAGCAGAATTGGGAGAAGTTGAACTCATATACCATCCCGAAGCCTTCTCCTACAGCCACATTCAGGAAATTGCCTGCGAGCTCGTACACTCTGGCTATGAAATCTTTGGGAGGGAAACTCTCGTTGACACGCCTGGTGAGCAGGGCTTTGTCGCGCTTGCCTGCTATTACCACAGCGAGCGACTCTCTGCCGTCGCGCCCTCCGCGTCCGGCTTCCTGATAGTATTCTTCAAGTGATGACGGCAGGTCGTAATGCACCACAAGCCTCACATCAGGCTTGTCGATACCCATCCCGAAAGCATTGGTCGCTACCATCACACGTGTCTCATCCTGCTTCCAGCGGTCCTGCCGTTCCTCCTTTTCTTCAGGGGCGAGACCTGCGTGGTAGGCCTCCGATGGTATTCCGGCATCGTTGAGCAGTGCGGCGAGCTCACGTGTGCGCCTGCGTGACCGCACATACACTATGGAGCATCCCGATGTGGAGGTAAGTATGCGCAGCAGCATGGGCTCCTTTATGTCGGCATAGCGCACTATGTAGCTGAGGTTCTCGCGTGTGAAGCTCTTGGCGAACACCCGGGGCTCCCGGAATCCGAGATGCCTCATGATATCGCCTGTCACCTCCGGTGTGGCGGAGGCAGTGAGCGCAAGCACCGGCACCTCCTCCCCCACAATGCGGCGCAGGGCGGCTATGCGCAGGTAGGATGGGCGGAAGTCATAGCCCCACTGCGATATGCAGTGCGCCTCATCGACCACCAGTAGCGATACGGTGAGGGAGCGCAGCTCGGCGAGGAACCGTTCGTTCTGTAGACGTTCGGGCGACACATAGGCTATCTTTGCCTTACCCAGCCGGCAGCGGGTCATGCCGAGGTCCTTCTCCCGCGGGGTCAGCCCCGAATGGAACAGCACAGCACGTATGCCGCGGTCGGCAAGATTGTCGACCTGGTCCTTCATAAGCGATATCAGGGGAGTGACCACGATGGTCACTCCGGGCAGGATCATCGCCGGCACCTGGAATGTGAGGCTTTTCCCGCCACCTGTGGGGAGCAGCCCCAGGGTGTCGCGTCCCTCAAGCACAGAGTCGATTATCTCCTCCTGCATAGGGCGGAACGCGTCGTATCCCCAGTATCGCTTAAGTATCGAGTGCTTCATGAGTCAGATTCTCATAGAAAGTTGAGGGCATAACGGAGATGCAAAAGTTTCAGAAGCACAAAAGAAACAAAGACTTATATTTATTTCGTGCCGTTCGATTGTTTGCTATTCAGAAATTTGCGTTTGAATCCCATGGGAAAAGAACCGAAGTTTATGATAAGACCGTCGGGTATCCCAGTCCCTCTCAGGTAGTTCACCAATTGGAACCCGTGAGCTTTACATATTTCGTTCGCGACTTTTATTTCGAGTATGACTTTCCCTTCGACTATTATGTCTGCACGGTAATTACCTGCTGGGCGTCCCTTATAAAATATTGTGACCGGCTTTTCTTTTTCGCATTTTAAGCCGTTATCTTCTAATTCATAAATGAGGGCATTCTGATACACAGCTTCAAGAAAACCCTCTCCGAGAGTTTTCTTTACAGTGATTGCACAATCGACAATCAGCCCGATCAGTCTGTCGACATCCATTTGAATTTTAGTTGATTATATCAAAAAATACTCCTGTTTCTTTTGTGCTTCTGAAACTTTTGTATCTCTGATTATATCCTGTAGGATCTAACTTATCGATATGGCTTTCACGAGGAATTGAACCGACTGCGAGCCTTTTCTCTTATTTTCCTCGATGGTGTAGCAGATGTCAAACGGTTTGCCTGAGTGGATATGGTCGAAATACTCCGCCGAGTTGAACGCGATGCCGTTGAACACCTTGCCCGACGTATCGTCGACCACTTCGAGCTTGATATGTTCGCCGAGTTTGCCTACGAGTTTGCTCGTGCCGAAGTCGGTGACGCGGCGCGTGCAGAATATCGGTTTTGTGTTGCCCGGTCCGAAAGGATTGAACTTGCGTAGGAGCGTAAGAAACTCAGGCGTTATCTCGCTGAATGTCAGATATGCGTCTATGTCGAGCAGTGGTGTGAGCTGGTCGGTGCGAATGTTGGCGTTGACATACTCCTCGAATCGGCGTGTGAACTCGGGTATGTTCTCCTCCTTTAGCGAAAGCCCCACAGCATAGGTGTGGCCGCCGAAGTTTTCGAGCAGGTCGCGTGTCGACTCCACCGCACTGTATACGTCAAACCCCTGCACGGAGCGGCTTGAGCCGGTGGCAAGTCCGTTGGCGTGGGTCAGCACCACAGTGGGCTTATAGTACAGTTCTGTGAGCCTTGATGCCACTATCCCTATGATGCCCTTGTGCCAGTTCTTGTTGTATATGACTATTGACTTTTTTCGGGAGTGGCTCACATCGCGTTCCTCAAGTATGGTGTTTGCCTCCTCGGTGATCTGCTTGTCCAGCTCCTTGCGGTCCTGGTTGTAGCCGTCGATCTCCTTGGCGCGGGCAAAGGCGTCGGCTGAGTCGCGGCTAACGAGCAGGTCGACAGCCTCTTTACCGCTCTGCATGCGCCCTGAGGCATTGATGCGCGGCCCTATCTTGAATATCACATCGCTTATGGTGATCTCCTTGCCTGAGAGCCCGCATGTGCGTATTATGGCGCGCAACCCCATGTTAGGGTTGCTGTTGAGGCGTTTGAGCCCGAAATATGTGAGTATGCGGTTCTCTCCCACCATCGGCACAATGTCCGCGGCTATCGACACTGCCACCAGGTCAAGCATCCCTTCGAGGTCACCCATGGGGAGTGAATTCGATATGGCAAACGCCTGCATGAGCTTGTAGCCCACCCCGCAGCCCGACAGGTGGGGGCAGGGGTAGGTGGAATCCTCAAGCTTAGGGTTGAGGATGGCGGCTGCCGGAGGGAGCACCTCGTCGGCGACGTGGTGGTCGCAGATTATGAAGTCGATCCCTAAGGTGCGCGCATATGCCACTTCATCGGTGGCTTTGATGCCGCAGTCAAGGATGATGAAGAGTGTCACCCCATTCTCGGCAGCCATGTCGATGGTGGCTCGCGATATGCCATACCCGTCCTCGGTGCGAGTGGGTATGTAGTATTCTATGTTGGAGTAATAGTTGCGGAGATACTTGTACACGAGGGCGACAGCAGTGGTGCCGTCCACGTCGTAGTCTCCGTAGACCATGATTTTCTCCTTTCCCCCCATGGCACGGTTGAGCCTGTTGACTGCCCGGTCCATTCCGGACATCATGAACGGGTCGTGCAGATCCTTGAGCGAGGGGTGGAAGAATCGTTCCGCCTCCTGCACAGTGGATATGCCCCGTTCTGCCAGCAGCTCGCTAATAGGCGGGGTGCCCGAATAGCGTTGCGCCAGTCGGGACTCTGCTTCTTGCTCGGTGGATGTGAGGGGACAGTAATTCCATTTACTTGTCATTTATGTCGTTTTTTTCTTTTGCAAAGAAATGGGGGAGAGGGGGCTCAAATCGCCATATGCGACTAATCCCCTCAGTCAGAGTCCTGAAAGAAGGGTTGAGGGGAGAGGGTATGTCACAAGGGTGGGTCAGACGTATGGAGCCTATCCACCCTCTTCTGCAAAGTTAAGCAGAATTCCTCAGATTTTATTTATAAATAATGTTAATGATTCACCCCTTCCAGGTGGTGTCGGGATGGACGTGAACATCCATCTGTGGGAAGGGGAATGAGACCCCTGCACGTGTTGGGAGCTGGTTGTAGAACTGCTCGTTGAAGTGGAAGAACACGTCCCAGAAGTCACCGCTTCTTACCCATGCGCGTATGGTGAGGGTGACGGCTGAATCGTCGAGCGAGGCAAGATACACCACCGGTGCGGGGAACCCTTCGTTGGCTGCCGGATTGGTGACCACCCGGCTGTCGGAGGTGAGCATCGAGAGTATCACCTCTCGCGCCCGCTCCACATTGTCGCCATACGAGATGCCGATCTTCCACTCGATGCGCCGGTAGTTCTGGGTGGTGGAGTTGTTGATGGCTCCGGTCGACAGTCCGCCGTTGGGGATGATGATGGTCTTGTTGTCGGGGGTGGTGATTACGGTGTTGAAGATCTCTATCTTCTTTACTGTTCCTGCAAATCCTTGAGCCTCGATGTAGTCACCTACGCGATAGGGCTTGAGGGCGAGGATAAGGACGCCGCCTGCAAAGTTCTGTAGTGTGCCGCTGAGCGCCATGCCTACCGCGACTCCGGCTGAGGCGAATAGCGCGAGGAACGAACTGGTCTCTATGCCAAGGATTCCTATCACGCTTACTATCAGTATGAAATAGAGCACGATCCTCACGAAGCTCAGCACGAATGTCACGAGCGAGGCATCCACCTGACGCTTGGACAGGATGTGTTCGGTGATGGTGTATAGACGGGTGATTATGAAGCGTCCGACATAGAACACCAGTATTGCCGCCGCCAGGGATATGGCGAAGCGTGACAGGTCGGTGGCTAAGGAACTTATCACCTGGTCGAGCGACAGGTCCTTGAGTTGTGCAAGCTCCTGTGCGGGCACAGAGGCAGCGATGCTATCGATGGGTAGTGTATCTGTCATATATTATAGTAAATGGTTGTGTAGGCTGGGGTGCAAGTGTGTTCAGTTCACTTTACGGAGTAAGCCGGAGCGGCCGACACCACGTCGGTCCACCAGGCAAGTGTGTCGTATTCGCGGAATGTTATGTCGTCGGCATTGCATATCACATACGAGCCCAGCCCGCAGTAGCGGGTGATGGAGAAGGCTGGGAAGTCTATGGAGGTCTTTGTCGTTGCCTTGTAGACCACTGTCTTGTCGAGTGTTTCCCTCCACTTCGTGAGCAGGTCGGGGGTGCCTGCCGTGGTGCACAGCAGCTCCATGTACTGGTCCATGTCGTGGGCTATCGTGGCGTCGTAGCGCAACATAGAATAGGTGTATTTCCCTAACTTCTGTAGTGTGTTTATTTCGTTGGCTGAGGGATATCGGCTGAGTGTGCTGAATATCTCGCGGGAGGCTGCGGCAAGGTCGTCGAGATGGCGGGTGTCGATGACACACATCTGGTTCATTGATCCGTGGTAGGAATCGAAGGTGTTTTTGGCGGCCTGCACCAGATCGGGCAGCTCCTTGAAGAACATCGGGACATTCATGTCGTAAGGCATTCCGTCTATGCCGAGCTGGGTGGGGGAGGCTACTATGTAGTCTGTGAGGTGGCGTATCTCGTAGATGGGTTCGATATTGCCCATCAGGCAGCAGTCGAAGTAGATGAACTGGAACCGCTCACCCTCAAGTGCCTGAGCCATCGCCGGTACGGATATCCATGTTGAGTCGTCCGGACCGAACGACCGTGATTTTATGTCGCCCGGCGATATGATCCATCCGTTGCCGTGACCCCACAGCACGAGTGCGTAGTCATCGGCGGGAGCCAGTCTCTTCATGTCGGCGATGACTTCGCGGAACCTCTCGGGCGACACCGAGCATATGCCGCCGGCATCGGTGTAGGCCTTGAGCTCTTTGGGCCCATGCTCGGTTATGTCGAGAAGCTGCGGAGGATAGGCTGAATTATTGTTCGGGCGGTTATGGTACACAAGGAGCCGTCCATTGTTCAGCTTTCCGCCTTCGACCCCTTTAAGCATCTCTTGGATGTCGCGCTCGTCGCTGTGGTAGCTCGACCCGAGATTGTTGTTGGCTATCATGTACACAAGCACGGTGCGGCTCACGCTCACGGACGGTTCCGGAGGCGCGTCAGGACCGTCGTCGCTGCTGCAAGAAGTGGCTCCTGCCAACATCAGGAGCAATGGCAGTATGTAATAGAGAAATTTATGCATATCTGACAGACAAAATTATAAAATTTCTTCGACATGAGCAACTTTCATGAGCCCTCTCTGCCGTCATGTCGGCAACCTTGACATTCTCGTCACTCCCGGTGCTCACCGTTGCATATCCCGATGGGATTCACTAACTTTGCAGGCATGATGAAACTTTCAGGAATAACTTCACGGCGCGGGATCAAGCATCGTCCGTCGTGGAATCTTGTGTTTGAGTGGGAGGATATTCTGTCCCGGTCTCTCTCCGTGCCGCTGCGTTGTCCGGGAAGGGTGGGATGGACCTTGCGATCTATTGTCAGGAGACTCGGCTTGCCGTTTTACCACAGCGGAGACCCCACCCTTGAGTTTGTCATGGTGGCGAAGCCTGACAATCAGGGGCGGTACGGACGTAACTCTGTCCCCTGGATCATAGATTATTTCCTCTCTGATAGCGATACCTGCCGGTTTCTGGAGTCCACAGCCCATTGCCCGCTTGTGTTTGTTTCAAGCTACGAGGCTTATGAGAGGCTTCTTGCCTGTGGGGCTGACCCTGACCGTTTCCGCCATGTCCCCCTCTCTCTCCCCGACTGCTACAGGCTTGACGGCTCGGCCCCGATGGTCAAGGATATCGACATCGCGCTCGTGGGGCGTGTCTCGGATGTGCTTGACGGATATGCCAGACGTTACGCCGCGGAGCACCCGGGGGTGGTTATGGCGGTCCGCGGACCTCGCCGTAAAGGGCATCTGTGGGCTTATGACATCAAAGGCAATCCTATGGCTGATATCGAGAGCCATGATGATTATATGGCTCTCCTGCGCAGGTCAAGGATATTCCTGTACTCTACTCCGGGAATGGACGACAGCAAGCCCACCAACGGTTTCTCGCAGGTGACACCTCGTTTCCTTGAGGCTATAGCCTCGGGATGCCGGCCTGTCATGAGATATTTTGACAATCCGGATACCCGCTTCTACGGTCTTGACGGTTTCTCTCCGTCGGTGGAGAGTTATGAGGAGTTTGCAATGATAGCCGACAAGGCTCTTTCCGGACCGGTTGACCTCAAGGCGTATGAAAGTTATCTCGCTTCGCATTACACATCGAGCGTGGCCCGTGATGTGGCTTCATGCCTCAGTGGCGTGCAACGGTAGTCTCAAAGAATGATTATGAATAGAATAGCGATAATAGGAGCCGGAGTCAGCGGACTCACCATGGGTAGGCTGCTTGCCACTCATGCCTCTGTGACGGTGTTTGAGTCCGATTCACGCCCGGGCGGGCTCATAAAGTGCGCACGTGTGGATGGAAACCTGTTTCACACCTGTGGCGGGCATGTGTTCAATACGCGCCGTGAAGATGTGCTTGACTTCTTCTGGGGGATATTCGACCGTGACCGTGATTTCGTCAAGGCTGACCGTAACTCAGTGGTAAAGATGCCTGATGGGGCTGAGATACCCTATCCTATAGAGAATCATGCATATATGCTTGACGATGACACTTTGCGTGCCGTCATAGCGGATGTAGCCGGGATGAGGGCTGCCGGGTCGGAGCCTGCCAACTTCGAGGAGTTTCTTCGCAAGCAGTTCGGTGACACTCTCTATCGTCTTTACTTCGGACCTTACAACCGAAAGGTGTGGAGGCGCGACCTTTCGGATGTCCCTTTGTCATGGCTGGAAGGCAAGCTGCCTATGCCTGCTCCTGAGGAGATTCTGTACAATAACATACGTCGTGTCAAGGAGAAGGCTTTTGTGCACAGTTCTTTCTATTACGAGCGTCAGGGTGGCTCCCAGTTCATTGCCGACACTCTTGCCGAGGGGCTTGACCTGCGCTGCTCCTCCCCTGTGTCAAGGCTTGACCGGCAGGCTGACGGGGGATGGCTTGTGGATGGCGAGAGATTTGATGCCGTGGTGTTCTGCGGAAATGTCAAGGATCTTCCGGGAATGCTTTCCGGCGTTGATATCGAGGGGTTCACACAGTATATCGACCGATTGGAGTCGCACGGCACCACTGCGGTGTTCTGTGACATAGATCCGAATCCGTACAGCTGGATATATCTTCCCGACTCCAGCTATGATGCCCATCGCGTCATATGCACAGGCAATTTCTCTCGGACCAATAATGCTCCCGGGCGCATGACTGCGACAATCGAATTCACCGACAGTATATCTCGCGACGAGATTGTGCGTCAGCTCCCGTACATCCCGTTCTCGCCCCGCTATATCACCCATTGTTACAATCCGTATACCTATCCCATACAGCATGCCGACACCCGCTCTATGATCTCTGCGCTGAGTGACCGTCTGGCTGCTTCCGGCTTGTATCTCACCGGTCGTTTCGCGCTTTGGGAATATTTCAATATGGATGTGGCTATGGCATCGGCACTCAGTCTCGCCCCAACGGTGGTTCGGGGACTGTAGATGTCCGGAAAGCATATTTTCGGACGTACTCTCGCTGAGGAGTGAAAAAGAACAAGCCGCCGGAACCATGTTGGTCTCGGCGGCTTATATTTTATGTACGGTCGGATATTTTACTTGCCGGGGGTCACATCGATAGCCTCAACCTCGAAGATGAGGGTGGCGTTGGGGCCGATGCCTGCCTGCTGCTGTCCGTCCACACCATAAGCGAGTTCGCCGGGGATGTAGAGGATATACTTGGCACCCTTGTTCATCATAGCGATACCTTCGCCGAATCCGGGCACTGTGCCGCGGGGGCTGAGGTTTGCGCCTTCGTCATTGCTGTCGAACACTGTGCCGTCGATGAGCTGGCCCTTGTATTTCACGACTGCTGAACCGTTCTTTCCTACAGGTTCGCCTGTGCCTTCATTCACGACCTTGTAAGCCAGTCCGCTCTCGGTGGTCTTGATGGAGGGGTCCTTCTTGATTGCGTCCTGGATATAGGCAGCACCCTTTTCCTTGTTTTCCTTAGCTTCGGGAGAGTTCTCCTTGGCAGCCTTGGCGGCTTCTTCCTGTGCCTGGTAGTACTCCATGATCTTCTGCTGGGCCTGCTGTGCGAGCATCTGGAATGTTGCCTGTGCGTCGCGCATTTCGTCCATGCTTACTGAATCGGTTTTGAAAGCCTTGGCATAAGCCTCGTATACTTTTGCGCGGTCAACGGGGATGCCTGCCTGCTCGTAACGGTAGAGCTGACCTGCGAGTTGCAGACCGAATGAAAGGCCTGTGAGATAGCCCTGCTGGGTGGTGTCGGTCATGATCACCTGCTTGAAGCCGCGGAGGATGTCATCCTTCTTGAGGGCATCTTTCTGCTCCTGTGGGATAGTGGCGTAGTCGGCTGATATGCGCATGCCCTGGGTCATGCCGAGGTAGTTTGAGAGGGAGTCGGCGAATCCTTTGTCCGCGGAGGCTGAGGAGCCTGAATTGCCGCAGGAAGTTGCGCCGAGCAATGCTGCGGCAACACCGCAGGCAGCTAAGATTTTCTTCATCTTCGTTTTATTTTTTATTGTGTTAATGGTCTGATATCTTAAAGCACCTTCAGGAGCTCCACGTCAAATATGAGAGTGGCGTTGGGACCGATGACTCCGCCGGCTCCGTTGGGGCCATAGGCGAGCTGTGATGGGATGTGCAGACGCCATTTAGAGCCTGCCTTCATAAGCTGAAGAGCCTCTACCCATCCGGGGATAACCTGGGTCACGCCGAATGTCGCGGGCACGCCACGTTCTACCGAGCTGTCGAACACTGTGCCGTCGATGAGCTTGCCTGTGTAGTGCACCTCCACGCGGTCGGTTGACTTGGGTGTTGGGCCGTCACCTTCAGTGAGCACCTCATACTGTAGGCCTGAGGGTGTGGTCTTTACTTCGACACGCTTGCCGTTCTCTTCGAGATATTTCTTGCCTGCCTCGGCATTGATCTGAGCCATCTTGTCAGCTTCGGCTTTCTGTTTTGCCTCCATAGCTTCAAAGAATTTCTGTATCTCAGCTTTGGCTTCGTCGTAAGTCATCTTAGGCTCCGATCCGCAGAACACGGCGGCAACACCGTCGGCAAAGTCCTGCACATCAATTGTCTGGATGCCGCTTGCGCGGAAATTATTGCCCATGCTTAGTCCGAGGGCATAGCTGATGCGGTCGAGTTCTTTCTGTTCCATAAATAGAATTAGGTGTGTATAAATTTTGAGGAAAGGATAACAAACTGCAAAGTTAAGCGATTTTGTTATCCTTATGGTAATTTTTTAATTAAAAAAGTTAAAATAGTCATGCGGTTGACTTCGATAACGACTAACAACACAACAACCCGACCCTCCATAAAGTTCCTTAGGTGCGCCGGTTAATATGGAATGACCAATAACATATTATTAATCACAGGCGTATGCCCACTGACTGAAATCCGCAATGCTTATATAACCACAGGTAGCCGATTGCCTGTCGGCTAAAGCATGGCACAGCGTATCCTCACCGCCGGTGACTGAGTAATGTATTAGTAACTATGAGATTACGAACAATATGATTCCATTATCCGTTCTTGTCTTAATGGTAGTCCGACTCAGAAAATATGAAACAGATTGAGAATCCAAGTGCTTGGAAATTAAGCTTGCTGCTTATTCCGGTTGTGGTTGTCTGTATAGCAGCCATTATATTGAATACTTTCCCCGGGTGGGGAGTGGTGACCGGGATTGTGTCCGTTGTCGCCTACATGGGTGCTATGACCTATTTTTGCATAAAGCAGAAATGCTACGGACAATTGGCGCAGAGCTATATTCATACTGATGTGGGTAGTGATATACATCATCCAACAGAACATCACAGCCCCATAGATGAAATATGCGAGTGATTAAATAATGGTTAAAATAAGGTCGGAAATGGAGGGGTGGAGGATTTTTTGAGTAAATTTGCGGGTTGAATTTTGTTCACCCTTTATATATGCGCCTGAATGAGCTGACATTGAGCAATTTTAAGAATATCACCGAGACTCGACTTGAGTTGTCGGGAAAGGTCAACTGCTTTCTCGGCAACAACGGCATGGGGAAGAGCAACCTGCTCGATGCGGTCTACTTCCTGAGTTTCTGCAAAAGCTTCTCGGGGATAAACGACCGTCTGCTCATCAGCCGTGGAGAGGACTGGGCAATCATAAAGGGGCTTTATGAGCGCAAAGGGATGGATGAGGAGCTTGTGATGGGGCTGTCCTCTGCCAAACGTAAGTCCATTAAGCGTGGAGGCAAGGAATATCAGCGTCTGAGCATGCATATCGGGGCGTTTCCGCTGGTGATGGTCGCCCCTCAGGACATCGACCTTATACGTGGCGGCGGCGAGGAGCGTAGGCGTTGGATGGATATGGTCATATCTCAGAGCGATCCGCAGTATCTCGATGCCCTCATTCGCTACAACAAGGGGCTCGAACAGCGCAACCGTCTGCTCCGTGACGGATGTGTCGACCCTGCCCTCTATGGGGCTGTGGAGGTGATGATGGAGATGAGTGCCGACTATTTGTGCCGTGCACGCACAGAGTGGATATCCAATCTCACTGTCATATTCGACCGATATTATACAGCCATAGCGGGAGAGGGTGGCGAACATGTCACTCTCCGTTACGAGAGCCATCTGAACAGGCCCGGCATAACACTTGCTACGCTTATGGATGAGGCCCGACGTCATGACGAGATTGTGAAACACACGTCCGTGGGGCCTCACCGTGACGATATCGAGATGGTGCTTGACGACATGCCCATGCGCCGCACAGGCTCGCAGGGGCAGTGCAAGACCTTCACCATAGCCCTGAGGCTTGCTCAGTACGACTTTCTGCGCGAGTCGACCGGGATGCGCCCGATTCTTCTTCTTGACGACATCTTCGACAAGCTCGATGCCTCAAGAGTGGAGCGCATCATGGGGCTTGTTACCGGCGACGGATTCGGACAGATATTCATCACTGACACCAACCGCACTCATCTTGACGAAATAATGGGCCGCACCGGTGGGGACTACCGGCTGTGGCGGGTGGAAGGGGGCCGCTTCACCCTGCAATGAAACGTACATACCCCAGGCATATCGCTGCTATAATCGATGAGGCTATGGACCGGGCCGGGCTCACCGACTCTCTCAACGAGCAGCGTGCAGCCGCCGCATGGGCTGATGTGGTGGGCGCATCGATCAACCGTTACACCTCCCGGCGATATGTTGACCATGGTGTGCTGCACGTCTATCTCACCTCCGCTCCGCTTAAAAACGAGCTCGGCTTTGTCAAGAGCCGACTTATAGAGACCATCAACCGTTGGGTGGGTGTCGATGTTGTAAAGGAGATAGTTTTTCACTGATAAGAGTAATGATGCGCGCAAGCGCGTCACCATAAAATATAACCCGATAAGCCTTATAGGCACCAACTAAACTATGAGCGATTACTGTGAAGGCGGCATAAAGCATTTCCGCCACCATATGCCGCTTCAGATGCGGTTCAATGACATCGATATGTTGGGTCATCTCAACAACAGCGTCTATCTGACATTTATGGACCTTGCCAAGACACGTTATTTCCAGGCTGCTCTCGGCGACAAGCTCCGTTGGGGAGAGATAGGAGTGGTGATTGTCAACATCAACTGCGATTTCTGCAAGCCCACGTTCTTCGATGACGTTATCGAGGTGGAGACTGCCGTGGTGGCGATAGGGGAGAAGAGCCTCACTCTTGAGCAGAGGGTTTATTCCCCCACCGACGACAGTGTGCGCTGCCGTTGCCGCACCATTATGTCGGGCTTCAATCCCAGGACCATGAAGTCCGAACCGATCACTGCCGAATGGCGTGAGGCACTTGAAACCTACGAAGGCAAGAAATTCTAAGTCAGCGGGCGCAGCCGCTGTAAGGCGTGCGTGCCATTCATATAAAGAACTCATCCGTCATGCTTCCTGAAAGATTCATTGAAATGCTCCGTGGTCTCCGGCTCGGAGATGCGGCAGATGCTATTGCCGGAGGTGAACCGGAGGTGTCGGTTCGTGTCAATCCGCGAAAGGCTCCTGTGTCGGTCGAAAACGCCTGCGGGCAGGTGCCATGGTGCAGAGAGGGATGGTATCTTTCCGAGCGGCCGTCATTTACTCTTGATCCTCAGTGGCATCAGGGGCGTTACTATGTGCAGGAGGGAGCCTCGATGTTCCATTCCCATGTGGTCCGCTCAGTTATCGGTTCCGATCCCTGTCCCATAACGGTTCTTGACGCCTGTGCCGCACCTGGAGGAAAGACCACGGCAGTGCTTGACGCGTTGCCCGAGGGATCGGTGGTTGTTGCCAATGAGTATGTGCCGTCGCGTGCTGCCGTGCTGCGCGAGAACATTATCAAATGGGGCTATCCCGCCGTCATAGTCACTCGCGGCGACACCGGGCAGTTTGCTCGTATGGGTGAGGTGTTCGACCTCATCATAGGGGATGTCCCATGTTCCGGTGAGGGTATGATGCGCAAAGACTCGGAGGCTGTGGAGCAGTGGAGCCCCGGACTGGTGCGCGAATGTGCCGCACGTCAGTGGGAGATCGTGACCAACCTGTGGGACGCTCTGCGTCCGGGCGGCTTGCTGGTCTACAGCACCTGTACATTCAACCGTGAGGAGAACGAGCTTACTGTCCGCCGCATTCTTGACGAGCTTGGCGGGGAGTCGGTACCTGTGCCTGTCGTAAGTGAGTGGGGCATCACACCCGCAATCCTGGAGGATGGGACGGAGGACAGTGGGATGCATTGTTACAGATTCATCCCCGGGCGAACCCGCGGCGAGGGCCTGTTCGTTTCGGTGATACGCAAGAGCGGGGAGCCGTCATGTATGCGGGCTGTCGTGCCGGAGCGCAGGTCAAAAGTCAAGGGCAAAGCCAAGGGTGCTCCGGCTGTCCCCGCCGAGGCTTCAGGCTGGCTCTCTGACCCCGGTGCATATGCGGTCTACTCCGAGGGTGAACGTGTCAGCGCGTTCCCGTCCGTTCACATGCCGCTGCTCCAGCTCGTCAGGCGTCATGTTGATGTGATCCACGAGGGTGTGTGTCTCGGCACTGTGAAAGGGCGTGATTTGGTGCCATCTCAGTCGCTTGTGATGTCGCATGCCATGCGCAGAGACGCTTTCCCCCGGGTCGAAGTCGATCGCGCCGCAGCCTTGGGCTATCTGCGGGGCGATTCTCCAGTCATGCCGTCAGGCACGCCACGCGGTTTCGTACTGCTCACATATCAGGGGGCACCGCTCGGGATGGTCAAGAATCTCGGCTCCCGCTCCAACACCCTCTACCCTCAGCCCTGGCGCATCAGGCGGATGTGAACATCGCGCCGGCAATCATTGTTGAATAGGTAGTTGCGTTTCAACATTCACTCTTATCCCCATTCTGTTTATGCCTGAAGCCGCCGAGTCAAGATATTGGACCTCCGATAGGATAATGCATCTTATCATAGGGCTGGCAGTGACATTTCTGCTCATAGTTCTCATACGTTATCTGAGCGATGTCCTTTTACCGTTCTTTGTGGCATGTTTTGTGGCATACCTCTTGCAGCCTCTTGTGGAGCTCAACCGCCGGCTGATACGTAGCAAGGGGCGGGCATTGGCGTCGATACTCACCATCATAGATGTCACAGTGGTGATAGGGCTTGTCGTCTATCTGTTTCTACCCTCGGTGATAAGCGAGCTCGATTCGCTCGGGTCGATAATCAAGAGCGTGACATCGGGACAGAGGCAGCTCCCGCAGTTCTACCGCACAGCCGTCGATTTCATAGCCCGGTACTTTGATCCTCACAATCTTATAAAGATGCTCGACGGTTCGCGTCTACAGTCGCTTATGAGCGGCGGAGCCTCGATACTTGAGGAGTCGATAGGTATTCTTATGAATGTGCTGTCGTTTCTCCTGACCCTTGTCTACATACTTTTCATTCTCATAGACTATCCTCAGATAGTAAGAGGCTTCAAGCTCATTGTGCCTCACAGGTTCCGCCAGAGGGTCATGGGTGTGGTCTACGATGTCGAGGACAGCATGAACCATTATTTTCGCGGTCAGGGGCTTGTGGCATTGTGTGCCATGGTGTTCTATTGCATAGGATTCTCTCTTGTCGGGCTCCCGCTTGCCATCCCCATGGGCATCATAGTCGGTATCCTCTACATGATACCCTATTTCCAGTATGTCACTGTGATCCCGGTGGCTGTGATATGCTTCATCTGTTCGCTCGGAGGCGAGATATCATTTATATCTATGTTCGGCAAGTGCCTTATGGTCTATCTGGTGAGCCAGGGAGTGTGTGACTATATCATCACCCCTCACATCATGGGCAAGGAGATGGGGCTTAACCCGGCGGTGATACTGCTGTCGCTTTCGGTGTGGGGGAGTCTGCTGGGGATTATAGGAATGATAATAGCGTTGCCGGTCACAGCCATAATCATGGCATACTACGAACGCTATATCAGCGAGCCTGCCCCTGTGTCGGCAGAGGATAAGGAGAAGAAGCATATTTTATGATCCCGACATTCTTTTTGGTCTTAAAAATATTAAAAACAGTTGTTTTTATGTTTATTTGACTGTAGCATCCCCCGATTGGTAGATATATTTTTCGTAAATTTGCAGAAACAGAAAATTTACGAACCATGAAATTATCTTGCATTGCCATCGTTGTGGGAGCGGTGGCACTAACACTATCATCATGTTCTGAAAAGAAAACAGCCGCGAAGGCTCAGGTGTCTTATCCCACGCAGGTAATAGACCTTGCCGACAGGACTCTTAAAAGTGATTTTGCTGCATCAGTCACAGGCTGCCAGACAGTTGAGGTCCGACCTCAGATTGACGGAATGCTCACCAGGATATGCATCCGTGAGGGTGATCCTGTGCGCAAAGGCCAGGTGCTGTTCGAGATTGACCCCGCGCAGTTCCAGGCGGCGTATGATATCGCGGCAGCCAATGTGCAGAGTGCCGAGGCTTCAGTCTCCACCGCCCGGCTGGTACTTGACAGCAATGCCGAGCTTTATGAGGAGAAGGTGATATCCGACTTCGAGCTAAATACTGCCAAAAATGAGCTTGCCGAGGCAAATGCAAGGCTTAAGCTCGCCAAAGCTGAGCTTGAGAAAGCGGCTACCAATCTGTCCTACACACAGGTGAAATCGCCTGTGAGCGGTGTGGCGAGCATGATACCCTACCGTGTGGGCGCGCTTGTCAGCCCGAGTGTGGCGCAGCCGTTGGTGACGGTGAGCGATGACGGAGAGATATACGCCTACTTCTCTATGTCAGAGAGCCAGATGCTCGACATGGTGCAGCAGTACGGTTCCATGAAGAAGGCTATCGAGGATATGCCCGAGGTGGAATTCCGTATGAGCAACGGCCGGATGTATCCGTCAAAAGGGCATATCGATGCGGTGAGCGGCACTATCAACAGTTCTACCGGAGCGTTGAGCTTCCGTGCCGTATTCCCTAACCCTGACCGCATATTGCGTGACGGAGGCACCGGCACCGTGATAATCCCCACAGCCGTGAAGGATTGCATAGTCATACCCCAGGGTGCCACCTATGAGCTTCAGGACAAGGTGTTTGTCTATAAGGTTATCGACGGCAAGGCATCATCCTCCGAGATAAAGGTGCTTTCGCAGAGCAATGGCAAGGAATATGTGGTGACCGAAGGGCTTCAGCCCGGTGACGTCATAGTGTCGGAAGGTGCAGGACTCATAAAGGAGGGGACAGTGATTAACGCTAAAACGGATGCGAAATGACGATAAAGACTTTTATTGACCGTCCCATCCTCTCGTGCGTGATCTCTGTCGCGATAGTGCTGTTGGGGCTTATATCCCTGCTGGGGCTTCCGGTGGAACAGTTCCCCGAGATTGCGCCACCTACGGTGAGTGTGAGGGCGAACTATGCCGGAGCCAATGCCGAGACCGTTCAGAAGAGTGTGGTGGTTCCCATCGAGGAGGCCATAAACGGCGTGGAGGATATGATATATATGGTGTCGTCGGCTACTAACACCGGTTCGGCGAGCATACAGGTCTACTTCAAGCAGGGCACCGATGGCGACATGGCTATGGTGAATGTGCAGAACCGCCTTGCATCCGCCCAGGGGCTTCTCCCTGCCGAGGTGACGCGCAGCGGTGTGAGTGTGCGCAAGCGTCAGACCTCGCGCATCAAGACACTCGCCCTCTACAGCCCCGACGGTACTTTCGACCAGAAGTTCCTCTCCAACTACATGAAGATAAACATCGAGCCGCGTCTGTCGCGTATCGCCGGAGTGGGCGAAGTGGATATCCACGGTGCCGACTACTCACTGCGCGTGTGGCTCGATCCCGGCAAGATGGCCCAGTACGGGCTCATGCCTTCCGATATACGCCGGGTGCTTGAGGAGCAGAACCTCGAATCGCCCACAGGCACACTTGGCGCGGAGTCCGACAACACTTTCCGCTACACGCTCAAGTACCGTGGAAGATATGAGAACGAGAGTGATTTCGAGAATCTTGTCATAAGGGCCCAGCCTGACGGATCGGTGCTCAAACTAAAGGATGTGGCTGAGATAGAGCTCGGTGCAAGGTCCTATGAATACCTCGGAGCAGTCAACGGCAAGCCCGGCACTACATGTATGATATCCCAGACAGCCGGCTCCAACGCCAATGAGATAATCGATGCTATCGACAAGGAGGTGGACAATATCCGCCAGTCCCTCCCCAAAGGGATGGTGATGGTCGATCTCATGAGCACCAAGGATTTTCTTGACGCTTCGATCGACAATGTGATCAAGACTCTTGTCGAGGCGATATTTCTCGTGGTGCTTGTGGTGTACATATTCCTTCAGAGCTTCAGGGCCACCATTATCCCCACATTGTCGATAGTGGTGTCGCTCATCGGTACGTTCATATTCCTGAATGTGGCTGGGTTCAGCCTCAATCTCATCACGCTCTTTGCCCTTGTGCTTGTGATAGGCACGGTGGTCGACGATGCCATAGTGGTGGTGGAGGCGGTGCAGGCTAAGTTCGACGAAGGGGTCAAGTCGGCATACGATGCCACGGTCGAAGGCATGAGTGGTATCACCGCGGCTCTGCTCACCACCACTGTGGTGTTTATGGCGGTGTTCATCCCTGTGAGCTTTATGGGCGGCACCACCGGTACGTTCTACACTCAGTTCGGCTTGACTATGGCTGTCGCTGTAGGTATCTCGTTGCTTTCGGCAATGACGTTGAGCCCCGCTCTGTGTGCATTGTTCATGACCCCTCACGACTCTGACGGCAAGAGCTTCTCTTCGCGCTTCCATGTGGCTTTCGATGCCGGATTCGGACGGCTTGTCGGCAAGTACTCTTCCGGTGTGAGATTCATGATTTCGCGCCGTTGGCTCACCGCGCTGCTCATACTGCTCGCCGGCGGCAGTCTCTATTACATGATGATGACCACCAAGACCGGTCTTGTGCCTCAGGAGGACATGGGCTCCATCAATATTGATGTCATGACCCCTCCCGGCACTAATCTTGACGAGACCATGAGGATCATGAAGGAGATCGACCGCCGCATTGAGGACATACCTCAGCTGATGGTCTATTCACGTACAGCCGGCATGGGCATGATGAGCGGCACCGGATCATCGAGCGGCATGTTTAATGTGAGGCTCAAGAACTGGGACGAGCGCACAGCCGATGGCGACGACATAGATTCGGTGATCGATGAGATATACCGCCGCACATCCGACATCACCGGGGCGCGTATCATAGTGTTCACCCGGGGCATGATTCCCGGCTACGGTGCGAGCAACGGTTTCGAGATACATGTGCAGGACCAGAAAGGCGGCACCATCGAGGACCTTCACCATATCACCCGACAGGTGATCGGGGCTCTTAACAACCGCCCTGAGATAGCGCGCGCCACAACATCCTTTGACACAAAGTACCCTCAGTATCTTGTTGAGGTGGATGCCTCAGCCGCCCTGCGCAACGGTGTTCAGCCGGGCGATGTCCTTGAGGCTTTGTCAGGATACATCGGAGGCTCCTATGCATCCAACATCAACCGGTTCTCCAAGCTCTACAGGGTGATGGTGCAGGCTGCGCCTGAGTTCCGTCTCGACACCAAGTCGCTCTCCAATATATTTGTGCGCAACTCCTCAGGCGAGATGACACCGATAAATCAGTATCTTAAGCTGACGCGTGTATATGGCGCGCAGTCGCTATCGCGTTTCAATCTGTTCTCCTCCATTCAGGTCAACGGCACCCCTGCGAGCGGCTATAGCTCCGGCGAGGCTATCGAGGCTGTGCGTGAGGTGTGTGCCGAACTGCTTCCTGCGGGATATGGCTACGAGTTCGGAGGCATGAGCCGTGAGGAGGCATCGTCGGCAGGTTCCACGGTGTTCATCTTTGTGGTGTGTGTGGTATTTATATACCTCATACTCTGTGCCCTTTACGAGAGCATTTTCATCCCCTGGGCTGTGCTTCTGTCAGTGCCTTTCGGATTGATGGGGAGCTTCCTTTTTGCGAGGATGTTCGGGCTGGAGAACAACATATACCTTCAGATCGGACTCCTGATGCTGATAGGATTGCTCGCCAAGACCGCTATTCTTATGACAGAGTATGCCTCCGAACGCCGTCGGGCGGGGATGTCGATAGTCGATGCCGTCACTTCCGCGGCACGGGCTCGTCTGCGCCCCATACTCATGACTTCGCTCTCGATGATATTCGGTATGATACCCCTCGTGTTCGCATCCGGTGTGGGTGCCAACGGCAATATATCTATCGGTGTGGGTACTGTGGGCGGTATGCTCATAGGCACTGTCGCGCTCCTGTTTATTGTGCCGGTGCTGTTCATCGTGTTCCAGACCATCGAAGAACGTGTAATGCCTAAAAGAATCAAGAAATGAACCGACTGCATATATTTTCCGCCCTGACTCTGCTCCTGCCGCTGCTGAGCGGATGCGGGCTTTATTCCGGATATGAGCGTCCGGCTATAGGATATGATGCGGAGCATATGTGTCTCCCTGACTCGGTATGCTCCCCGCTTGCCGCCATGAGCTGGCGCGAATTGTTCACCGACGAGTATCTTTCTGCCTGGATTGACAGCGGCTTGAACTCCAATACCGATCTGCGTATAGCGGCTCTTAAAGTGGAGGAGGCGCGCGCCACTCTGTCGGCATCCCGGCTTGCGTTCCTGCCTTCGGTGAGTATGGGAGCTGACGGCAGTGTGGGTTCCGGCTCGTCTGACAGATTCTCCATCGGGCCCTCTGCATCATGGGAGATCGATGCTTTCGGGAAGCAGCGCAATCTTAAGATGGGTGCCGAGGCTTCATGGTTTGCTTCTCAGGCTTACCGTCAGGCTGTGCAGTCGCAGCTCGTTGCCACTATTGCCGATGGATATTACACTCTGCTCATGCTTGATGAGCAGCTGTCGATAAGCGAACGTACCCTCACTACATGGGACGAGAACATACGTGTGCTCCAGGCTCTCAAACGTGCGGGGCGCACCAATGAGGCAGCCGTGCTTCAGGCTCGTGCCAACCGAATGCGTGTCGAAAGCTCCACTCTCACTCTTCGCAATCAGATTGCCGAGCAGGAGAATGCCATCCGTTCTCTCCTCCTTGATCCGGATGCCGATATGGCGCGCGGTTCGCTCAGGGAGCAGTCATTCCCCGAGTCTCTGTCGGCGGGGATTCCGATCGACCTGCTTTCCAACCGTCCCGATGTGCGTGAGGCTGAGTATAGGTTGCAAAAGTCGTTCTACGATATCAATGTCGCGCGTGCGGCGTTCTATCCGTCAATCACTCTTTCCGGCAATGCCGGATGGACCACGTCATCAGGATCAGTTGGCAATCCATCGTCATGGATCGCCAACGCCCTCGGCTCAGTGGTGGTTCCTATATTCAACCGAGGCACCAACAAGGCTAACCTTGATATAGCCAGGGCTCGGTATGAGGAGAATCTGCTTGACTTCCAGCAGAAACTCCTGGATGCCGGCATGGAGGTCAACAATGCTCTCATAGCATGGCAGACCGCCAATGGACGTCTTGCCCTTGACCGCAAGCAGATAGTGGCACTTAAGGGAGCGGTGCATAACACACGCCTGCTTATGCGCAACACCACCACCAACTATCTTGAGGTGCTCACGGCGCAGCAGCGTCTTCTTGAAGCCGAACTGTCCGAGGCGTCCGACCGTTTCGATGTGATACGTTCGGTCATATCGCTGTACCATGCATTGGGCGGAGGGCGATGACGGCTTAAAAAATTTTTGTACTTTTGCAGTATATTACTGAAACGACTATGCGTATAGATATTCTCACAGTGCTCCCCGAGATGCTCGAATCACCCCTTAACTGTTCCATCCTGAAGAGGGCGCAGGACAAGGGGCTTGTGGAGATTGCCGTACATAACCTTCGCGAGTACACCACCAACAAGCATCGCAAGGTCGACGACTATCCATTTGGCGGAGAGGCTGGTATGGTGATGCAGGTTGAGCCTGTCGACCGTGCCATAGCATGGCTCAGGGAGCAGCGTGACTATGATGAAGTCATATTCACATCCCCCGACGGCGAACAGTTTGATCAGCCCATGGCTAACACCCTCTCGCTGTGCGAGAACATTATAATCCTGTGCGGACACTACAAGGGGGTCGACTATCGCATACGCGAACATCTCATCACCAAGGAGATATCCATCGGCGACTATGTGCTCACCGGGGGTGAGATCCCGGCTGTGGTCATAGCCGATGCGGTTGTGCGCCTTATACCGGGTGCCATCGGTGACGAGCAGAGCGCGCTGAGCGATTCTTTCCAGGATAACCTTCTCGCCCCACCGGTCTACACGCGTCCTGCCGAATACAAGGGGTGGCGTGTGCCCGACATTCTGCTTTCCGGACATAAGGCGAAGATCGACGACTGGAAGCATGAGCAGGCACTCGCACGCACCCGCCTCCTCCGTCCTGACCTGTTGGGTGAGGATTGAGATTCCCGAATAAAATAACCAAGGAGAAGACAATGCCCATATGAGCTGTTGCCTTCTCCTTTGTTATTGTCTTCTGTTTTAGAGTATGTTTAGCTTTGCCTTCTTTTGAAAGCAGACAAGCTCTTAATATTGCTCCTGCTCGTTGGGGAAGTCGGACGATTTCACGTCGGTGATGTATGATCCTACAGCATCCTTGATTGTATTGCCCAGATCGGCGTAACGGCGGAGGAACCTTGGTGAGAACCCCTCGTTGATGCCGAGCATGTCATGCATCACAAGCACCTGTCCGTCACATCCTCCACCTGCGCCGATACCTATCACCGGTATGGCCAGCTCCGATGCCACGCGAGTGGCAAGATCGGCGGGTATCTTCTCCAGCACGATAGCGAAGCATCCCGCATCCTCAAGCAGATGAGCATCTTTGAGCAGCTTCGCAGCCTCAGCCTCTTCGCGGGCACGCACGTTGTATGTGCCGAACTTGTTGATCGACTGTGGGGTGAGTCCGAGATGCCCCATCACTGGGATGCCTGCCGAGAGAATCCTCTGTATGCTCTCGATTATCTCTTCGCCACCCTCCATCTTCACGGCTTCGGCGTGGCTCTCCTTCATGATGCGGATTGCTGACGACAGAGCCTCAAGGGGGTTGCCCTGATAGGTGCCGAAAGGCATGTCGCACACTACGAGCGCACGGTTGGTGCCTTTCATCACACTCTTGGCATGATATATCATCTGATCGAGGGTCATGGGCAGAGTGGTGGTGTTGCCCGCCATGACATTGGATGCCGAGTCGCCTACGAGGATGACGTCCATGCCTGCCTCGTCGATGAGTTTTGCCATCGAATAGTCATAGGCGGTGAGCATGGCTATCTTCTCACCCTTGGCTTTCATCTCAGTAAGACGGCGTGTGGTGACCTTGCGTGAGTCAAGTGCTGTATAAGTCGACATAATGAATTCTCTTTTTTGTTTAGTTAAATCCTATTGTTGTTTCAAGGTGCCGCAAAATTAATAATTTATTTCCATAAATCCACACGTTATAGGATTCGGCTCAGGGCAACCTGTGACTTATACATCCCCGGCAAGCAGCTTAGAGGCACGCCGACTCATTTCGCCGACAGGATATTTCAGGAGCGAATTCAGGTATTCCTCATCCGGTGGAAAAAGATAATCCGGGCAATAGTGTTAAAGTGTTTTAACATGATGTGATGATCGATCATGTATTTTAGAATGGGTTTTGGTGCTGATATATCATATCCGCTTATCAACTTTTGAAAACAAAGGGTAAAATTGCATCCGAAAAATTTCATACTTAGCGGAATAAATGCTAATTTTGCACCTTGGAACGGCAGATTTTTTAATAGTCAGGCGTTCCCATAGTCCCCTTCAATCTGAAAAAATACAATACACAATGGCAAATACAAATCACGAAGAAGAAACACGCACCTCAATTGACGAGGTGAACGACACCCTCACCGGACTTGGCGAGAGAGTGCAGAAGAACCCTAAGACCATCATGTATGCCTGCGTTGCAGTGGCAGCAGTGGTTATTGCGGTGCTCGTTTACGTCTATGCTGTCCGTCAGCCGGGCATCCAGAGTGCCAATGACGCACTCGGACAGGCGGATATAGAGCTGCTTATGGGCAACGACAGTATCGCGCTGGCAAAGTATCAGCAGGTAGCTGACAACCATGGCTACAAGGCAGGCGAGCTCGCAGGGCTCAACGCCGCTATCCTTCTCTATAAGGACAAGAAGTACGAGGAGGCTATAAAATACCTCAACGGTTATTCTTCATCCGAATCAATCATCAGCGCAGGGGCAAAGAGCCTTGAGGGTGACTGCTATGTCAACCTTAAGAAGTATGCCGAGGCACTTGACTGCTTCAAGAAAGCGATCAGCCTGTCTGACGGCAATCCCGCCTACACACCCGCATTCATGCTCAAGGAGGCAACCGTGCTCCGCGAGATGAAGGACTACAAGGCAGAGGCAGCCGTATATGAGGAAATCGTAAAGGAATATCCCAACTACGGTCCTCAGATGGGCATCGATGTCAAGAAATATCTTGAGCGCGCAAAAGCCCAGGCTGAGTAATATAAAAGACAGAAGAACAGGAGATCTGTTAGCCCGGAGAGCCATAGGACTATAGCTGTAAAGCCTATAATCCTTGATTCTCGCTAACAGATCTCCTGTTCTTCTGTCTATATGGATCTCTGGTCCTATAAAAAGTTCTCCAGTTCTCCTGTCTTAATATGGTTCTCTGGTCTATCTTTTGGCGCGGGCAGCCAGGAGCCTGTGCCCTATACGGCACAACAGGCAGGCATGCTTCTCGCAATACTCCCGCCGCAGCTGAATCAGAGCCTGAGAAGTGAACGCATCGCGGGCAGATATCCCCGCAGCAGAGAAAGTGCTGACTATAGAATTGCTCTCTGGAGGGAGCGTCGTAAGCCATTCGAAAGCCCTCCCGGTGAGGGCATCGTCGCCATGGCGCATACCATAGGCAATCATCAGAGGTATAGCCACATTTATTACCAGGACAGTGGCGGAGGCACGGCTCATAGTCTCGAAGGAGCGTTCGGATGCCGCACCGAACGAGAACCGGTTGGACCAATATCCGGTCAGAGGCATGCGCATCAGCTCGATAGCCTCATCAGGACACTTCGCGCTCAGGAGCCTTCTCACGATGCGGAAATCTCCGGCTACCATTGCTGCAAGGAGAGCTATGCGGCGGTAGGGGAGATTCTGAGGACGCATCCGCCCCATCTTCCATCCGGGAGAAGTGACAGGGCGCAGAGAAAATTTGTGGGCAAGGAATACATATTCTCTCACGAGGCTGTCGATATACGGATCTCCGGTAGGTTGTGGGCGGGCAGTGCCGTCAGGATCGGGCGAACAAGGCAGAAGACCTGCCTGACCGAACATCAGAGCCTCTATGGCAGTAAGAGAGTCGCTGTGTTTGCGCAGGAAATGCAGAGGCAGGGACAGAGCCATGCGCTCCATCGGCTCGGAGTTGATGCTGAAGCCCAAAGCCCGGGCGAGAGTGACGTAGAGGGTCTGTTCCCAGTCGCCGGTATAGCGTTCGAGATGGGCTATGAGCCGGTCAGCCTTGGCATATGCCCTTTCGTATGATAGGGCTGTGATCCAGTCGCGCAGATGCAGAGGGTGGATTGCGGGGATCTCCGGGGCGCATGGCAGGTCTATGTCCGAACGTCCCACAAGCATGTCATAACGTCGGTGGAACTCGGGAGAGCATCTCATCACCATCTGCGGTATTATCTCTCCGTTGCGTCGGGATATGGGTGCGTCATCACAGTCCACCACATGGAGCACCACCGAGTCGTATGCCGGATCGGAGTCATGGTGATGGCGGTGCCAGTCGCTTGCACGTACATGCATCTCTACATCCCCCGCCCAAGTGCGTTCCCCTATCTTAATTTTAGCGTTAAAGAAATCGGGACCGGCATCTGTGTTGTGCCGTCCCGGATCGATTATGGATATTCTGCGTCCGTCCACAGTGACCATATCGGCAGGGGTCAGCAGCCGATATTGCCACACATAGTGCATCAGACGCTCCATAGCTGTAATATTATGGTATGTTGTAAATTAGGTTTGCAGGTGTATGGTGCAGGTGGTGTTCGCTCACCCTACACCGAACGGTTGAAGGCTACCATCTTTATAGCTGTCTCGGCAGCTTCGGAGCCTTTGTTGCCGAGCCTGCCTCCCGCGCGGTCGAGAGCCTGCTGCTCGTCAAGCACGGTGAGCACTCCGAATATCACAGGGATGTCACATTCGGCATTCAGGTGGGTTATGCCTTGGGTGACGCTTGAGCACACATAGTCGAAATGGGGTGTGTCACCCTTGATCACGCATCCTATCACGATCACGGCATCGTATTCGCTCGATTCTATGAGCTTGGAGGCGGCAAATGTAAGCTCTACGGCTCCCGGCACAGTGAACACTCCTATCTCATCGTCGGTCAGTCCGTTCTCCTTTAGAGTGCTGACAGCACCCTCGGTGAGCGGTCCGGTGATGTGTCCGTTCCATTCGGCTGACACTACGGCTATTCTGGCATCCTCGATTTTGGGGAGAGAGGATGTGGGTAGGTGGGTTGACATTGCTTTATGTGATAATGTTGTTTCCAGTAGTTTTATTTAGGGAACACCTTGTGCCAGAGGCTGAGAATGTCGAGCGACCGGCTCTTGGCGTGATACAGTGCATCCACTATCAGGCGGTGCTCGTCAAGGGCGTTTATCTTTGTCGCCTTATGGAGCATGGTGTTGAGCAGGTGCACACCTTTCTCGCGCATCGCGCTCACTGAGAGCATTGACTTCCCAAGAGCTATGGAGAGCCTTAGCTGATGGAGCGTGAATGCCGGCTCCAGGCGTGTGAGATATTTAAGGGCGCGGGAATAGTATTGTATAGCCTCGCGGTGGCGGCCCATGCGGGCGAGAGTGTCCCCCTCGGCGGTGAGTGATTCCACTAAGCGGGCAGCGGCATCCTCCACCCCTGAGTTGAGCATCTGGAGATAGGATGAGGTGGCAGCCTGATAGTGGGCGAGCAGTTCGGCCTGCTTCACGCGGTTGCGGTATACCGAGGTGGCTCCGTTGAGTGCCATTACGTGAGGCGACGCGTATCGGTCGGGATTGGTCTTGGCGAGCCGCTCAAACACCTTGATGGATTTCTCCACCTCACGTTCCGCCTGTTTGAACTCCCCCCTCTCGCCGTGGAGATGGGAGATGTCGTAGAGCAGGCATCCGAGCACCTGGAGGAAAGGGGTGTCCTTGCGCTTGGGGTCGCGTGCAAGCAGCGACAGGGCACGTGCGGCAGTCACTGCCGCATCGTCAAGCGAATTCTGTTCGATATGAAGAGCCGTCAGTATCTGTAGTATTGCGGCATGGAGTATGATGCGTTGCGAGTCATTCTCCCCCTCGGAACCGGCTGCTGACAGCACGGAGTCCATTTCGGCAAGAGTGGATGTCACCTGGGCAGCCTCGTCAGCGGCGGTCCCTGCTGCTGCAGTCGTGCGCAGCGTGTCATATGCCGTGTCGAAATCTGTGCCGAGCAAGGAGGATATGCTGTCCTCGGGGGCGCGTACCTTCTTCAGCCGAGCACGGATATTGGCTGTGTCGGCTGTGGCGGGTAGGAATACTGGTTCGAGCGAAAGAGGCTTCATATGTGGCTTGGGTTTTATTGGTCAGAGAGTCGTGAGCGGGCGGTTTCGTTGGCCTTTGCCATGATGTCGTCAGGATCGCTGATTTTTTCTGTGAGAGCGCGCACAGCTCCTGCTATGGCACCGGCGGTCCATGTGAATTCATC